>JALONP010000024.1 GCA_025454875.1 Bacteroidia bacterium | reverse complement strand
AGTTATTAAACGTTGGTGATGTACTTCCTGATATCCCCTGTGAACTTGTTCCACTCAATATCACCGTACTCGTTGATGCTGTAAATGTGCCATTGTTTATCCAATTGCCGTTAACAGTTAATGTGAAACTAGAGGCGCTAAAACCAGTACCGCTTGTTGTTAGGTTTCCATTAACAGTGGTATTGCCTAATAAAACTTTTGTGCCGGTACCTGATGCTACCAAATTTCCATAGCTGCGGCTGGCAATGTTTTGATTTGCACCCGAATACAATACTGTACTTGTATTGGCAATGGTAAATGTACCAAAGCCGCTTGGGAAACTTGAAGTGCTTGTTAATGATAATGAATCACCAGCCCCAATATTAATTTCGTTGTCATTATTACCGGTAATCGCAAATCCTCCATTACTTAAATTACCCGATGATACAATGATATCTCCGGTTACGTTGGTGGTTGTAATAGCTGCGGCTAACGTTTTGGTTCCAACTCCATTGATTTGCAAATTACCATAATTATGGCTCAACGTAATGGTTTGCGCGCCTACACCATAATACTCAACAGTTGAAGCACTATTTAACACAAGTGTTGGAGTGTTTGTGCTAGCAATAGAAGTAGAAGCCCCTCCAGAGAAACCGTTGGTATTAGCTGTTCTAAATGTTCCATTTAGGTTTAATACCCTAATGGTTGCTCCATAAGTAATAACGCTTGTACCAGCATCAAATATTGCGCCTGTGGCTACCGTAATTGTTCGATTGGCAGGTGAACCGATATTCAAGTTATTGGTAAAGAAGGTTCCTGAGTTAACCGTGAGATTGCCTGTTAGGTTTGTTGCAGTAATTGCTGCATCCATTGTTTTAATTCCACTACCGCTAATAATCAAATTGCTGTAGTTAACTGCGGGCGTTCCCCCGAAATTAACAGTTTGGTTTCCACTACCATTGTAATTAACAGTTAATGTTCCCAATGTGTATGTATTAAAAACATACTGATTTTTAAAATCGGCAGTCACTGCGACTCTCGAAACATAAACAATTCCAGTACCAGTTAAGATAGATGTTCCAGCCCCTCCACTATTGATTACGCTGGTTGCCGAAGGAGAAAGTTGGGCATTTGTACCGTTAACATTAAGGGTACCTTGAACATTGATATTATTGGTTACGGAAACGGCAGCAGCCGTATTGCTGATGGTTAAATTGTTAAATGTAGTAGCTGTTGTTCCTCCAATGCTTTGTGCGTTAATCCCATCAAAGTTAACTGTACCCGAACGCTGCACAAAGGTTCCATTATTGGTCCAATCGCCCCCAACATTTAAGGTAAAGTTACTAGTAGAAACGTCAAGCGTATTACCAGAATTAATGGTAACCGTACCCGTACTAATAACCGCTCCACCGAGTGTTTTGGTTCCACCACCCGAAATAGTTAACAACGGATAGGTCCCCGCAGCAATGGTTTGTGTAGTCCCCGTATAATTAACTGTAAGATTAGTTAACGTACGCGTAGTAATATTGTATTGCGTTGCCAAATCTGCAGTTCCAGAAACATCAATTGAGCCAAATCCTGTTAGGGTTCCACCTGCACCGGTGATAACGTTTCCTGCTGCTGGTTGAAAACGAACACGCAAACCGATGCTAAACGTTCCAGCACCTATTCCTATATTTCCTGTTGAAATTTTAAATGCTGTATCCAACCCGTTAGCATTGGTAAGCGTTAAGTTATTATAAGTTGTAGCAAATACCGTTTGGGTTGTACCGCCATTTGCATAATATTCAACGGTTCCACCTGTTGGGGTAAATGTGGTGAAATTAGATGGGAAATTACTTCCAGCTTGCCCTCCTGTAGTTCCTCCAACCCTCAAGGTGCCCGCAACAGATAAAGTGCCTCCAGCGGCCGTTCTATTTGCGGTAAATGTTGACAGGTTTAATGTTTTACCCGTGCTTACTGTAAGGTTTCCTGTTATTTGAATATTTGCTGTTAATGTAGCTACTCCACCTGATCCGCTAAAAGTAATATTACCAAAACTGGTAGTGGTGGTGCCCCCTACACTTTGGGTGGTTGTTGAACCTAAGGTAAAAGTCCCAGTGCCTTGATTAAATGTTCCATTATTGGTAAAATCCCCATTAACGGTGATTACTGGATTGTTGGTTGTACCATTGTAGGTAGCCCCCGCATTAATTAACAAATTGCCAGCTATTGTTCTCGTGCCTGCTGGAAGTGTCTTCGAACCTCCCGTAAATGTTACATTCACGTAATCAGTTCTGGCGGTTACCGGCTGCGTTGCTGCCGCATAATACTCAATAGTAGAAGCAGTTCCAAGTGTAATCGTAGGTGTATTCGTGTTGCTTATTGAAGCATTAACATTGCCTGAAAAAGCGGTAGTGTTAGCAGTTCGAAATGTTCCGTTAATATTGATAACTCTTGTAGTAGCGCCAAATGAAATTATGCCCGATCCACCATCAAATATAGCGCCAACAGCTATTGTGATAGTTCTATTTGCAGGTGAGCCCAGATTTTGGTTGTTCATGCTCATTGTTGCAGCACTCACCGTAATATTGCCAGTAACGTTTGTACCAGTAATAGCTCCATTAACCGTTTTAGTACCTGAGCCACTCACCACTAAATTGCTATAATTAATAGTAGGAGTTCCTGTGATATTGATGGTTTGGTTACCAGCACCAGAATAATTAACAGTGAGGTTAGTTAATGTATATGTGCTAAAATTGTATTGGGTTCTAAAATCAGCGGTAGCTAAAACACGAGTAACATAAATTGTTCCGCCAGTTCCTGAAAGGGTTCCAGCAGCCGTAGCATTAATGATGGAAGTGGCAGAAGGAAAAAATACGGTATTAACCGAAGTCCCAATCGATAAGGTACCCGATACATTGATACTAGAATTAACAAAGGTTGTATCGGTGGTTTTAGAGATGGTTAAGTTGTTAAATGTGGTTGTGGTAGAGCCAGAAATTGTTTGGGATCCCGACCCGTTTAACGTTACTGTCCCTGCTCTTTGCGTAAAGGTTCCATTGTTGGTAAAATTACCTCCAACGTTTAAAGCAAAGTTACTTGCAGATACATCAAGGGTATTGCTTGCATCAATGGTAACAGAACCTGTAACGGTAACCGCTCCGCCCAAGGTTTTAGTTCCGCCACCAGTTACTGTTAAAGACGAGTACGTCCCACTAGGAATAGTTTGGGTTCCACCTGCGTAGTTGATTGTTAGGTTGGTTAGAACCTTATTGGTAATGGTATATTGTGTTGGTAAATCTGTACCTGTTACTTCTACAATTCCAGTTCCGGTTAATGTTCCAGTTCCACTGATAATATTGGCTGCTGCCGGTGTAAACCTAGCACCTGTATTAATTGTAAAATTTCCTGTATTTACTGTAAAACTTGCCGTAGATATTTTATTGGCGGTTCCTGAACCGCTTCCATTTGTTAATGTAATATTGGTATAGGTTGTGGCAAACACGGTTTGTGTAATTGCATTTGAGCCATCATAAATAACAGTTCCAGAAAGGGTATTGGTAGTAAAATTGAGTGGGAAATTGCTTCCTGTTTGTCCACCAGTATTACCTCCTACTCTTAACGTACCTGCAACTGTTAAAGTGCCTCCTGCAGCGCTTCTGTTTGCAGTAAATGTTGCCAAATTGAGCGTTGCACCGCTGTTAATATTTTGGTCGCCAGTAACAACAATATTGGAAGCCAATGTTTTAAGTCCAGCACCACTCCAAACAACATTTCCCCCAAATGTGGTAGCTCCTGTTATTGTTTGTGCAGTTGTTCCATTAAATGTTACTGCTCCTGTTCCGCTTGTAAATGTTCCATTGTTGGTAAAATTACCGGCTACTGTGAGTACTGGGTTAGCAGCACCATTATACGTTGCGCCTGTATTAATCGTAAGCGCTCCTGATAATGTAATCGTTCCCGAAACTGTTTTCGAGCCATTGCTCATCGTAAGGTTTGCATAGTCAGTGCGTGCGGTTACCGTTTGTGCAGTGGCAGCCGAATATTCAATCGTTGAAGCAGCACCAAGCGTTACCGTTGGCGTGTTTGTATTAGCGATTGCCGTTGTGGCAGAGCCCGTGAAACCATTTGTATTAGCTGTTCTAAAAGTACCATTAATGGTGATTGTTTTGGTTCCAGTTCCGAATGAAATAATACCACTTCCGGCATCAAGTATACCGTTTGGACCAATCGTGATTGTTCGATTGGTGGGTGAACCAATATTATTGTTTGCAGTGCTTAAGGTGCCCGCATTAACTGTAATTGATCCTGTTACATTGGTAGCTGAAATCGCTCCACTTAATGTTTTAATACCAGAACCAGAAACTGCTAAGTTTCCGTGGTTTAAACCTAGGTTGATGGATTGGTCGCCAGCACCTTGGTAGTTTACGGTTAAGTTGGTTAATGTATTGGTTGTAAAACGATATTGACTCTGGTAATCGGCTACAGAAGCTGTGCGTGTTACCAATACTGTTCCATTACCCGTAATAGTTCCAGCGGCAGCGGCACTATTTACAATTGCTGTGGCAACGGCTCCAAACTCCGCATTTGCATTAATGGTTAATGTACCTGCAATATTGATATTGGTGCTTGCCCAAACGGTGTCGGTTGTATTGGCAATAACCAAATTATTGATACTTGCACCTGCTGTACCCCTGATGGTTTGACGCAATGCACCTGACATTGTAATGGTTCCTGTACCCGTTGTTGTTCCATTCATTACAAAGCTATCATTCACATTGATGTTTCCATTAATGGTTACACTTGCACCAGATGCAATAGTTAATTTTTTAGTAGCTAAGGTTGTTTGACCTGAAGTGATAACAAGTGGTGTTGTAGCTCCAGCAGGAATTGTAACATCTGTAATAGATGAAGGTACAGCATTGTTACTCCAGTTGCCTGCGGTATTCCAATCACTGCTTAATAATCCAGTCCAAGTACCAGGAGAAGGGCCAAGCACGAAGTAGGTGTTTTGGCTATTGTTTAGGGCTGTTAAATTTGTGTTGCTTAATGCTGATGGAAATAATATGAACTCACCATAATACACTTGTTCACCCGTGTTTGTTCCGTATCCTATACGAACAGGAGTCATTCGGTTTTCACCGGTTAAAGTATTGCTGCCCGCAAATATTCCATTTACATACAACGAATACAGATCACCTGATCTTAATAAAAATACATTATCACTACGTGAGGTTGAAATAGGCACTGAGCCTTCAAAACTTGAAGATATATCTCCGGCCAAATTCCTGATTTGAGCGGTCCAATTGTTGTTAACTGCTTTTAAGCAAGTTAATGGCCTGTCTTGATCACCGGTGCTTCCGTTCCTGTCAATTAAGTAAGTACCTCCTCCATCAGCAGCTCCACCGTTTGCATACACTCTCGGTTGTGATACCACTGTCATTGTCCGATCTGCATCAATTCCATAAATATTGATACCAGCAGGTTCATTCATAGGGGCACCAGCACTTGTTTGATGCTCAAGCATCCCACCGCTTACACCATAAAATCCTATTTGACCACCTGAATTTCGTTCTATCACACCCGCATTAATGATTCGTGGTTGCTGGCTTGTGTTTGTTTGAAATGCATCCCTGCTATTTCCACTTTGATCATACCACACCGTAACAAAACCACTTGCAGTTGGATTGGTTGGTCCTGCGATTCCAATTTTCCCTGTAACGAAGTTTTTGAGGGTTACAGAATCTAAGTTCCCATTAATATCATAACCAATATCCAATTGAGCGTTGTCAAAACTTCTACGAACGCGCAAGAGTGGTTGTGTTGAATTTGTAAATCCAGTAACGGCAGCTGGAGGAGTAATGGTTGCTGGATGGTCATAGGTGGTTTTGAGTTGCCTGATAGAGTAAGCTATTGCAATAGAAGTATTAGCACTCCCTGATGATGCAACTACATTGCTTAAGGGACCTCCGGAACTGGCAGGATCTAGCAATAGTTGTGCATTGGCCTGTCTTAATTGAGAAAATAATCCCAAAAAAGTAAAGATCAAACTCAAAAATGCGCGTTGAATACTAATTGTTTTCATCAATATATACTTATCTAAAAATCAAGCAAAAATATACCAAAATACGACTCAATACCAATGCATACAGGTTAATGTTGCATTAAATCCCTTAGTCAGCACTATTTAATGCTAAAACCCATTATTAGGATGACAATTTGTAAATTCAGGTTGCATCAACTAGAAACTCTTGATATTTACAAAACATCTGCTTTTACAACCACTTATTTAGCAAAAACAACAGCTTAATCTATATGAAATCCTAATCTGCAATAACTAACTTTTCCTCAATCAAGGTATCGTCCTCCAGTAGTAATTGTAAAAAGTACACTCCTGTTGGCCAATTTTGAATTAACAATTCATTCGATTGGTTTTGTATAAACCCTTCTTGAAGGAATTGACCATTGTAATCAAGAATTCGATAGCCTTTCAGTTGCCTATCTCCAGATTGCAAACTGATCGTACCACCACTTCTTACAGGATTTGGTGAAATCAACACTTGGTCGGTAGTTTTGTTGTTTAATTTCACTTGAATCACTTGTGAATAATAGGTATCCCCGCTAAAATCAATTTGCGCCAAGCGATAAAAATTGTTTGCTTCTGGAACCAAATCGTCAAATGAGTAGTTTGAAAGCCTATTTGCATTTCCTTTACCATCAACAAAACCAATTGGATTGAACGTTTTACCGTCAATACTTCGCTCAACCGTAAATCCTTTATTGTTTATTTCTTGAGCGGTACTCCATGTCAAGCCAACCTTCTGACCATCTATAGAACGGGCCCTAAATTGAATCAACGTAACTGGCAATTGGCTATTATTTCCAACTACCAAATAGAAACGACCTGAGCCCTGCGTGGCTGAGATACTCGTAGTAATCGTAAACGTGTATGTAGGATTTAATTGCAAGTCTGTTATGGTACCCAAATAGTTGTCTACCAGCCAGAGCTGGTCGAGTAAGGAGATTGATTCTGTATTACGAAAATCAAGTGTGTATGTTCCATTCATAGATGCACTTGACCCCACTGCAATGCGTAATCTAATGGTATCATTGCCCAAAGGAATTGGCCTCACTGTGGCTGCGAGCAATATGCTGTCTGCTCCATAAGCAGATATATTAACGGCCCCAGATAATTTTTGAATATCATAACCATCAAAATTTACCATACTCCCGGTCATGTATTTCACTGCGAGTTCATCCGTGTTGATACCATCTCTAATCAACTTGATTCTAAAGGCCGTATTCTCAGCTTTGTAAATATTGCCTGCACTTAAATTTGTTTTGTAAGGTTCTACAAAAGTCATTGAAGGAGACAATGCCGTTGCTTTCACCCAAAAAGCAGCCCCATGCGGAATAATCCCGCCTGACAATGCACCAATACCAATATTTGATTTTGCATTGTAAGAATCATAACCGTTAGAGATTGCATTTAATACATAAATCACTGGGCTAATTTTTGTATAATTTGTGCCCGTTGTTGAATCAATAACATCATTCCTGCCAGCATCATGGTATGCATTCCAATCGTAATCACAAGGGTAAGGATTACCAAGTAGATTCCAACCATCGTTTGCAACACCATTATGTGAAGTATATGTAACTGGCATGGAGATATCGCCTATATTCACAGGACCCACCAAATCAAGTGTAACTGCGCCTTGCGTAGAGAGTGATCCTGTTAACCTAGATGGAGTTCTGTCTCCTCTGATGAATATCCGGTAACCCACGCCCACTCCTAAACCTTGATTGATATTTGTTGGAGCAACAAAACCTTGATTTAAATCACCAGGTAATGATTCATTGTAGCTAAAAATACTAGGCGTGTTATTGCTGCTTGGATCAAAACCGTTTACAGCACCACCAGGGCCAGTAATATGTGTTTCATCTTGCCAATCTTGCACAGTTGTGCCTGTTACTGGACTTGCCATAAAGCGCCACCTTCTGCCGGTAGAATCAACAAAACGCTGGGCTGTAACATCTCCTGTAATATATGACCCAGAGCCAGCTGCAATTCTTCCGGTTCCAGAAGCGTTGCTGATTAATACCAAGTTATCATTTGTGGTGAGGGTTCCAGCAGTTGGTGTTAATATCCCTGTAAGTTTTATTTTACCAACCATGCTTACCCCAGATGCATTGTTTATGGTTAGGTTACGTACAAGGGTGTCTACAAAAATATCATCAGCAATGATTTGCGAAACACTTCCATTCATTGCGATTGTTGAATTCACTCCAGAAGCATTAATCAATCCATTTGTTCGATTAACAGTCCCTTGAAGTGTGAGGGTGTTTCCATTTAAGTTCAATGTACCTTCTTCGAAATTTCCAATATTTGAAATGGCCAAATCGCTACTTAAATTAAGTGAAGCACCAGCCCGGTTAAAGGTAAATGTATTTAACTCTCGAGCTCCAGTAGTGAAACCAATGCTAGACGCTGTTAGCGGACCTGTTCCATTAATAACCAAGCTCGAATTCAAGCTCCCACTAAAAGTAGCATTCGTACCACTAATCTGTCCCTCGATTGTTAGCGTTTGGTTATTAATACTCAAGACACCTTGGTTCATATTGAGGGTTGTTAGAACAGTGAGGTCGCTACCAAGAGGAAAAGAACCACCCGCCCCATTCACTGTGAGTACACCAAGTTCTTGTGCCCCTGCGGTAAATGCAAGTGCACTTGAAAAAGGAAGCCCCCTCCTTAGTACAATTGTTGAAGTATTGCTTCCTGTTATTGTACCGCTAGTGCGTGAATGGTTACCATTTATGGTTAAGGTATTTCCATTTAAGACCAATACTCCATTACTTAGCGTAATCCCACCCGTTGACGCAATTCCTAAATTACTTCCTAAAGTAACAGAACCAGAGGAGCTTCTATTAATTGTTAGGTTCAATAAATTGGTATTGGTTACAAGTCTTAATGTGCCAAAATTACCACTCCCCCCAATTACAATGCTTGAACTATTGCTACCCACAAATCCATTCGGTCCTGTTACTGTTCCGTTTAAGGTGAGGGTATTTATGCCTAACGTAAATGATCCATTTGTTCTTTCCAAAACATTGTTAACCGTAAGGTTGCTTGCTAACGTAACATTCGCATTTACTCCAGACCTATTTATGGTTAAGTTTTGCAAGGTTTCGTCTCCGGTAGCAAATGCAATAAAGCCAAATTCTCCTCCTGTCGTACCACCAATAGTTAAATTTGAATTGGCACTTCCAGCCAAGAACCCATTTGTTCTAGTCGATGTTCCATTTAAAATCAATGTGTTGTTGCCAATAGCTAATGACCCTTGTGTTAATGTAAGGACTCCCCCAATTTTCCAACTGCTTGCAAGCGAAACAAGACCACTGCTTAAACGGTTAATCGTAACATTGTTAAATGAATCTGTTCCGGTAACAAATAATAGATTGTTTAAAGTGCCTGAACCACCAATACTCAGATTTGACGTAGAGCCTGCTTGCAGCAATCCATTTGTACGCGTAATAACTCCATTAATAGTAAGTGTTTGCGAACCGATGATCACATTTCCATTTGTAAGGGTAAGCGAATCCGCAATGGCAATATTCGATCCTAAAATAAAATTACCTGAAGTCCTGTTTAAGATTAATGTTTTTAATGCTTGTCCGCCACTTTGAAATGAGAATGCAGACAAGGCTCCCGTTCCGTTAATAATTAACCTTGACGAAGATGTTCCACTTATTGAACCGCTGCTCGAATACGTACCATTCAGAATAAGATTAGATGTTCCAAGTGACAATACACCTGACCCAATATCAAGTAATCCGTTAATGGTAAGTAAACCAACTGCCAGTTTGGTGCTGCCTCCATTTAAGCTTAAATTATTGTAAGTAAACCCAGTTATGCTTTGATTGCTGCTCCCATTATAATTAATCGTTCCAGAGGAAGTGATGTAAGTGCCTGAAGAAAAAGCTGCACTTGGATTAAAAACTCCTGCTATCCCAACGACTGCCGCAGGGAATGTGATATCTCCAGCAGTGCGTGGGCCAGAAATTGTTAAGTTGTTGTAATTGAATGCTGCTACAGACTGTGGCCCCGAACCATTATAGTTGATGGTATTATTTGTACTAACAAATCCTCCGCTTGTGAAGCTAGCATTGTTGGTGAATGTACCTCCAACACCGATGGTGCCAGAAGCAAGGGTAATATTATTTGTACCTCTATTATTGCTTACTACCAAATTATGATAATTAAACGCAGGGATAGATTGTGCTGATGTGCCTTGAAACTCAACGGTGGAATTTACCGTTGTGTAACTATTAGTACCTGGGGTAAATGTTCCGGCAATTTGAATCGTATCTGCGGTTCCGAAGGTTCTTGAACCCGTTGAGGTTGAGGTTAAATTAAAATAGTTTAGTGGAGGTATCGTTTGTGAGGCACTTCCATTAAAAACAACTGTTGAGTTAGTTGTTGTGTAGTTTCCAGTTCCTGGGGTAAACGTTCCGGCTATTTGAATATCTGCTGTGGCCGATAAAATTCGGTCAGCATTTGTAGAACTCAGATTATTATACCCAAATGCTGCAATTGTTTGTGTTCCACTGCCAGAGTATTGAAAGGTATTGTTGGTGGTAACATAACTTCCAACATTAGTGGCCGTATTAATAAATGAACCTGCTACAGAAATGGTTCCAGGAGCAAGGGTCACAACGCCTCCATTTTTATTGCCAGAAACAACTAGGTTGTTTAAACTCAATGGTGGAATTTCAAAAGAACTTGATCCATTAAAATCCATTGTATTGCCTGCGTTTACAATTGAACCTATTCCTGTTGCTGTAAGTGAAGCCGCTCCAGCTACCCCAATTGTTCCAGTAGCGAGGGTGATATTTGCGCCACCTCTTGCTTGACTTATCAATAAGTTAAAATAGTTAAACGCAGGGATTGTTTGTGCTCCTGAACCTCTAAATTCAATAGTACTGCCTGTAATTCCATAGCTCAGATTGGTAGCTGTGAATGATAATACCCCAACAACGCCAATTGTATCTGCAGCCAGTGTTACTGTATTACCTCCTCTAGATCCACTTATGGTTAAATTCTGATAGTTAAAGGAAGGAATTGTTTGCGAAGAACTGCCATTAAAGTCTATCGTATTGCCTGTTGTGATGTAACTACCCGAGGTAAATTCGACTGCTGGTGAAAAGGTATTGGCAATTCCAATTGTGCCTGATGCTAAGGTAACTGAATTACCTCCCCTGCTTCCTGTAATTAACAAACTTCCATAAGAAGCCGCGGTAATGGTAGAAGCAGTTGTTGATTCGTAATTAACTGATAAACTTGTAAGTGTACGATTGGTAATTGTGTACTGGGTTGTTAACGGAGTTGCAGCTGTGCTGCTTACCAAAATAGCACCCGATCCCAATAAAGTTCCTGTTCCACCAACCGTAGCGGTAGCGGATGGAACCAACGTAGAATTAGCATTTACCGTTAAGTTACCACTTACGGTGATATTGGAAGCAACAAATACGCTATCCGATCCACTATTGCTAATTGTTAAGTTATTAAAAGGAGTTGTACTTGTGCCCGAAATACTTTGGTTGCTCGAACCATTGAATGTTACAGTGCCCGTTCCAGAAAATGTTCCATCATTCACCCAATTTACCCCAATATTGATATTGTTGCCACCTGTGGCTAAGGTTATTCCCGTATTGATTGTAAGCGTGCCATTTACGGATACTGCTCCACCGCTTATTGTTTTTGTGTTGCTTCCGCTTAACAAAAGGTTCCCATAGGTATGTGCATTGATTGTTTGAGCTGCTGCAGCCGAGTAATTCGCGGTTAAACCTGTTAACACCCTATTCGTTAGGTTGTATTGTGAATTTAAATCAGGAGTTGCGGCTGTTCTTGTAATCGCAATTGTGCCATTTCCCGTTAAAGTACCTGTTCCACTCACGACATTGGCAGCAGCGGGGGTAAACGTACAATTCTCCGAAATGGTTAAATTACCATTCACTGTGAAGTTGCCCGCACTTGTTTTAGCAGCATTTCCTGTTCCACTGCCGTTGGTGAGCAACAAATTATTATAAGTAAATCCCGTTCCAATTTGCTGTGTAACAGAATTTAAACCATTAAACTCTACCGTACCGCCTGTCATTGTTCTGGTAGTAAAATTAGCAGGGAAGTTATTTGCTCCGGCAACTTGCAATAAACCTGCAACCGTAAGGGTTCCACCACTCGTTGAACGGTTGCAGGTAAATGTACCTAAGCTTAAGGTTGCTCCAGCAGATACAGTAAGGTTCTCGAGAATGGTTGTATTAACCGCTAACGTGGTTGTACCTGAACTAATGGTTAAACTATTGAAGCTAGTCGTATTGCCACTAATCGTTTGGTTTGTTCCGTTAAATATCACCGAACTGCCTGCTTGGGTACTAATACCATTGCCATTATTTACCCAATTGCCACTTAATGTAATGCTAAAATCACTTGTGGTTGGATCTATTTGTGTACCTGATCCAATGGTTAAACTTCCTGTTACAATAATATTTCCCGATAATGCTTGCACCCCAGTTCCTGTTAGTGTTAGGTTGGAATATGTTCCTCCTGCAATTGCTCCACTAAAACCTGTTCCAATTGTGCCTGAAAATCCTGTTCTTGTTAAAGTATATTGGGTCGCTACGTTATTAGGACTGTTTGTAACATCAATGGCTCCATTGCCTATGAGGGAACCCGCTCCACTAATTACATTCAAAGCAGCGGGCGTAAACTGCACCCCTGATTTCACTTCAAATGTAGAGCCCACAGAAAAACTAGCAGTTGAACGTTTGAAAGCGGTTCCAGAACCCGTTCCGTTAGTTAGTATAAGATTGGAATAAGCCGTTGTTCCGGATGAATAAACAGTTTGGGTTATTGTATTAGCACCATTGTATTCAACTGTACTTCCAGCATTAATGGTAATTGTATTGTATCCTGTAGGGAAATTACTTCCTGTTTGCCCGCCAGTAGCTGCTCCTAATTTTAACGTACCCGAAAGAACCAACGTATTGGTGGTGTTAGCAGCATTAGCTGTAAATAATCCAAGGTCCAATGTCTTATTCGCATTAACAGTGAGGGTACGATTAGCAGCCACACTGATATTGTTGGATAATGTAGCCTGACCTGTTCCTGAGAAAGAAACATTCCCGCTAAACGTTGTTGCTGTTGTACCTCCGATCGTTTGAGGCGCGTTGCCAGCAAAAGTAGTTACATTGGTTCCAGAGGTAAATGTTCCATTATTTGTAAAATTACCATTTACAGTAAGTGTTGGGTTGTTTGTACCACCATTATATGTGGCTCCTGTATTAATGGTTAAATTACCAACAGTAAAACTACCTGCACTGATGGTTTTACTTCCGTTTGATAAAATAACATTGCCATAATCTGTCCTGCTCGTAACCACTTGCGCACCCGAAGAGTCAAATATAAAGGTGCCATTGGTAAGCGCGAATGTTGGCGCATTTGTAGAATTAATCGTTGCTGTTGCAGATCCTGAAAAGCCAACAAGATTTGAACTAATTAACGTGCCGTTAATAGTGAACGATTTTGTTCCAGTACCAAAAGAAATAACTGACCTTCCCGCATTGAATGTTGCTCCAGATTCAACCGTGATACTTCTACCGTTCGACATGGTGACAGACACACCACCCGTTCTAAACAATCCGCTATTCACCGATATATTCCCCAATAGCCTAGCCGTTGAAATATTTCCATTCACAGTGGCACCATTTACATTAGTGTTATTGATTATCAAATTTCCAAATGTAATATTGGTATTGGCCATCGGGATAATTTGATTCACCGTACCATTGAAGTTAAAATTACTTGTTGCACTCGCAGTAATACTGCCTTGGGTGATATTAGAAAAAACCCCTGCAAGATTGACTGTGGCACCAGCGGTATTGATATTCAAATTAGCATTGGGATTGTTACTAGAAGAAAAAACCAGGTTTCCTAAAATTGTTATGCTACCTGTAGTAACAGTAATTCTTGCAACTTGATTCAGTGTTGACGAGTTATTTCCAATGTTCACATTTCCAGAAATAGTTGCGCTTCCAGCATTAATGGCCCAATTTTTCACAACGCTCGCAGAAGGGTTTGGTATGGTAACCGCTCCATTCACCGTGAGAACAGCCCCTGTACCATGTGTGAATGTGCTGGCATTGGCCCCAGTAGCAAACACAAATGAAGCGCAACTGTTGCTGTTGTTCATTGTTACTGTGGTATTGTTCGCAACAGTCAACACTCCAAAATTGGTACTCGCAGTACCTCCAATTGTTCTGGTAGCTCCGTTAAAGGTGACACCTCCACTCGTAGTGCTTAGTTGACCTCCATTATTAACCCAATTTGCAGCGGTTAGAGTATTTGCACCTACGCTGAGTGTACCTGAAGTAAGTGTAGTTGTAGCATTAACCGATAAATTCTCCGAAAGTGTAACCCCGCCAGAAGACGCGATGGTTAAATTATTCAAGGCAGCTGTAAATAAAGAAACTGGCACCACAAGTGCACTCGAATTATTAAAGGTTATTGTTCCAGTGCCAGGATTAATGCCTCCAGCCGATCTTGTTATAGAATTGCTACCAATTGTTAATGTATTGGTACCCACCGTAATTGTTCCGCCTGATAAAACAATGTTTCCATTTAATGCTAAAGAAGTGCCTTGGGTTAAGGAGCCAACACTTGAGGTATAAACACCATTTACCGTTAACGCAGTACCCAAACCAGCATTCCTACTAACTGTAAAGTTATTGAGCACTTGCGCTCCTGCAAAAAAACTGATATTGTTAAATGTTGCACTGCTTCCACTCAAAGTTAAGTTTGAGCTTGAACTTCCAGAAAATGAAGAGCTGTTGGCTACTTCATAATAACTGCCTAAGGTTAAACTGTTACCGTTTAGGTCAATTCTTCCCCAAGTATGAACCAATGTATCGTTAGTTTCAGTAAAGCTTAATGCGCTTTGTAATACTACAGCAAAGTTATTATTAGCCTTGTTAATGGTCAATCTTCGCCAGTCAGTGAGTGTTGCGCCCGTTAAATTCAAAAATTGGTTTCGAAACGCGTTGTTAAATGTGATGTTCAAGCCTGCAGATATGCCTGTATTGCAATCAAGTGTTCCTGCATTGGATAGGTTGCCTCCTAAGTTAAGTTGATGCAGCGCCACACCAGTTGGGTTGGAGCGTAAGGTTCCACCGGTTAAAATATACATACCGCTTGTAAGCGTAACCGTCCGGTTGGTAGTGGCTTCAAACTGAAGAATACCTGTAGCTAAAACTGATATTGCCCTAGCCGAGACATTTTGATCAATGGTTACAGTATGACTTGCCGAAATAATAATACTGTCATCAGGGTTTGGTACAACACCCGTACTCCAAACAGATGGGGTTGACCAATTACCACTTGCTATTGAAGTAACTGTGGGAGTTACCACAATAACATTGTCATCAATTAGCCTGAAATATTGTTGGTTAACTGACCCACCAGTAGAGGCAGCAAAACCCCAAAAAACCTGAGCTGTACCACCAAAAACTGAGTTGATAATATCCCTTGTTGTATCCAACATCAGGGTATTATCTAAGTATATTTTAAGGTTATTTAGACTCGGATCCCAAACCAGTTTGAAGTCATGCTCAACATTGTTATCTAAATTACCACCAACATCGATAAAGTTAGATCCGTGGTTTACATTTCCATTTTCTAGGTAAGCAATATGGTCGAAAGTAGGATCAAAACTATTTGGGTAAGTATCAAATTCGATAGCTAACGAAGGTGTAATGGCAGATCGGGTTCCAAAACCGCATTCAGCGGAACTTAACCCATCAGGATGGGTTCCATATCCCATTGTTTCTCCGGCACAACCTCTAGCAGAGAACCCTCTTACATCATTATGCATGATAAATACCATTCCATCTGCACCACCTCCATTGTTATCTCCTAAAAAGATTTTGAATACCAAACTGTCTTTTACAGACAAGTTAAATTTACTACTATAGTAGGCCCAACCAACTTGTGTATTGGCTTCTGGCGTCAATTCAACTCCATCTTCATTTGGCAAAACAGTTGCAGTTCCAGAAATATTATACAACTGTTGTCCATACACCAATTGTGTAAAGCATACCATTATTAGGCAACCCAAAATGGCTCGGGAGTAGTTAAGCAGGTTCTGAATCATAAGGTTATAATACACTCAATCACGCAAAAGTAAGCCAATTTTGCGCTAACAACCAAATAGTCTGAAAATTATGACCAATAAAAAATGTGTATAATTAGGCTACCTTTTTATTTAAAAACTAATAATGCAACTCATTGCCTCCAGCCTACCATTCATCCTTAATAAAAATGAATTCTCTATTTGTGTTTATTATACACTATTGAACTATTCATTATGATGTTCAACCATAAATACACCCCCCAATACTGCTATACTTACTACCCGTTACAGAGGGAAATACATTTGGTTTTTGTTCCACCCTCAGGCACCCCAATAAGGCAAAAATCAATGCTTCTTTATAGTTAATAAGGTTACTTTCGGGAGTCGCAATTATTGTATTTGATGGTTTTAATAACTCAAGTCTTTCAAGTAAGTAATTATTATAAGTTCCACCTCCGGTAACTAAGGTGCTTGGCTTACAATAAGGTGCTATCTGCAAAGCGATATGTTCGGTTAAGGTACATAGAATATCTTCAATACGCATATTAAATTGGTTGGTAATTGGATAAATATGCATTTCAACCCATTCCCGGCCAAGACTCTTGCTTGCTGCCCCTTTATGGTAATACGACAAACTGTTCAATGCGTTTAATAAATCAGGAATCAAAACACCTGAACGTGCCATTTCACCATTTTCGTCATATGGTTTATTAACCTGCTGCGCATATTCGTTTAATATCAAATTACATGGAACAACATCAAACGCTATTCGATATCCATCCTTTTGAAAGCTGATATTGGCAAATCCTCCCAAGTTTAAACACGCATCATACTCCGAAAATAAAAGATCATCGCCAATTGGAACCAACGGAGCTCCTTGTCCTCCCAATGCTACGTCAACACTTCTAAAATCGACAATAGTTGGTATACCTGTTTCGGCATAAATGGCTGCGCCACTGCCTATTTGAGTAGTGTAATTCTCGTCTGGATTGTGAAAAATAGTATGCCCATGACTTGCAATGTAATCTACTTGCAATGTGTGTTCTTTAATGAATTGGTTGATACATTGACCTATATATTTACCAAAAAAAGAATCTGTTTTAGGCAACAAAAACATGGGTTGGTTGGGTAATTCCTTTAACCGTGTGTACCATGTTTGTGAATAAGGAATTGTTTGCGCAACTTCAATGGTGTATGTCCAGCCAGTAGGGAGTTTTTGTAGAACACAATATGCCAAGTCTAAGCCATCGAGCGAAGTCCCGCTCATAACGCCAATCATCCGATAAGTTTTCACACAACAATAGTATGCAATTCTGTTAAAATATAGACGTCATTCAATTCAATATCTGAAAATGAAACTAAATTCCCATCTTTGAACAAATGACTACCTCAAGAAGGCGTTTTATTCAACAATCAGCGGCTGCCACTTTAGGTATTGGCATAAGGCTGCCCAAAACTACTGTGTCGGAACCAACCCTATCAACATTGGTTGATGAAAAAGCCAATATTGATTGGGTAAAACTAAGGGGGTTGTTTCCGCTTGATCAAAGTTGGCGGTACCTAAATAATGGAACAATGGGGCCTTCGCCTTATGCTGTGATTGATGCGGTGCACAAGGGAATGATGGAGGGTGACCAGTTTGGTAACTACAGTGGTTGGGATTTAACGCCTCAAAAAATTGCCACATTTGTTGGTGCTAATCAATATGAAATTGCTTTAACCCATAACACCACTGAAGGCATTAATATTTACACTTGGGGCTTACCTTTAAAAAAAGGCGATGAAGTAATTGTTACAACCCATGAACATGTTGGAAATGCCTTCCCTTGGCTTAACCGCCAAAAGTTACATGGAATAAAACTTGTGCCTTTTAATCCCGAACCATCTGCAAACGCAACGTTAAAACAAATTGAATCATTAATTACTTCTCGAACAAAAGTGATTGCCATACCGCACGTTTTATGCAGCCAAGGACAGGTAATGCCGATAAAAGAAATCAGCAAAATGGCTAAAACAAAGGGCTTATTTGTAGTTGTAGATGGCGCTCACGGACCAGGCATGTTAGAGCTCAATATGCACGAACTTGGTTGTGATGCATACGCTAGCTGTTGTCACAAATGGATGCTGGGCCCTAAGGGTACCGGTTTTTTATATGTGAAAGAATCTGCCCAAGACATCATTCAACCTTATTTTGTGGGAGGTGGAAGCGACAGCGCACTTTGGAACTTGGCATCTAATCCAATTCAAATGGGGCCATATGCAAAAGGGGCGCACAAATATTATGGAGGAACTCAAAATCTTGGTTTGTATAAAGGTGTTGATGCGAGTATTGAATTTTTCTCCGCTATTGGAATGAAGACAGTTTCTGACAGGGTCAAAACACTTGGAACATATGCACTTCAAGGACTTCTTTCATTAAGTAATAAAGTTGAGGTTCTTACACCAACCGAAGCAGAATCATATGCAGGAATGATTGGGTTCAAATCCACTCGCATGAATCCAGAAACGCTTTATGCGCAAGCGATGTCAAAAAAAATCAGAATACGGTTGGTACCTGAAAATGGAATTAACTGCTTACGTGTTTCAACACATATTTACAACCAATCTTCTGATATTGATGCCTTGTTAAATTTCATCGATTCAATTTAGTTTTCTGTTCTTAATGTATCAAACAACTCATTGAGTTGGTCAAAATCGCGTATTCCTGCTTTTTCTTCATCGCCTCCATCAATATGAATACCGAATGGTTTGTATTTTTCTACCCAATTCTTAATCTCCAATGCACTTCCTTGCACTTCCCAAAACAACTTGGCCTTTTGATTGAGATTTACCAATACCCCTTGTGAAAATTGGCTAATGGCATGTTGTGGGTAAAACTGAAATGCATCAACCGACTCACTGTATTTACTTACCATTGCACTAATGGTATTGTCGTTCAAATCAGCGATATCTACACGCTTAATGATGGCTTTGTTTAACAATAAAAGCGACTCAGGAACAAGACTATTTTCAAGTTGTATAGCTGTTATATCCAGTAAATCGGCAATGTCCTTCATCTCCACTTCCGATTGATTGCCAAACTCAGCTATGATTGTGCTTCCCGTTAGCCAATCTATTATTTCTTTGGCTTTAATTGGGGTGATATACGCTGCTGAAGATGGGTCGAAACAAAATCCAATATAATCTACTCCCGCTGCTGCTGCAAATCGGGCATCACTTAAATTGTTGATTTTTCCAAGTTTGATATGTGTTGCATACTGCATCTTGCGAAGGTATGAAGCAAAGCACTAGAAACAAAAACTCCTCTAAATTGAATTCTGAAAAACAGATTCAATTATTTACTTTGTAATTCATGAGCCAACAATCACATTTTTTTGAAGATGTATATGAAGTAGTGAAACTGATACCGAAAGGCCGGGTTACTTCGTATGGGGCCATAGCAAAGTATTTAGGTGCTGCTAAGAGTTCACGCACGGTTGGTTATGCCATGAACGCTGCTCACAGCCTACCCGATGTACCTGCCCAACGAGTGGTGAATAGAAATGGCTTGCTAACAGGCAAGCACCATTTCGCAACACCAACCCGAATGCAAGAGTTATTAGAAGCGGAGGGTGTGATAGTTAAAAACGATCAAGTAATTGACTTTGATGTTAAGTTTTGGGACCCCATGAAAGAGCTTTTATAGCAATATAAGAAATTGCTTCTACTTAGTGTAATTATAACACAATCAATGGTAGTTGTGGGCAAAAAGTGTAAAAATATGTGGTAAAAAATGGGAAATAATTGGATTTTCGCACATTCAGAATTCACCACCACGTTTAAACATAATTACGCATGTCAACTTTACGATTTAAAGCCCTTGAATTAGCACAAAGCCGTTCATTGGTTGCTGTTTCTGCTCCATCAAACAAAGTATCTGATTATTTTAACATCAATGTATTCAATGATCAGGCGATGAAATCGTTTTTAAGCAAAGAGGCTTATGAAGCAGTTTCAAATGCAATTCAACAAGGTGAAAAAATAGATCGTAAGATAGCCGATCAAATTGCAGCAGGAATGAAAAACTGGGCAATGACACGTGGTGCATCTCATTACACACATTGGTTTCAGCCTTTAACAGGCGCCACTGCCGAAAAACATGATGCTTTTTTCGAACCAACAGATGATGGTAGAAGCATAGAAAAGTTTTCAGGTAGTGCTTTGGTGCAACAGGAACCCGATGCTTCAAGTTTTCCTAACGGAGGACTACGCAATACTTTTGAGGCTAGAGGCTATACTGCGTGGGATCCTTCCTCACCAGCATTTATTATGGAAGGAAGCAATGGAAGTACCCTTTGCATTCCGACTATTTTTGTAGCATACACCGGTGAAGCACTCGATTATAAAGCTCCGCTTTTAAAAGCATTACACGCTGTAGAACGCGCAGTGGTGGATGTTTGTGCATCATACTTTGATAAAAATGTAACTAAAGCGATGGCATCATTGGGTATTGAACAAGAATACTTCTTAATTGATGCTGCTTTGAGCAATGTTCGCCCTGATTTGGTTTTAACTGGAAGAACCCTTTTGGGCTTGGCTCCAGAAAAAGGTCAACAACTCGAAGACCATTACTTTGGTTCAATTCCGCCAAGGGTACAAAGTTTTATGATTGATTTTGAAATCGAATGTTATAAACTTGGCATTCCACTCAAAACCCGTCATAACGAAGTAGCACCCTCTCAATATGAATGCGCTCCTAATTTTGAAGAAGTGAACCTTGCCATTGACCACAACCAATTGTTAATGGACGTAATGGAAAAAGTAGCTCAACGACATGGTTTTAAAGTACTACTCCACGAAAAGCCCTTTGCTGGTGTAAATGGTAGCGGTAAACACAATAATTGGAGCTTAATAACCAATACGGGTGTGAACTTATTGGCTCCTGGTAAAACACCGCAAAACAACCTGCAGTTTTTAACCTTTTTTGTCAATACAATTAAAGCGGTTCATGATCATGCCGATTTGCTCCGCGCGAGCATAGCGAGCGCGGCAAACGACCACCGACTTGGAGCAAACGAAGCGCCTCCAGCAATTATGAGTGTATTTATTGGCACTCAACTTACCCAAGTGCTGGAAGATTTGGTTTCAACCAAATCAAAGTCTCAAGCCGCCAAAGCCTCAAAAACATCAATCGATATTCAGAAAATACCTGAGATTTTACTTGACAACACTGACCGCAACAGGACTTCTCCATTCGCATTTACAGGAAATAAATTTGAATTCAGGGCCGTTGGTTCGTCTGCAAATTGCGCCAACGCAATGATCGTACTTAATGCGATTATGGCTGACCAACTTAAAAAGTTCAAAGTAGAAGTAGATGGACAAATTAAGAAAGGTAAGAAAAAAGAAGAAGCGATTCTTGATGTATTAAAAGGATACTACAAATCTTCAAAAACCATCTTATTTGAAGGAAATGGATATGGTGATGCATGGGTAAAAGAAGCAAGCAAAAGAGGCTTGTCCAATATCAAAACAACACCTGAGGCACTCAACGCATATATTTCGGGTACTTCAAAACAATTATTTGAACGCAATGCTATTTTCAATAGCAGAGAACTTGAAGCACGTTACGAAATTATGCAAGAGAGTTATGTGAAGAAAATTGATATTGAAGCCAAAGTACTGGCTCAACTAGCTATTTCGCATGTGATCCCAAGTGCTTTGAGTTACCAACAAAAACTTTCTGAAAATGTTGCTGCGCTAAAGGCAATTGGCGTAACCAAAACAGGTTACGATGCTCAATTTAAATTCATCGAAGAAATCTCAAAATATGTAAAACATATACGTGAAAATGTAGAAAAGATGATTGCTGAAATGGATAAAGCCCACCATATAGCCGATACACATAAAAGAGCTGTTGCATTTTGCCATAAGGTAAAACCGTTGTTTGAACAAATTCGTAAAAGCAGTGATGCTCTTGAATTTATAATTGAAGACGATTTGTGGAAATTGCCAAAATACAGGGAACTTTTATTCGTTAAATAATTTACCTATACTTGTTTTTATTGTTTAACGGAAAAGAAGTCCACAAATGACAAAAACAAACTCATTGGCAGCACTTTTTGTGGTGTTGTCGGCAGCTATTTTTATTACTTCATGCGGCCCTTCTAAAGGAAGTATGACAGCAGCAAGGGAAGCCTTCAAAAAGAAAGAGTATTTTACTGCTGGCGAGAACTACAAAGCAGTTTACAGCAAAACCAAAAAGAAAGAAGAAAAAAATGAAGCTTGCTTCCAAACCGCTGAATGCTACAGGCTCGCGAATGATGCTAAAAATGCCGAAAACTGGTACCGGAAAGCCGTTAAAGGAGACCCTAATAACGCTGAAGCACAGTACCAATTAGCTCAAATGCTTAAAAACAACTCAAAGTATTCAGAAGCGATTATTGAGTACAACAATTATCTTAAGAAAAACCCTTCTGATGCTCGCGTACCCGCACAAATACAAGGATGCGAACAAGCGCTTAAGTGGAAGAACGAAAAAACCCGTTACGTTGTCGAAAATGTAAAATCACTCAACACAAAGTGGAGTGAATTTGGTATGGCATTTTACAAAAAAAATGAACTGTATTTTACCTCTGATAGGGAAAAAGGTGCTAGCGGAAAAGTATACGGATGGACTGGCAACGGGCATACCGATTTGTATAAGGTTGTATTTAAGGCTGAAAAGAAAAATCCGAATGTGATTAAATATGAAATCCCAGCATTAGTAGACAAAGATGTGGTGAATACTCCTTACAATGACGGTACACCAACTTTTGATGCCAAGTATACAACCATGTATTATACACAATGCAATGGTAAAGATGGTAAAGGAAACAATTGCAGAATATATGAAGCAACCGCAAACGGAACATTATGGTCTGATCCTGCTCCATTATCCTTCAGTTCTGACTCATTTACATGTGGGCATCCGGTTCTAAACAAGGCAGGGGATGTTCTTTATTTCTCATCAGATATGCCTGGCGGATTTGGCGGCAAAGACCTCTGGTATGTAACTTATTCTAAACGCGGAAAAACTTGGGGTGATCCCATTAACTTAGGCCCAACAATTAATACAGAGGGTGACGAAATGTATCCATTCATTGCAGAAGATGGAACACTTTATTTCTCTTCAAATGGTCATGTTGGATTAGGTGGGGTTGATATCTACTTTACAAAAGGTGAAAATGCTGATTGGAGCACTCCAATTAACATGAAAAGTCCAATTAATTCGGGTGGTGATGATTTTGGTATTATCATGGCTAAAGATAAAGAAAGCGGATACTTCGCTTCAAACAGAGATGGAGGAAGAGGCCAAGACGATATTTACCGGTTTTACATGACTCCATTGCTCTTTACCTTAAGTGGGGTTGTTCGCGACTCTGCTACCAAAGAGTTGTTGCCAAATACCACGATAACCATTACAAGTAGTTCAGATACGGGTAAATTGGTTATTCGCACGGATGCAACTGGTGGTTACAAAATTAACTTGAAGGCAAAAACAGATTATGAGTTGTTCGCAGCCAAAGAAGATTATTATGATAGTAAAATCGAATCACAATCAACACGTCCATTTGAAGTATCTACTGATTTGGTGCAAGACTTTATGTTGCCACCATTTGATTTTACAACAGTATTTACCCTTGAAGGTATTTATTACGATTTAGATAAAGCCAATATTAGACCCGATGCAGCGTTGATTCTTGATACAATGGTAACACTACTCAAAAAATACCCTCGCATTCGCATCGAATTAGGTTCCCATACAGATTGTCGTGCTGATTCTGCTTACAACCAAAATCTTTCTCAACGAAGAGCTGATTCAGCTGTAGCTTATATCAGTTCAAAAGGTATTGATATAGAGCGTATGGTAGCAAAAGGATATGGAGAGAGTTCACTAGTAAATGATTGTGCTTGCGAAGGAACATACGTAAAACGTAAATGTACTGAAGAAGAGCACCAATTAAACAGAAGAACGACTTTCCGTTTATTAGACAATAAATACATCCCTAAAAATAAGCAAGAGATGAAAGACACCAAAGATAAAACAGTAGCTCCTAGAGGCGGAACACCAGCAAAACCTGGAACACAACCGCCACGCAGGTAATTTTATTTAGGTAAAAGAAGAAGCCGATAAATACATGATTTATCGGCTTCTTCTTTTATAACAAAGGCCTGATCAAAAGATACAGGCCTTGTTATTCTTAAACTAATCCACCACTTATTTAAGTAGTACTTTTTGATAGGCTGTTTGATTCGCACTTTCAAGTGAAATCATATATACACCTTTATCCCAATTGCTTGTGTTTATCTCCATTGATGTTGTAGTTTCTTTAGTCCACACTGCTCTTCCTGTAACATCAAGTAAGGTTACTTTGTAGGCTGTTGAATTATTTAACGGCAGAGAGATATTGACTAAATCAGTTGCAGGATTTGGATACACTGACACCCCAATTGCCTTTGCCGACACTGAAGCCACACTATTGAAAACAGGTAAGCTAATTGCCCTTCCACCTGGAGTAACGGCAATAAGTTCAAATCCGGCTCCTACATCTAAGCCTTGCGGTACGTTTGGTGAATAAAATCCTGAGGCTACCACTACCAACGCTGAATCTGCAAAACCCGACAATGGCGCCACGTACGAAACCAATGGTGTTGTGCTGCCTGCTGCAGTGATATCAATGGTGTAATCTTGTGCAGGTACTGTCAAGTAATCTTCACCAAAATCTCCGTATTCCAATGCTTCAAAAAGAGCCCCTACATTGCGAGCACGCACATCAACTGCCGGGGCATCTGTGCTTCCGTGGTACACTTGAAGTGACACTTGACCCAGATTTACAGCTTGTGTTAACGCACCTAAACCAGTAATTTCAAAATCAATTGAGTTGTTATTTGGGTTAGACTCGAATTTGCTATCATCCAACACGCCTGTTGCAACCCCTAATGCTACAAATCCTCCAACAACGCTACCAATTTCTTCTACATAAACTGTATCGGCCAATGGGGCGCCAGGCAATGTAACACCTAATGCCAATTCTTGATTAGCAGGCAATGTTAAGAAAGGGGTTGCAGTACGGAATGCAAAATTTGGTATGGCTCGTTGACTTACATTTGTTGTTCTGTTAATTAACCAAACATCAACCGTATCTGCAATTGGGTCAGCACAATTATGAAATGCTTGCAATTTAAATGTTGACTCAACAGGCAATGGAAGCACTGTACCGCCAGCATTTGCTACAAATATCCCAAACGAAGCCCCATTTTTATTAGCCGCAGGATTCAAGAACCCTGAAGCAAAAACCACCAAAGCAGTATCGCCCAAATTTAACGTTTTAAGTGGAGCCCCAAATGTAACAAGTGCATTGGTTGCACCTGCAGCATAGATGTCCACAAAATAGTTGTCTTCTTTTACCTTTACATAACCCGTATTTTGGTTGTATTGTAAATCATTTACAGCGAGTAAGAAGTTTTGTGGGCCTCTCACTTCTATATCAACACCTGGGGCATCTGTAGAGCCATGAACAATATTTAAGATAGTAGAATCACCACCAGAAGCATTGCGTTCGAATGCAGGAGTAATTACTGCTAATTCAAAAGGTTTTTGTGGAGTAAAACCTGAAGCAACATGGCCTTGAGCCATTAATACGTAAGTTTGGTTAGCATCAAGGGTGTAGCCAAACCCAACCAAGGTATCAGCTAAGGTTGTACTTGTTTTTGGTGCAAATGCTAGGCGTACAGGAACCCCAGAAGGCAGTGTAAGGAAGCCAGTTGATTGGCGGAAACCTAAATTTTCAACTTTTGTAGCTTGAGATCCATTTACGAGTACATACACGTCAACAGTATCTACAGCTGGATCAGCAGAATTGTGAATTGCCATTACCCTGGCCGTTTGTGCTTGTACCGACAATCCAATTGCGGCTGCACTCATTAGTGATAGGAAAAGTTTCTTCATACGATTAATTGTTTAGTTTGCTCATTAAGACAGCAAAGTGAACAATTGGTTGTGACATAATTTTTTGACAAATCAACGAATGCTTGCATTACAGCCGATTCGAGTTGTTTATTTCAAAAAAATATTTCTTCGGAAAACTTATCCTAACGCATTTTGTTAATCACCTTTTATTGCGACTACACTAATTTCTACATTCGCATTTAAAGGCAATTTTACCACTTGTACAGTTTCACGCGCAGGAAAATGCTCTTTAAAATATGACCCATATACTTGGTTGATAGCAGCAAAATTGCCCAAGTCAATACAGTAAATGGTTGCTTTTACAACATGACTTAAACTCATTCCTGCTTCGTGTAAAATGGCCTTTAAATTTTCCATTACCTTTTGGGTTTCTTGTTCAATTGTATCTTGGATCATCTCTCCAGTTTTGGCATCTTTGGCAACTTGACCCGATACATACAGGGTGTTTCCAACAAGATTAGCGTGACTGTACGGTCCGATTGGAGCAGGGGCATTGGCACTTGTAATTATTTTCTTTTCCATGGTTTGGTGATTGTTATTTTTGCTACAATAATACTTTTCATTGATGAAGATATTTGCACGAGGTGAAAAAACAAGAATTGCTGCTATCCAACAACTTCTTACCTCTCAAAATGCCGAATGGGTTACCATAGACGAGTTGGAACAAATTCCAGCTCATTTAGATGTGTTCGATTTGATTTTCGACCTTGCCTTTGATGAACAAGACCAACTTACTTTAATTCATTATGCCCCACTTAAAGGCAAACTCGTTCTGGTTTCAGCAGTTAAAAAAAGTTTAGCACAAGCTGTATCTGAATATGCAAAACCAGTAGACTGTGTATTGGTTGGTATCAATGCATTACCCACATTTATCGAGAGAAATTTACTTGAAATAAGCTTGTACAAAACAAATGACCAACCACAAATTGAGAAGTTATTAAGCTCAATGGAAGTTGCGTTTGCTGTTGTTAAAGACAGAGTAGGGATGGCAACTCCACGTGTTGTTTGTATGATTATTAACGAAGCTTGTTATACCTTACAAGAGGGTACCGCAACAATACATGATATTGATGTTAGCATGAAACTTGGAACAAATTATCCGATGGGACCATTTGAATGGGCTAATCTAATTGGTATTTCGAATGTATATGAAGTACTAGAATCAGTGTATACAGATACCCACGATGAGCGTTATAAAATTTGTCCGTTACTCAAGCGTCAATATTTACTAAACGAACCATTCAATCTATGAAGTTTCAAACTGTTTTGCTCATTTTAGCAACCATAACGAGTCAAGTTGGCTATAGCCAAACCAATGACTCAATATTTATTCGCAAACTATATTCCGAGGCATTAACCAAAGGCGAGTGTTACCAAAATCTAAGGTATTTATGTACACAAATTGGCGGTAGATTAAGTGGGTCACCACAAGCGGAACAAGCCGTAACGTACACATATAATCTTATGAAAAATAATGGATTTGATACGGTGTATTTGCAACAAGTGATGGTTCCACATTGGGTGCGTGGCGAAAAAGAAACTGCATGGGTAACCAAAGGTAAAGAACAAAAGCGTATGCGTGTTTGTGCCTTAGGCAATTCCGTGGGTACAGGTCCAAATGGAATTGAAGCGCCAGTAGTAGAGGTGCGTAATTTTGATGAATTAGCAAAATTAGGACGAACATACATTAGTGGGAAAATCGTGTTTTTTAACAGGCCAATGAACCCTGAATATATCCAGACTGGAAGAGCCTATGGAGAAGCAGGAAACCAGCGAGGTCAGGGTCCAATAGAAGCCGCTAAATATGGGGCCATTGGAGTGATTGTTCGAAGTTTAACGCTCGCAAATGACACCAACCCGCATACAGGAATGACCAATTATGTTGACTCTATCCCAAAAATTCCTGCTTGTGCAATTAGCACAGTAGATGCTGATGAGTTGAGCATGTTGCTTAAACTTAAAAGTGCAGGTAGTGTAACGTTTTACTTTAGACAAACGTGCCAACAATACCCCGATGTGTTATCATACAATGTGATTGGGGAACTGAAAGGAACAATGAACCCCGAAGAAATAATCGTGGTGGGTGGCCACTTAGATTCGTGGGACAATGGACAAGGAGCACATGATGATGGTGCAGGAGTTGTGCAAAGCATCGAAGCACTGAGGTTGCTTCAAAAATCGGGTTATAAGCCCAAAAGAACAATTCGTTGTGTGTTGTTTATGAATGAAGAGAATGGTGTAAGGGGTGGCATTGAATATGCTACTTTAGCTAAAACACAAAAACACTTAGCGGCAATTGAAAGTGATGCTGGTGGGTTCACTCCTCGCGGTTTTGGTGTGAGTGATACAAGCGCCTGTTTGGCTCTACAGCAGTTTGTTCCTTTGTTAAAACCATATGATATCGATTATATCAAACAAGGTGGAGGGGGAACAGATATTGGCCCATTACGCAAACATGGATGCGTGCTAATTGGGTACATACCTGATTCGCAAAGGTATTTTGATTACCACCATACTGCGATTGACACTTTTGATAAAATAAATAAAAGGGAACTTGAATTGGGAGCTGCGGCAATATCGAGCCTGGCTTATATTATAAGTGAATACGGAATAAAGTAGTATTACTCTGCCAAGATAATTCGACCTTCTTCGTCTAAGAACACAGAATCGGAGACTAAAGTATCTGCTGTAATTTTGATAAATTGTTTGGCGTTTCCGGAGATGAGCAATGGCAGTTGACGCTGCAACGTATCTTGATCGGTGATGAGGTTTCTGCGCATCATTAAATTTGTTAAGAAAGAGAACTGCTTATCTGCAAATGGTTTCAAATTGCCATCTTTACCAAAACGCCACATAAAACCTTTAGGTCGAGGAATGATTGTAGCCAGAAATAAACACTCGTTTAAAGTTAAATCAATTGGTCTTTTTTGAAAATAAAACTGGGCTGCCTCCCCTATCCCGTATACGTTTGGCCCCCACTCAATAATATTAAAATACACTTCGAGCATTCGCTCTTTATTGCTTATCCGATTATTCTCTAAAATGTATACCAATAAAATTTCTTCCAATTTTCTGGAGATGGTTTTCTCTCTTGTTAAAAACACATTCTTTACCAATTGCATGCTAATGGTACTTGCTCCCCGAGCGAATTTTCGTTTGCGAATATTTTTAATAATTGATTGCCGAAACGCTTCGTCAATAAATCCCCTATGGTAAAAAAAAGATGGATCTTCAGTTGTAAGCACACATTTTTGAAGATAAGGTGAAATTTGGTCAAGTGGTGTAAAGTTTGGATTAGCCGCACCTACCCAAATTGGCCTTTGAGGGCGACCATATTCAATTGGTGTATAAACAAAATCGGCATTTAGTTTACTCAAATTGGCTTCACCATAACGTAGTATTCTAAATTCATGTTTGTTGAGCGTACTTTCAAATACAAGGTTCTGTGGTTTATTTTCATTGTAGACAAAATCAAGTCTGTATTCGAAAGAACCTGTTGTTTCCATCCCTTTAAAATGTGAAAATAACCCTTCAGGAAGTGATGAAATAAAATCTTGCGCCACCATTTTTGGAATGTTGATATGCATTTGGTAAATGGTATCCTCAGCCGTTTGCAAACCGATGTAAGGCACAAACAATACCTTGTTAAACTGTATGGTTGATGTGCTATCGAGGCAAACAAAATCGGCACCTGCCTTAAAAGCATAATCAAACCTAGCTTGGTCAATGACTACATCCTTCTTTGCAATTTTTGGATGGTTAATCATAAAATTTCGAACAGCGGCATATCCCTTAATGCTCAATTCTTCTCCATCCATTTGTACTGATGCAAGATTGAGTTTAATGGAGTCAAATCCGCAAAGCATGTTCAGCCGTTGGTTCAAATATGGTATCAAGATTTTACCTGTATCTGTATTAAAAAATTCAAGATCAGCAGTGCGGCCTCTAGGGTCTGCTAATCCAGTAATTTTCCATCGTTGGCTAATCTCGTCAGACGAAACTGCAATGAAAGACTGAAGCTCTTTTGCTGATAAGGTTAGCGTTTCTAGATCAATTGCCACTTTGTATCCCATATCATTTAACCGCAACGAAAGGTTTTGCAGTTGCATGTGGGTAGGAACCAAGTTAAGCGCTTTGGTAATAAACTTATATGCAAGTTTTGCGTAATTCAACTTTTCTGCAACCTTATCGGACGCATTAGGCGTAACAAGCGAGTCTGACTCTTTTTTACCCTTAATAAAAGCGTCTACGTTTCGGCCTGATTCATTCTTTGTTAGTTGAATAAATCCATTCATCACTTCCAATTCTTGCAAGCGTATGTCTCCAACAAGTGCATACCATAAACTAATACTTGCTTGAACACTGCCAATTTGTAAAATGGTATCGGCATTATTAGGTACCAATGTAATTTGGTTTAATTGCACACCAGCCAACCCTTTAAATGAGGCTTGCCCAATGGCGAGTGTGCACTGATAGCGATTGGAGAGCTTATCGCTCACTTGTTTTAACGTGCGTTGGAGTAGTGAATTACGAAGAGTAAAAAATAATATGACGGTTAGAGCGAACAAAATGCCCACCGTTTTAAGAGTGAGTAGCAGTATGTGTTTGGGTTGTTTCATTTCATTTGATAAACTAAGCTATCTGAGCCAATTGCATACTGCGGTCAATCACCTAAACAGTCATCACTTCAGCCTCTTTAGCTGCAGTTAAATCATCAATCTTTTTGATATACCCATCTGTATTTTTTTGTACCTGGGCTTCAGCAGTTTTAGCTTCATCTTCAGGTAAACCTTCCTTTTGAAGTTTTTTTACTGTCTCGTTTATATCCTTTCGAATATTGCGTATTGCAACTTTAGCATGCTCTGCCTCAGCCTTTACTTTTTTCACAATTTCTTTTCTCCGCTCTTCGGTTAGCATTGGCAGCGTAACACGTACCACAGCGCCATCATTGCTTGGTGTAAAACCAAGGTTTGCAATTACAATTCCTTTCTCAATAGCTTGGATAATATTTTTTTCCCAAGGTTGAATTTGCAAGGTACGCGCATCGGGTGTCGAAATATTTCCAACTTGGTTAAGTGGCACCATATCGCCATAATACTCAACTTTAACTGCGTCAAGCATGCTTGGGTGTGCCTTACCTGCTCTGATTTTTGTAAATTCATTTGCTGCATGGTCAATAGCTTTGTCCATTGCAAGTTTCATATCGTCAAAAACTGTTTTTAGCCTTGGGTCACTCATAGTTGGTAATAATTATACGTATTCGAAAATAATGATAAAGCGTTAAATATATCGTTGTTAATGCACCAATGTGCCTACGGATTCACCTTTACATACCTGCAACAAGTTGCCTTGCTTATTCATATCGAACACTACAATAGGCAAATTATTTTCTTGGCATAAAGTTATAGCGGTTAAATCCATCACATTTAAACCCTTTTCGTATACCTCACTAAATGTAATGGTTTGGTAACGGGTTGCAGTTTTATCTTTTTCAGGATCTGCAGTGTAAATTCCATCTACCCTTGTTCCTTTTAAAACCAAATCAGCTTGAATTTCAACTGCGCGTAAAGATGCAGCAGAATCTGTGGTGAAATAAGGGTTTCCTGTACCTGCACCAAAAATAACCACACGGCCTTTTTCAAGATGACGCATTGCCCTCCTACGGATAAAAGGTTCACAAATTTGCTCCATTTTAATTGCAGATAATAAACGTGTTTTGATTCCAACACGTTCGAGCGCACCTTGCAAAGCCATTGCATTGATTACAGTAGCAAGCATACCCATATAATCACCTTGTGCCCTATCAACAATGCCTCCAGCTACTCCTTGTACTCCTCTAAAAATATTGCCACCACCTATTACAATGGCAACCTCTATCCCACTATCTGTTACGGCCTTGATGTCTTTGGCATATTGATCCAATATTTTGGCATCAATTCCATATTGTTGATCGCCCATTAGCGATTCGCCACTAAGTTTTAATAGTATACGTTTGTATTTCATAACAAATAGAAGGAACAGATTAAAATCAGCGCAAGTTAGCAGAAAATGCTACCAAACAAAAAAGAAGCTACAGAAAATGGAATGCGTCACTGCTGTTGGACTTATCATGTACAGGCTATCAAACAATTGTGTTTGCATATTCGTAACGCACTTAAACAAAACGCGCCCCGCACTAAGGTGCGGGGCGCGTTCATTCGCTAATTTAAACAGGAATTAACCCAAAGCTACTCGCTTAAATGAAGTAACTGTTAGTCCCTTTTCAACACCATCCAACATTTGTGCAATGGTTTTTGAACTGTCTTTTACAAACTCTTGGTTCATGAGTGTAGACTCTTTATAGAATTTACCCAATTTACCTTGAGCTATTTTTTCAATCATGTTTTCAGGTTTGCCTTCTGCCTTTACTTGTTCTTTGGCAATCTCCATTTCTCTTGCAACAATTGCAGGATCGATATCATCTTTATCCAATGCTAAAGGATTAAGCGCGGCAATTTGCATTGCAACATCTTTACCAGCAGTGAAATTTGCCTCAGTTGCAGCATTGTTAAGTGCTACCAATACACCCAAACGGTTTGAACCGTGGATGTAAGGAACAATATTCTCTCCTGTTACAATCTCATAGCGGCTTACATCAATTTTTTCACCGATTTTTCCAACTTGTTCAATCAAGCGTTCGCTAATTGGTAAGCCACCCATGTCCAATGCTTTTAATGCATCAGCATCGGCTGGTTTATGAGCAAGAGCGATGTCTGCAACCTGGTGTGCAAAGGCAACGAAATCTTCATTCTTAGCCACAAAATCTGTTTCACAACTTAGCAAAACAATCACCCCTGTTTTTTTATCAGCAGAAGTTTTGGCAATAACAGCTCCTTCTTTGGCATCGCGGTCAGCTCTTGCAGCCGAAACCTTTTGACCTTTTTTACGCAGGTAATCTACCGCGGCATCAAAATCACCGTTTGTTTCGGTTAACGCTTTTTTACAGTCCATCATACCGGCACCGGTCATTTGGCGTAATTTGTTTACATCAGCAGCACTAATAGTACTCATATTGTATTTTGTTTTAAAGTTTTGATTAAAAAAATGATTAAAAAAAATCGGCCTAAGCCGATTTCTTAAGAATATTATCCTTCCGCTTCGGCAGAAGCAGCTTCTTTGTCTTCTGCTTCTTTATCACGTTTGCGCTCACTTAATCCTTCCGCGATTGCATTTGTCATTACTTGTGCAATTAAAGCAATTGACTTTGCAGCATCATCATTTGCAGGAATCGGATAGTCAACTACTGTTGGATCAGAGTTAGTATCAACTATTGCAAATGTTGGGATGTTTAGTTTTTGTGCTTCAGCGATGGCAATATGTTCACGTTTAATATCAACAATAAACAACGCTGCAGGTAAGCGGTTTAAGTCGGCAATACCACCAAAAAGTTTCTGCAATTTGGCTTTTTCACGTTCCAGCATTAAACGCTCCTTTTTATTGATGTTTTGGTAAGTACCATCTGTAGCCATTTTATCAATGGTTTGCATCTTTTTGATCGACTTACGAACTGTGGTAAAGTTAGTTAACATACCACCCAACCAACGCTCGGTAACAAAAGGCATGTTCACACGTGCAGCTTCGGTTTCAATAATTTCTTTTGCTTGTTTTTTTGTTGCTACAAATAAAACTTTACGGCCAGACTTTACGATGTTTTTAAGGGCCTCTGAGGCTTCGTCAAGTTTTGCCGCGGTTTTATTTAAATCAATCAAGTGGATTCCATTTTTCTCCATAAAAATGTAAGGAGCCATTTTTGGATTCCATTTGCGGGTAAGATGTCCGAAATGAACACCAGCCTCTAACAATTGTTCTTGAGTTATTTTTGTCATGTTTAATATATAATCGGTATATCTAAATTAACGTTTTACGAATTGGAAACGTTTACGGGCTTTCTTCTGACCTGGCTTTTTACGCTCAACCATACGAGGGTCACGAGTTAATAATGACTCAACCTTCAATGCAGGTTTTAATTCAGCGTTGTGTTTAACCAATGCGCGCGAAATAGCCAACTTTAAAGCGTCAGCTTGGCCTGAAACTCCTCCACCATCAATATTGGCTTTAATATCAAACTGGCCTACAGTGTTTGTAAGTTCGAATGGACGGTTAATATCGTTTTGCAACATTAAGGTCGGGAAATACACTTTCATGTCTTTGCCATTTACCGTAAAACTGCCTGCACCAGCGCTCAAATAAACGCGAGCCACTGATGTTTTTCTTCTTCCTAATGCGTTAATAGCTTCCATCTGCTCTTAGAATTTTAAAGGTTTAGGTTGTTGTGCTGTGTGTGGATGTTCGGAACCTGCATATACATAAAGGTTTCTAAAAATCTCAGCACCTAATTTATTGTTTGGCAACATACCTTCAATTGCATGCTCTACAGAGTAGGTAGGTTTTTTAGCCATCATATCTTTTGCAGTAACAAAACGCTGGCCACCTGGATGCCCAGAATAAAAAACGTATTCTTTATCAGCAAACTTGTTACCGGTGAAACGAATCTTATCTGCGTTAATGACAATCACATTGTCTCCACAATCTACATGAGGAGTAAAGCTTGGCTTGTGTTTACCGCGCAGAATGTTAGCCACTTTACTTGCAAAGCGACCTAATGTTTGGCCTTCAGCATCTACTACGAACCACTCTTTTTGAACAGTGGCTTTGTTGGCCGATTTGGTTTTATAACTTAGTGTATCCACAATGATATTGGTTTACAGTTTTCTATTAAGGGGTGGCAAAAATAGGGGATGATTTCATAATTCACAACAAATTGTGAAAAAAACCTTTCTCTTGATGCGTAACTGAGCCATTAGTCTTTGTCTATTGTGGGTTTACAGGTGTTTATCCACGGTTAGAATTTTTGTCATCCAGGGGTTCGAACAAACTTATTAAACCGGTATGTGCCTTGAGAATTGTACACATAAACCAAATAGGTTCCATAATTTAAGCTCCCAATTTCGATTGATAAAAAAGTACGGGGTGCTGCGGGTATGTCGCGTTGTATCCAAATCCTACCTGCCATATCAACCACAAAAAGCCTTGCAAATTGCGGATTGGCTTGTACCAATGTAAAATTAATTAATGACGGAGAATAGTTGGGTAGCAAATCAAACTCAAACCCTGAGCACGACCCATCCGTATATGTTCGAACTCCATTTCTATTTTGCGCATCACATACATTTCGATATGTTTTTTGGTCACACCCACAAACCGGGTAATACTCTGCACTTGGACAAAAAAATCCTGGACTTATTGACAAAGAGTCAATGCAACCAAATTGTTGGGCTTTGAGTTGAACGCAACATATCATTAAAAATACTACAGCTATGCTTTTCACTTGCGATTTGACTTAGATTTTGGAACTGGAACAAACCATGCGAATTTACCCATTTTGTAAAACGAAATTTTATCAACCTGACCCAAGTTGTCGAAATGATACCAATTTCCTTCCCATCTGTAATAGGCTGTATCTTCTGTTTCGATATAATTGGCATACCCTTGAAGTTGCTTACGTTGTAAAGAGTCGTAATAGGTGGTCCAAATACGCTCTTGCATGTATTTTTCGGTTAAATACTTCTTGCCAGTTGGCGTATAATAGGTCCATTTACCAGTTTGTTCCCCGTTTTTATAACGGCCCTTCCACATGCATTGCTTTTGTTGTTCATCGTAATACAAAACCCATCTTCCTTGCTTCAAACCTTTCGAATCCTTTCGGTTTAAGCCACAACCTGTTAATGCAATTAATATGAAGAGTGTGAACAAACGCATTATCCTTTTACTCAATTAGTGGTTGGATAGTTAACATTCCTTCCAGTCGCATCAGTTGAATTTTGAGGACAGCAGCAACACTCAAACTATCTGTAATACTGCCATTGGCAACCAAGGTGTACAACTCATCAAAGTGAACTTTCTTAACGCTGAGTTGTTCGTTTTCTTCCGGCCGCGATTGTGTAAACGATAAATTAGTGGCGACAAATAAATATGCCACCTCATCGGTAGCAGAGTTGCTAAGTTGGAGCTCTTGAATGCACTTGAAGGTTTCAGCTATGATACCACATTCCTCAACTAATTCCCGTTGTGCTGCTTCCAGTGGTGTTCCTGATTTATTTCCACCTCCCTCTGGAATTTCCCAAGTGTAACATTCCAACGGGTAGCGGTACTGACCTACAATCCATGTATAACCTTGCTCATCAATGGGCACAATTCCAATTGCCCAACTGTTAAACCGCACTACAGAATAAGTACCAGGTTTACCTGCTGGGTTAAGCACATCATGGTGTTCTACTTTAATCCATGGAGAAGCATACACTTCTTTTGTTGTTAAAGTGGTCCAAGGATTTGACGAATGGTTAGACATAAATATGCAGATTTGTATTTACATTTAATAAAGCGATTTAACATTAACGTTTGTTCATTCATTTATCGTTCATGAACCGTATGTTTCGAATAGGATTTTTTCCCATTCCTTATTTCCCATGACCCGGTTTTTTTGGGTTTGGACAATTACCTGGGCTCCAACCCATATTTGTTCATGTACTTAAGATATAGGGCCTTTTGGTGGTTTTCGATCGGTACCTCTACACCTTCCATAAATACTTGAACTACTCTACTGCTTCTCATATCTAAAATATCACCTTCGGATATTACAAAACTCGCATCTTTACCCTCTTCTAATGATCCTATCGTTGCGTCTGCACCAACAATTATTGCTGGATTGAGGGTAATGCACTGCAATGCTTGTTCTTTAGAGATGCCATAAGCAGCAGCAGTGCCTGCATTAAAAGGCAAGTTTCGAACCTCCCAGTATCCTGCATGTGCAATGGCAACCAAAACGCCTGCATTAACTAGTTGTGCTACTGTTTTAAAAGGCTGGTCAATGGCATGATGCGGATGCGTTGGTAATTGGTGCACATTTGTGAATACAACAGGAATATTTTGTTCTTTAATCCAATCTTTAACCATCCAAGCTTGCGTTGCATCAACCAATACCAATTTGATAGAAGGGTATTGCTTCAAGAATTGAATGGCAGCAACAATTGATTTTGCTCCAGAAGCATGCACATACAAACGTTTGGTGCCATTAAACACCCCTTTCATTGATTCAAACCTTGCATTTAATTGAGGCGGGTTACTCAGTTGAGCATACTGATTAGCTTGTTGAAAAAAAGACGCGATTGCTTGAACTGTTTGTGTTGTTTTGATTTGTTGTGCATTATATGGCTCTGCCCACCATCCTCCATAAACCATTTCTTCAGGCCAGTTTAAGTGAATGCCATCATCTACTTTGAAAACTGCATCTTCCCAATTCCAACCAGTTGTTCGCATCAAACTCGAAGTACCAGAAATAATGCCTCCTTGAGGAACAGGTTGGGTAAATAAAATACCATTAGACAATGCAGTTGGGATAATTTTTGAATCTGTGTTAAACGCAATAACGGATCTCACATTTGGATTAAACTCACCGGTTTCTTTAAAATCAAGTGTAGCTCTTACCGCCTCAATTTCATTTAATCCCATGATATTGTTTAGCGCAATGATACCAGGATAAATATGTTTGCCTGTTGCATTGATGTACCGTGCTCCGGCTATACTTGTATCTGCACTGTTTATTATCCGTTTGATTTTTGCACCTTCAACGATTAGGCAACCACTTTCGACCAACATTCCATTTCCCAAATGAATGGTTGCTCCTTTAACAATTAACACCTTTTGTTGACCAGCAGTTTCATTGCTTAATAAAACAATAACAGCGAGGGTGCATATCCAATTCAAAAAAACTTTCATGTTGTATTGTTTATTCTTCTTCATCATCACATTCGTATTCTACTTGTATTTTAGATTGCCACTTCTCCGCCTTCTCGCCATTTTGTTTGGCTTTAATCATCTTTTGAATAATACGCTCACGTTCATCTTTTATGTTTTGTTGTAACGTTGATTGCATACTTCGATCAAATAGAATCATTCCATCTACAAACGTATAATCTGCTATTGCATAAATACTCAATGGATGAGCGCTCCAAATAACGATATCAGCATCTTTACCTACTTTAATACTTCCCATTTTTGAATCTAAATGCAAGGCTTTAGCCGGATTAAGGGTAACCATTTTAATTGCTTGGCACTCGGTAACACCACCATACTTTATTGCTTTAGCAGCTTCTTGATTAAGCCTCCTACCCATTTCTGCATCATCTGAATTAATCGCTGTGTTGATATCCATTTGCTGCAAAATAGCTGCGTTATAAGGTATCGCTTCCATCACTTCAAATTTATATGCCCACCAATCAGCAAATGTGCTCGCTGAAACGCCATGCTTTTTCATTTGTGGGGCTACCTTATACCCCTCTAAAATATGGGTAAATGTATTTACCTTAAACCCTAACGAATCTGCCACATGCATCAGCATATTAATTTCACTTTGTACATAACTGTGGCAAGTGATAAATCTTTTTCCTCTTAGTACTTCGAGTGTTGCTTCTAACTCTAAATCTTTGCGCAATTCCTTGCTTTCCTTTTGCAGTTGTTCGTAAGCTTTCGCACGCTGAAATGCATCATACATGACTTGCTCAACGCCCATTCTGGTTTGTGGGTATCGGTACACATTGCGATCACCCCAATTCGACTGCTTTACATTCTCTCCCAGAGCGAATTTGATAAAGCCATCTGCCCCTTCAATTTTTAGTTTCTCAGGTTCAAATCCCCATCTAAACTTAATCAACGCGCTTTGACCACCTATTGGATTTGCAGAACCATGCAATAGTTGAGCGGCAACTACTCCACCCGAAAGTTGACGGTACATATTGATATCTTCACTGTTTAATACATCCCCGATACGCACTTCAGCAGAACTGCTTTGTGTGCCTTCATTTACTCCGTTGCTTATAGCTATATGCGAGTGCTCATCAATAATTCCAGATGTGATATGTTTTCCTTTCGCTTCAATTACAGTAGCGCCTTTTGCATTTAGTCCTTTTCCAATTGCAGCAATTTTACCATCCTTTACAAGTAAATCGGTTTCAATTAAAATGCTATCGGCCTCATTTGTCCAAATAGTTGCATTGGTAATAAGATAAACTTGTTGTTTGGGGAGTGCTAATTGCCCATAATCTGTAAATGGGAACCAAACAAGTGCTGGCATATTCAATTCTATAGAATCTGATTGGCTTGCTTGCTTAGGGGAACCTGATTGCATTTGTGAAAAAAGAGTAGGCTCTAAATCACCCTGCCTCGTTTTTAAGTATCCTTTTGCTTGTTTAATCGTAAATGGGTAGTTGCTGCTGTCAACTTCTGTAAACCAATATTCAAACCGCACTGAAGAATCGATATTTTGGTTTGGTTTAATGGTTAATTGAAACCCAGTTTGCGTATACGAAACAGTTGCTTTCAATGTGTCTTTTGAAATCCATTTATAATCATGTTTACCGTTAACTTCACTCACTACCAATTTTACATTTCCTGTTTGTGGAATATTGAATTGATACGACCCAGATAAAATGGGTGTTTGTGGGTCATTCACTTGGTATTGAATTCCCTTAATCCACGTTTCAAGGATGGTAGTTTGTTTGGCGAAAAGTGGGCCATCTGTAATAATGCAGTTCGCAATCATACCTGGTGTAAGTGCGCCTAACTCTTTTTCTTGTTTTAACCAAAGTGCGGGATTATATGTAAGTGCCTTTAAGACTTCAGATTCAGGAGTTCCCAATTGAACTGCCTTTTTTACGTTTTTCAAAAAAGTAGAAGCATCATTGCAGCCATCGGCTGTTATGGCAATGGGAATTTTTTGCTCAATGAGCATTCGAATATTATATGGAGCCAACTCCCAATGCTTTAAGTCGGCAGTACTTATATATTCAGCAATAAATGGATCTTCTACTTCATATGGTTTTGGAAAATTAACTGGTACGATAAAGCGCAGTTGCGTAGCTTTTATTTCTTCTAGGCGTTGGTATTCATCGCCTGATCCTTTAATAATGTATGATGTATTAAACTCTTGTCCAATCTTAGCCGCCCGTAAAGCATTTTGTTTATTTCCAGCAACAAAAATGGCTGGAAGGTTTTGCAATTGTCCGAATGCCTCTAACGTAAAATTTACTTCCTTGTTCTGCTTTTGGTACCACTGTGCGTCATAATAAGTTTGGCGTAACAAAGCAATGCTGCCCATTAAAGATGATGGATAGTGTTGTTTTGAAGTTCCTCTGTTAAACGAAAAGCTGGTTGCTACTTTTGGCTTTGCAATTAGCTCATGCTCGTTCCCTTTTGCTGTATAAACCAATGCTGCCGATCCTCTGCAAATTCCATCTTGCAATGCAGAAAGTGTTAGTGCAAATCCGCTTGCTCTTAGTTGTTTCGCTCTTTTTTCATCGGCTGTAAATGCAGCGGCCGCATTAAACTCTGCGCGGATAGATTCGTTCCAATGGTATGCCCCCTTCTTTGCTGAAATAAATCCTTTCGTTTCTGATTCGGATTTTTGTGATTCGGGCAATAACTGCACTCCATAATTGCTATACAACTCGATAAATGCAGGATAGATATGTTTACCTGTGGCATTGTAAACAAGGTAGCCTTTGGGAATGGCAGTTGATTTACCTGCATATACAACCCTCCCATTTTGAACAAGCAATGTAGCATCTTCAATAAGTGTATTGTAGTTGGTATGAAGGTTTGCATGAATAAACGCAACTTGATTTTGAACAAGATGCTGGGGGCCATTTTCAGGAAAAGTAACTTGTGCTATCGTTGTGAGAAAACAAAAGCTACTCAAGTATAAAAGGATGTATTTCATTTTAGGCAAGATATAAAAAAACAACTGTGTTGCTGTGTATGCAAACAAAAAAGCCAGTGGAGTACACCGGCTTTTTTGTTATAAATATGATTTGTTACCTCAATAATGTAACAGACCCTGAGTATTTGTATGCTTTGCCACTAAACGATGTTGCATTTACTTGGTATACATAAACATCTTGAGGACAGATATCTCCTTTGTCGTTGCTATTG
>JALONP010000006.1 GCA_025454875.1 Bacteroidia bacterium | reverse complement strand
GATACGATTAAGGGGTGAGAATCCATTGGTGGTGGATGTGAATACCCCGCTGAATGATCCATGGGTAGATGCGAGTGATAATTATTATCCGAGTGTGATCGTAACCACGAGTGGTTCGGTGTTAACGGGAGAGTTGGGCGAGTACCCAATAACTTATACAGCCACAGATGGGGCAGGTAACCAAAGTTCAGTAACCCGATTAGTAAGGGTGGTTGACCGCATTGCACCACAAATCAGTATCAGCGGGCCGAACCCGATTAAGCATGTTAGATTTACGCCCTATGTTGAAAACCTAGAAGCGATTAAAATCACCGATAATTATTATTCAGAAGATACCTTAAAGAAATCAACATATCTCAGAATCGATTATAGCAAGTTTGATGAAAGCAAACCAGGGTTTCAAGTTATTTCCATTTGGGTAACAGATCCTTCGGGTAATGTATCTGAATTTACTTACAGGTACATAGATGTAGAAACGGTAATTAGTGTTGAAGAAGTAACAAGTGAAGCAGGTCCTTTTAGTATTTATCCAAATCCAACTAATGGCAAGTTTACTATTTCATCAAAAACAAACGTAGAAATCAAAAGCATTAAATTGGTTGATTTACTAGGAAGAGTTGTATTAACCAATACTGAAATGAATACCAATGCAGAGATTGATTTAAGCAAACTCAATACTGGTATATACATGTTGTATATTGAAGATGTAAAAGGAAACGCATACACTGATAAAATAACGAAGCAATAATCTATTTACTCAACTGATTGAACAAGCCGATTGAAATGTATCAGTCGGCTTGTTTCGTTTAACGGTTGAGCCAATCTTTAAGTGTGGATGCTTTTTCTTTGCTAACAATTACCTCTTCTGCAGGAGCAGGATGCAGGTCAAGTTTAAGTTTACCGTTAAAATAAGTGTGAATTTGTTTGATGCTTTGAATATTGGCAAGGAACTGCCTGTTCAGTAAAAAAAACAGGGAAGGGTCAACGAGCTCAACGAGTTTTTCGAGGGTGAAGTCGATTAGCCATTTTTGTTGTGCAGTATGAAGGTAAACGACTTTTTCTGAAGCATGAAAATAAGCTATTTCAGATACTGGAATAGACGCCATGCGTGTCCCTGTTTTTACAAGAAATCGCGATTTATATGCTACAGGTGTTGGATTGAGTTTTTCAATTAGGTGCAAGAAGTGCGCTGGATAATCAAGCTGTGGTTTCTGTGATTGTTTATACTTGTTTAGGGCCGCTTCAAGTTCTTTCGGGTCTATTGGTTTGAGTAAATAATCAATACTGTTTAACTTAAATGCCTTGAGTGCAAAATCGTCATAAGCAGTTGTGAAAATAACAGGGCAATTAACAGTTGTGCGGTTAAAAATTTCAAAACTTTGTCCATCGGCCAATTCAATATCCATTAATGCCAACTCAACTATTGGTTGCTTCGCAAAAAACTGAACTGCTGTTGCTATGCTGTCGCAAGTAGCAATCACTTCAATCGATTCATCTATTTGTTGAATGAGTTTTTGAATACGGTTTAAGGCTGGTTTTTCATCTTCAATAATGACAATACGCATGGTTATTCGATTAAAGGAAGTTCAACAATAAATTGTTCATTGGTTTCGTCAATGCGCACGGGAGCATTTGTAATTAAACTATAACGGTGTACAATATTGTTTAAGCCAATACCATTGCTATTGGTTTCTGTTTTTTTGCGTTGAAGCGAGTTCGTAACTGTTACGGTGTTTGATTCTGCGTGAATGGTAATATGCAGTGGTTTTTCGGCTGATATGATATTGTGTTTAATGCAATTTTCAATTAAAATTTGGAGCGATAGGGTAACTACTTTTCGTTGCAAGCATGCGGGTGGTACATCAATATGCACAACTAAGTTAGATGCAAAACGAATTTGATTTAAGTAAATATACGACTGCACAAAACTAAGTTCTTCGGCCAGGGTTACCAGTTCTTTGTCTTTTTGGGTAAGTACATAACGATATACAGTAGAAAGCTTTTGAACAAACTGATTGGCCAAATTTGGACTTTCGTCAATTAAACTTGAAAGCGTGTTTAATGAATTGAATAAAAAGTGCGGATTAATTTGATTTTTTAACGTTGCAAACTCTGCCGTAATACTCTCCCGTTTGAGTTCTTCGGCTTCTTTGATTGTAGATCTCCAAAATTTAAAAAATGCTACACTGATGAAGATGGTATTAATAAACAAGGTTATCACCACGCTCATGATTAGGTAAATGGTATTTTCTTTAGCTTCTAAATCACAAGGCATACCATGAATGATTGGGAAAATCCAATGGTTAAAAGCAATATTGACTAAAATAGGCCAGCAAAGTGCAATGATGCCAGAAGTGATTAATTTAATCCTTAGGTTTTTTTCCCAAGTGAGCAATCGATCAACAATATCAATCAATAAAATATTTCCATTCCAGATTAATGCAATATTGATAAATGTAGAGAAAACATTTTTGCGAATAATGTCAATTGGCTCGTCCCATCTACCCATACTGCCAAACAACACTGCCAACACAACAATGATTAAATGTCGAATCAGTAGGTCTTTGGGGTTTAATAAGCCAGGGCTTGATTTGTATTGATTGGTTAGTATAGGCAATGGTTTGCAAATTTGATTGGTGTAAGTTACAATTAAAACGTATATCTAAACATGGGTACCGGAAAAAATCCTTGTTGATACTCATATGAAATGGTGTTGTTATAAGGGTTATAACCTTGGCTAAAAATATTTTGGTGGTTTGTGATGTTTTGAAAATCCACGGCAAACTCCATCGAACTTCTTTTAAAATCTCTCCTCCAACCTATCTTTACGTCTGTTCTAAAATATGCAGGTTGCTTTTCGCTAAAGGCTTTTGATTGGTCATAAACTGCCACTTGGGCTGCTTGTGAAGCTGTAAGGTTAATGGGTGTAAAGTATCTGCCTCCAACGGTGGTAAGTTTGATATTAATGTAAAGGATATCTCCTTTTTTGCTGAGCTTAAATTCTTTTCCTCCAAGAATATTGGCTGCATATTGGGTGTTAAAGGCAGTGTTGCGTTTTACCCCATCACTTCCCTTATAGCTACTTTCGAATACAGAACCTGTAGCCAGTACATAAAATTGGTTGTTAAAGTAGCGTTCCAATGTTAACTCCACTCCAATATTTTCGCCTGTACCCGCATTTACCAAATTACTTTCATCACTCGGTTCAAATGCAGATCCAATATTAAGAGTGGAATAAGATGAGGCAAATCGGTGAACAGGAATTTGATCAAGGTATTGGTAGTAGGCTTCAGCTTTTAAACGCCAGTTTGCATTGAGTTGGTTTTCGTAACCCAATACCAAATGGTTACTCCGCATAAATTGCAACGATTTGTTGGAGGTATTTCCTTTCGAATCGAGCACAAACATATTGTAAATGGGCATAGTTTGGTGGTGCAATCCATAACCCACATTAAGCGATGATTTGGCATTGAGTGCGTATTTAAGTCCGCCTCTTGGCTCAAGTACAAATTGGTTGTTAGTGTTTAGGTATTGTGTATGTAAACCTACATTGGCAGTAAAGCGCGCATTGATGCGGTATTTTACTTGACCATAAGCTTGCGCCAATTGTACATTGCCTGATTGGTTGACCCTTACTGAATCAATTGTACCGGCAGCAAATACATCCTTGTTAAAGTAATCAAACAATGTGTAATCATAATTAGCACCCGCATGCAACGAAATTTTTGCATTTACCTTATGGGTGAGTTGCCATACAGCCGAATATTTGGTATCACTAAAATTACCTTGTGCTTTTCGAGTGAGTGTTTCAGCGGGGTAAGCAATGCTATCTGTTGTGTACTCATTTGCACTGTAGCTTGCAGCTAGGGTAAATTTTGACCATGTTTGTTTGCCCAAGGCTTGTTCATAGCTCACACCAAGCACACCGCTTCGGTACCTTGGTAATGTATTTTGATCACGCGAACCATAAAAGTTAATGTCTGTAGTATCCACATCCTTTCCTAATAAATCAATAGCACTAACACCGCCCAACCCCCAAATGGTGAGTTTTCCTTTTTTGTTATTAGGTAACGTGATTTTAAAGTTAAGATCCTGGTAAAGCGGGGTAGCGGCTCCTGTACCAACATTTACCCCAACCGCTTGCATGAGACCCAAGGTTGAATATCTGTAATTGAACAAAAAAGATGCTTTTGACTTTTGTGAGAACGGGCCTTCTGCACCCAGCTCAAATCCATTAAAACCAACTTGGGTAATGTATTCTCTTTTTTGGTTGTTTCCTTCACGTAATTGTAAATCGAATACCCCACCATTCGCGTTGCCATACTGGGCTGGGAATGCACTTGTGAAAAAATCGCTTTTGGCTATATTGTTTGCATTGAGCATGCTTACTGGCCCTCCAGTGTTAAAGCTTCCACCAAAATGATTAGGGTTGGGAATATTTACACCTTCAAGCTGCCACAACATGGCATTTGGCGAGTTGCCTCTTACCACAATATCGTTACGGCTATCGTTACCGGAAACCACACCAGCAAAGTTCGAGGCCATTCTACTTGGATCACCCAAGGCACCAGCATATTTTTTGGTATCATCTGGGTTAAAACTCCTCGAACTTACGGTAGCCATTTCATTATTGGTAACTGTTGGATCTTTTTTTCTGTCGTAGGTAATCACCACATCTTGCATGGTATTAATTGCCTCTACAAGTGATAAGGTTAGTACTACTTCTTTGCCTGCAGTAACAATGATATCAGGGTATTCAAGCGTTTCGTATCCAATATAGGTTACCTTTACTGTTTTGCGACCAACAGGTACATTGGCAATGGCAAATTGGCCATTTACATCTGTTGCGCTACCCAATACACCGTCTCCATTTTGGATGCTAACGGTTGCGCCTGGTAAAGGTTGTTTGCTTTCGCGGTCTACTACTGTTCCCCTGACAGTTTGTGTTGTTTGTGCAAACACTGCTGAAACAGTGAGCAACAATAACATCATGCTTTTTACCAGCACTTCGATACTGCGAAGCGCTGAACGCTCAATTGCGGTTAGTAGGTGAATGAGTTGTTTCATTGTTTTGTTTGATAATCTGAGGGCAAAAGTCAATTACGTAAGCGGTATTTTAACTTAGATGATTACCGAAGCAGAAAACAAACCAGATGAAACGTCCAATTAAACGAACCAAACTGCTTTAAATAAAACAGCCGTTCCCAAGTGGAAACGGCTGTTTCAAGTTCAATGAACCATGCGTATTAAGCTTGCATGGTTGCTTTAGGTGCGGCAGCAATAATTTCATTGCTCACGCCAGCAGCATATTGCTCAAAGTTTTTCACAAACATATTTGCGAGTTTGTTGGCTTGTGCATCGTAGGCAAGTGGATCAGCCCAAGTATTGCGTGGGTTGAGTAAATTAGCAGGAACATTAGGGCAAGAGGTTGGCATTGCATAACCAAAAACAGGATGCGCTTCAAATGTTACATTATTCAGTTCACCATTTAACGCAGCAGTAATCATTGCTCTGGTGTATGCTAGTTTCATGCGCGAGCCAACCCCGTAAGCACCACCTGTCCATCCAGTATTAATTAACCAAACATTGATGTTTGGATTTGCTTTAAGTTTAGCTCCAAGCATTTCAGCATATTTACCAGGATGTAAAGGTAAAAATACCCTGCCAAAACAAGCAGAAAAAGTAGCTTGCGGCTCTGTTACACCAGCTTCTGTTCCTGCAACTTTTGCTGTATAACCACTGATAAAGCTATACATCGCTTGCCCAACATTCAGCTTTGAGATGGGAGGCAATACACCAAACGCATCAGCTGTTAAGAAGAAAATATTTTCAGGTGCTTTTCCAACAGAAGGGATTGCAATATTATCAATATGATGTAATGGGTAAGCAGCGCGGGTATTTTCAGTTACACTGATGTTGGCATAATCAACTGTTGTAGTGCCCGGAATAAACCGCGTGTTTTCTAACAACGCACCTGATTTAATGGCGCTAAATATTTGTGGTTCTTTTTCGGCAGTTAAGTCAACGCATTTAGCATAACAACCGCCTTCAAAATTAAATACACTATCGTCTGCCCATCCATGTTCGTCATCACCAATTAATTTACGGTCAGGATCAGCCGAAAGGGTTGTTTTTCCTGTACCTGATAATCCAAAAAAAATAGCAGTATCCCCGTTTTTACCAATATTGGCCGAGCAGTGCATGCTGAGCGTATTACGCTCTTGTGGAAGGATATAATTTAATACGGTAAAGATTCCTTTTTTCATTTCTCCTGTATAAGCACTTCCGCCAATTAAAATGATTTTACGAGTGAAATCAATCATGGTGAAATTGTGCTGACGGGTTCCATCAACGGCAGCATCTGCTTTGAAACTTGGCGCATTGATAATGAGCCATTCCGGTTCAAATGAAGGTAACTCGCCTGCGGTTGGGCGTAAAAAAAGGTTGTTGCAAAATAAGTTGTGGTAAGCTGTTTCATTAAACACACGTATGTTTAAGCGGTAACGCGGATCAGCGCAGGCATAAGCATCACGTACATACATTTTTTTACCAGCAAAATGGGCCACCACTTTATCCAACAAATTACCAAATTTTTCGCTGCTGAAGGGTTGGTTTACTTCACCCCACCATACTGTTTGTTCTGTTTTGGCGTCTTTTACACAAAACTTATCTTTAGGTGAGCGCCCGGTAAATTCTCCGGTATCAGCCATTAAAGCGCCCGTATCGGTTAACACACCTTCGTTGTTTTGCAGGGCGTGTTGAACAAGTTCGTCTGGGGTTAAGTTTACATACGCTTGAGCAGCCTTTCCAAGAAGGGTTTCTGCAATCGCTTTGGTTGTCATATTCAGTGGTTTACGTTAATTGATAGGGTGACAAATTTAACCGATTCTTCATCCTAAAAAAATAATTATTTAATAACCTGAAAGTCAATTATTATTGATTTTATCCATACACAACCAATTGGCTATTTTTAGGCATACTTTTGTGCCGCAATTTAGAATTAAACTATATTGTGCAATATTTGTTAAACACGCAGATGCAATACCAAACATTGATTGAACTGGCGAAAGCCTATATTAGGTACTCTGGTAAAACTGTTAATGAGGCTATATTTACCGAAAAAGTAAGATTATACGATACCCCGCTACTCAATACCATCGATGAACTTTACCAAAGGTTGCGTGATATTGGTGATGCAAATGGATTTGTGTTTAAGCTGCAATATGTAAAACGCACAGAACTACCAGCGTTACTTACCGATTTATCGTTTCCATTAATTGTATTCGAAAACACCTCGGTAGTAAGCCCCTTACTTATCTTACCAGCCAACCAAAAGCAAAATCACCAACAAATCCAATCGTTTTCGTTGGGAAATTCGGTTGTGCAAACACATACCAATAACGAGTGGATGCAACGTTTGTGTGACGCTAAACATGCTGCAACCCATACATTGTTAAACCATACAGAAGCTAGTCAACATGCCGATGAAGTGATTGTGATTAGCGGATTTCCTATTCCATCTATCGTGAGTGATCATCACCACATGTCTCCGGTGCAAAGGGTATTTCACTTAATGCGCACTGAGAAAAAAGACATTAGCCATATCTATTTTTATGCAATTATGATGGGGTTAGTCAATCTTTCGCTCCCCCTCGGTATTCAAGCTATTATTGGTCTTATTTCAGGTGGTTTGTTTTTAAACTCGGTTGTTGTGTTAATGGTTTTTGTTGTGGTAGCTACTTTAATTGCAGGCTGGTTGCAAATATTGCAGTTAAGCGTGGTTGAAATTTTGCAACAACGTTTGTTTGCCAAAGCTGCTTTTGAGTTTACTTACCGCATTCCACGAATTAAAATTGAATCATTAAGCAATACCTACGCTCCTGAGCTGATGAATCGTTTTTTCGATATCCTCACTATTCAGAAATCATTGCCGAAAATTTTAATTGATATCAGCACTGCCGGTGTGCAAATTTTGTTTGGATTGCTTTTGTTGGCATTTTACCATCCACTGTTTGTGTTTTTCGGAATTGTTTTGGTATTGATAATTGTATTGATTTTTTATTTCACTGGACCTTCAGCTATTGAAACAGATATCAATACTTCGAAATACAAGTTCAAAGTGGCTTATTGGATTGAAGAGATTGCACGTTCACTCAACACATTCAAATTAGCTGGCGATACGCAATTGCCAATGCAAAAACTCGATAGTTTGGTAACCAATTACCTCCAATACCGCAAAAAGCACTTTGCCATTTTGGTTAAGCAATTTAGAGCCATTATTGCATTTAAAGTATTCATTACAGCTGGCTTGCTTGTACTTGGTGGTTTTTTAGTGGTAAATAGGCAAATTAGTTTAGGCCAATTTGTTGCAGCCGAGGTCATCATTTTATTGGTGATTTCATCAGTTGAAAAACTCATCAGTACACTCGAAAGTGTATATGATTTAATCACTGCAGTTGATAAAGTTGGCCACGTAACCGACTTGCCACTCGAATCGTCAGAAGGCATTACCTTGCCTGATTCGAATGAACCGTTCTCGTTAGTGTTAAAAGATGTTTCATATGAATATGACGGCAAGAAAAAGCGTGCATTGAGTGGAATAAACCTAACCATTAGTGATCGTGAGAATGTGTGTATTACCGGATACAATGGGTCGGGCAAAACCACACTTGCTAAGGTTGTTTCGGGCTTGGTAAGCACCTATTCAGGTCAGGTATTGGTAAACGGTTTGCCACTAAAGGAGGTAAATATTAACTACTACCGCAAGTTGATTGCAGATAACTTAAGCGATCAAGAGATTTTTGAAGGAACCATTGAACAAAATGTTACGTTAGGTAAAGAGTACAGTTTGCCTACCATTTTAACTGCATTACAAAAAGCAGGACTAACTGATTTTGTGAATTCACTTGAAAAAGGAATGCGAACACACTTGCATGCAGGTGGCAGTATTTTATCCAAAAGCGTAAAACAGAAAATACTGATTGCGCGTAGCTTCGTGCAAAAGCCAAAACTTTTACTTGTTGACGAGTTCTTTTACAACGCAGAGAAAAAAGAAAAGCAACAAATTCTAGAAGAAATTTTCTCAAAGGAAAATGAGTGGGCAGTCTTTATTATCAGCACCGATCCTACAATTATGAAAATGAGTGACAAAGTGGTATTGATGGAAGAAGGCAAGATAATTGCTCAGGGCACTTATGAATCGTTACAATCACAAAATTTACTTGATCAAATAATTTAGATGTTAGACCAAACCACAGATAATCCAGTAGGTAAAAAAATAGAAAGCGGCAAGTTGTATGCTACACAGTTATTGCATACGCCAAGGCGCTTTAATGTTATCCGCAATTGGTTAACAGGAGCACTCATTACATTAATCTTATGCATGTTTGTTCCTTGGCAACAAAATATTCAAGGCAGTGGCAAAGTAACCCCATTTATGCCTGCAGATAGGCCACAAGTGATACCTTCAGTTATTGCCGGACGTATTGATAAATGGGTGGCTCGCGAGGGGCAATTCGTTAAAAAAGGGGATACCATTTTGGTGCTAACTGAAATTAAAGAGAAGTTTCTTGATCCAAAATTATTGGCAAGAACAGATGAACAAATTACCAGTAAACAAGAAGCGATTTTATCCAAACGCGAAAAAATAGAAGCATTGCAAAAACAAGTTGGAGCATTAAAAGCGGGACTTCGGTTCAAATTGGCTCAAGCCAAAAACAAGGTTACCCAAATGCGTTTTAAAGTGCAAGGTGAAAAAGCCGAATGGGAGGCAGCAAAAGTAAATGAACGACTTGCCGAAGATCAGTTCAAACGATTGGAAGGGTTATACAAACAAGGACTAGCGTCTCTTACCGAATTGCAAAATCGTACCAACAAAACGCAAGAGGCACAAGCCAAGTTGATTTCGGCAGAAAACAAATACAATACAGCACAAAATGAATTAATCAATGCTGAGATTGAGTTAAACTCAGTAGAAGCTGAATACCTCGATAAAATTTCGAAAGCTGAATCAACGCTTAATGAAACCGCTGCTGAGGTATTTGAATCGCAGGCTGATGTTTCAAAAATGCAAATCGAATACAGCAATATTGAACAACGCAGTCAGTACTATGTTGTTCGTGCACCACAAGATGGTTTTGTAATTCGTGCTTCAAAAGCAGGTATTGGAGAGCAAATTAAAGAAGGTGATCAGGTGGCAACCATTATGCCGGCTCGCGCCCAATTGGCAGTTGAGTTGTATGTGAAGGCTCTTGATTTGCCTTTGTTGTACGAAGGTTGCAAAGTGCGCGTTCAATTTGATGGGTGGCCGGCTTTGGTATTTAGCGGATGGAGCAATGTAAGTGTTGGAACATTTGGTGGAGTGGTTAAAGTAATAGATCGGGTGAATAGCCCTAACGGTAAATTTCGAATTTTAGTTACACCAGATCCTGAAGATGACCCTTGGCCTGAGTTGGTGCGTGCCGGCTCCGGTGCTTATGGTTGGGCCATGCTAAATAATGTGGCTTTAGGTTACGAGTTATGGCGTCAGTTTAATGGGTTTCCACCAGATATGGTCAAAGAACTCGATTTGAGTAATGGATACAGCAATGGCAAATCAGATGCAGATAAGGCTGCTGATGAAGAAGACAAAAAGAATGAAGCAAAAGCAAAATCAACAAAAGAATAATTGGTGTGTAGCCAACAGTTGGTTGGTGCTTTTGCTCGCACCATTGTTTTCAACTGCACAATCGGATACCATCCTTACCTTTAGCACCTTTTACAACCAAGTAATGGCGTACCATCCCATTGTTAAACAAGGGAAGTTATTGCCCGAACAAGCTAAAATGGAATTGCGATCAGCTAGGGGAGGATTTGACCCGGTAATCGATGTAGATTACCGCAACAAAACATCAAACAGCAAAAACTCCTACACCTATTTTACGCCAGAGTTGAAAGTGCCTACACGTATTGGTATTGATGTAAAAGGCGGACTCGAAATGAGCAGTGGAACCAATATCAATCCTGAACAAGGAAAGATTGATGCATCAGGTTTGGTGCAAGGTTACAATATGTGGTATGGTGGAGTGAGTGTTCCAATCGGACGTGGATTGGTATTTGATGATAGAAGAGCGGCACTTAGGCAAGCTCAACTTTTTCAAACATTGGCGCAAGCAGAGCAAATAAAATTGATCAACAAACTACTGCTTACGGCTGCCAAAGAGTATTGGGATTGGCAACAATCTTATGAGGTTATTTTATGGATGCGTACCAATGTTGAATTGGCTAAGAACCGACTCGAGTTTGTCAATAACCGAATCAGTTCGGGCGAGGAAAAGCCAATAGACTCAGTTGAGGCATCAATTGAATATAACCGAAGAGAAGTGATGTTGGCTGAAGCTGAGCTGTTTTTCAAAAATGCTTCATTGCAATTGTCTAATTATTTATGGAACGAGAATAGCGAACCGCTGCAACTACGCACCAATATTGTGCCTTCGCGCGCTGGTTTAGAGATTCAACAAATAAGCAACGACTCGCTTCAACGCTTGGTTACAGCAGCCAATACCAACCATCCTGAGCTTGTTAAGCTAACTACTAAAATTGGAAGTTTGGATATCGAACGTAAGTTGGCTGTCGAAATGTTAAAGCCTCGATTAACTTTTGATTATATTCCCTTTAGAACTTACACCAATGGTGCAAGTGACGGGGTAGATGCCATTTGGATGAACAACTACAAGTTTGGAGTTAGCTTTTATTCGTCTTTATTTTTACGCAAGGAAAGAGGAAAGCTTGCAGCAACAAAATTTAAAATCAAACAAAACGAATATGAATTGCAATTTACCCAACGCCAATTGGTAAATGAGGTACTCGCATCGTATAACGAATTGCAAAACTTAGAGAAATTGCTTGCAATTCAAACTACGTTGGTTAACAATGCCATGAAACTCAGAGATGCCGAAGAAGTGCGTTTTGAAAACGGAGAAAGCTCCTTGTTTTTGGTCAATATGCGTGAACGCAGTTTGATTGAAGCACAAATAAAAATGGCCGAACTCAATGCAAAGTATGCCAAGGCTAAAATACAGTTGCAATGGAGCAGTGGTGTTCAAATGTTCAATTAGTGTTTAGTTCTTTACTCAACAATTCATACAACTGTGCAGGAGTTAAATTGTACGCTTTGAGTTTACGTCTTTTACCAAGCCACATGCTCGAAGGAATTCCTCTTAGTTTTAAATCACGAGTGATGTATTTATTTTTATAAGCCGCAATCCAATTCAGGTTTGAGTAGGTGCCAAAAACAGTGAGTTCATACGAGCGGTTTACATCTAAAAAACCAATTACTTGTAGCTGGTTTTGGAAGTCGGCAGAGAGCTTACGTAACATTAGTGTATCTTGTTCAAAGTTTTTAGTATAGGTGCCTGTGTAATAAATATAAACTTGCTTTTTGCGGAATTTTTTGAGTTTGTGTTTCGATCCTTTCCAATCAATGCAAGTAAATGAAGGTACTTTTTTGCCGATGGGCAATCGGTTTTGGTTGGTAAATTCAGGCAGCTCACGTATGGTTATATGCATTCCAGCTTCGTCTAGTTGTACGAGTTGATAAGGGATGCCATTTTTTTCAATAACCCAATCGTCTCTGTTTGCAGGTATCGTCATGCTGCGCATTTCATCGCGCGATTCGATAATTGAATCATTTAGGTTTGCCGTTGCAATTTTATCGATACCTACCTCATTAAAAATGCCATTGTAGTTGACGTCAATCAATGCCAGCCTAAATGAGTCGGTTGTTGTTTTAACAATGCCATCTCTTGTATGGTAACGTTGTTCCCTAAAGCAATAATCAATGCCAATAAATTTTCTGTTTTTGTAATACAAATCGTAATATTCATTCAGTAAGTTCTTATACGCATATTGGTTTGCAAAATTCATTCGCTCTAACTTCACCGCATTGCATGCTTCAGGTTTATCGCTGCGGCAAATAGTTACCACCAAGGAGTCTGTTTTATTGTAAACAAGTGGTAATTGGATGGCCTTTCCATCATCTGTAAAATCATAGTTCACATTGTAATCTACAAATAGTTGAGGGTTTCGTTCTTTGTAATTAACCATCAAAGCAGGAACTTGTCCAGGGTTGCGTACATCATTTGCACCATTAAAAAATAAAAATCCATAGGCATAACTCACATATCCATTAGGTTTGCGAATGGCAATTTTTTGCGGGGTTCTCATGTTTTCAAAATCATTCGACTCAATGGTGTCGGCAATTACTTCGTAAAAGGGCATTACCAGTTGCAGTTTATTAAACTGTTCATCTTTGGCCCAATTGTTCAGTTTTACAAAATACAAATTTGATTGCTGCGCAATAACCCAATTGCCAGCCAGTAACCACCCAAACAGCAGCAATTTTTTTAAGGTTGAATCAAGCATTTTTGGTAGCGTATTTTTCCGTTTGGCCAACTAATTTTGATAATATAAATGCCTGCCAGCATGCCTTCTGTACTCATTTGCAAATACTGCCATTTGCCTTTTTGACAACTAATTTGAGTGCCTTGCATGGTATACCATTCTACTTGGGTAAATGGTTTGTTTGAGGTAATATTTACTTGTGTTGATGCTGGATTTGGAAACACGTCAAATGATAAGCTTGATTTGATGGTTTCAAGCCCAACAGGAAACTTTCCCACCCGAACATGATCAACCAAGAGTCGTACTTGTTTGCTTGGGGCATTATCAATATCGTTGGTAAACTGAAGATGAATGGTATCGGCAGTTGAGTTGAAAGGCAAAGTGGTTTGGTAAGGATTCCATTGTAGCAATACCGCATTGCTGTCTGTAACCGGAGCTAAGCTATCAGTGAATGTAAATAACGTATCTTGTTGCCCACCATTCCATTTTGTTCCAGTTGCCTTAAATCCGGCTCGTTGCAATGATGTTTGAGGCAGGTACAAATAATCGAACTCAATTTTTCGGATGGTATCTGAAACCGCAAATGATTGTTGAAATACACAAGCAATTGGGGCATTGGTTGTATCTGTTTCGAGCGAAACAAAATAATTGCCATTTGATGGGGTAAAGGGGAGTGAGCCAAACTGCAAAACCGAATACCGCAATACCTTACCCTGCTTCAGTTGCCAAAAGGCAGTGGCTCCGGTAGAGTCAGCCCATTCAAACGAAGGGTTTGTAGGTTGCGCAATGGCGAGCGATAGCATTGCTTTGCAAACAAAAAGCAGCTTTTTCATGAGTTACAAGTATAACAAACCATCAGCATTTAACCGCAATTTACGCCCACATCAAAATCTTTATTACCTTCGCGCCCATGTGGTATCAAAATGTACTCGAAACCATCGGCAATACACCGCTGGTTCAGTTGAATAAAATAACAAAAGAATTGCCCTGCACAGTTTTGGCAAAAATAGAAACAAGCAATCCTGGAAACTCAATTAAAGACCGGATGGCTTTAAAAATGATTGAAGATGCAGAATCGGCAGGATTGTTAAAACCTGGATACACCATTATTGAAGGTACGAGTGGTAACACCGGAATGGGCTTAGCGATTGCGGCAGTTATTAAAGGGTACCGCTGTATATTTACCACAACCGATAAGCAAAGCCGCGAGAAAGTAGATGCACTCAAAGCATTTGGTGCGGAGGTAATCGTATGTCCTACAGATGTTGATCCCGAAGATCCGCGATCTTATTATTCAGTTTCGTCACGTTTGGTAAATGAAATACCCAACTCGTGGAAACCCAATCAATATGATAACCTATCAAATTCGAAAGCACACTATGAACAAACAGGACCTGAAATTTGGAAACAAACCGAAGGTAAAATTACCCACTTGGTGGTAGGTGTTGGAACAGGAGGAACCATATGCGGAACAGGTAAATATTTAAAAGAGCAAAATCCCAATATCAAGGTACTTGGTATTGATACGTACGGATCTGTTTTTAAAAAGTACAAGGAAACAGGCATTTTTGATAAAGACGAAATATACCCGTACATCACCGAAGGAATTGGGGAAGATTTTTTACCAGCGAATGTCGATTTTTCAATCATAGACCATTTTGAAAAAGTAACCGACAAAGATGCGGCAATCATGACGAGACGCATACCACGCGAAGAAGGAATATTTGTAGGTAACTCTGCTGGTTCGGCAATGGCGGGTTTGTTGCAAATGCGCCATATGTTTAAAGCAGGCGATGTGGTAGTAGTTATTTTTCACGATCATGGTACCCGGTATCTTGGTAAAATGTTTAATGATGATTGGATGCGCGATCGTGGATTTTTAGTGAACGACCAGCCTAAAGCAATTGATTTAATTGAAAGGCATAAGCACCTTAAATTAATCACGGCATCGGTAAATGATACCCTGCATGATACCGTGGTGCTCATGCGTAAATTTGATATCTCACAAATTCCAGTAGTGGACGAATCTGGGGCATTTGTGGGTTCGTTAAACGATGCACATGTGTTTAGTCAACTAATAGAAAAGCCAGAACTTAAAACAGCCGCTGTGGGTTCCGTAGTGCAACCACCATTTCCGTTTGTACGACATGATGCAAGTTTGGAAGAGGTGTCGAAACTGATTACCAAAGACAACAACGCGGTAATGGTGAAAACGCTTGGGGGCAATACACATATTATAACCAAGCAAGACATTATTGACGCAATCAGTTAATTAGGTGCAACCAGTATGAATGCTCAACCGTTACGCATTGGTTTAGATGCCAAACGTGCTTTTACCAACGGCACCGGACTGGGCAATTATGCGCGTTTTGTAATTAATGGATTGCTGGCCAATTACCCTCAACACCACTATTACTTAATTACACCTCGTATAAGCGAAGCATACGCAAACTTTTACCAAAATATTTCCAATGCTCATGTGACTATAGTTACACCAACTCATTTTTTTGAGAAAATGTTTCCCGGAATATGGCGTAGTTTTTATTTGCCATCGTTACTCAATAAACTCGATTTGGATATATACCATGGATTAAGCAATGAGTTACCTTTTGGAATTAATCAATTTAAGGGATTAAAAGTGGTAACCATCCACGACCTCATTTTCAAAAGGTATCCCCAATACTACAACCCTATTGATCGGTTTATTTACCAACAAAAGTTTGCATATGCAGCAAAACATGCCAATATGGTTTTGGCCACGAGTAAGCAAACAAGCGAGGATCTTGCTACTTATTTGGGGCAAACAAAAAGTGTGGTTACCTACCAAAACTGTTTGCCCGTTTTTTCAGAAAAACCATTGGCAGCTGCGATTGAAAAAACAGTTCAAATTTACCAATTACCTCCGACATTCATGCTCAGCGTTGGAACTTTTGAGCCACGAAAAAGGCAGCTCGAACTGGTGCAAACATTTAACCAAATGAACCATTCACATTTACATTTGGTATTAGTGGGTAAACGCACAACTTACCTTCATGCAATTGAAACATACATTACCCAGCATCGCTTAAGCCATAAGGTGCATGTACTAACCAATGTTCAAACCAACGATTTACCCGCACTGTATCATGCGGCAAGTGTGTTCGTTTATGTTTCGGAATTTGAAGGATTTGGAATTCCATTAATAGAAGCCATGCGCTGTGGTGTGCCCATTATTGCTGCACCCACTTCGAGTTTGGTTGAGGTAGGTGGTGATGTTGTATGGTATGCCAATCCAACCAATACGGGTATTTTTGAACAAAAGGTGAATCAAGCTTTGCTTGCGCCCAAACCTGATTACAGCAAGCAGTTGCAGCTTTTTGAAACGCCAACCCTCATGCAACAACTGATGCACTGTTATACGCAATGAGTTAGGCATAAGCATAAAAAAGACACAGAAAATTGGAAACTTTACGAATATATTTTAATACATTCCTCAAACTGAACGACTCTGAGTGGAAAGACTTTGAAAGTTGTTTAACAAAGGTGAATATTACGAATAAGGAGCAAATACTTAGACAAGGCGAGCATTGCAATTTTATCGCATTCATCCATGAAGGGAGTTTTAGATTTTATTACGACAAGGAGGGTGAAGAAAAAATCACTGCCTTTAATTTTAAAGGTGATTTCGTATCCAATTACAGAAGCTTTTTAACTGGCAAGCCTTCAGATCACTTTATTGAAGCCATGCAAGATGCAATTATCTATAAAATCAATTTGCAAGAACTCAATTCTTTATACGATAAGCATAAAAATATAGAACGACTAGGCAGACTAATTGCTGAGAATTTATATCTCATGGTAGCCAGTCGGCTTGACTCTTTTATGTTTCAAACACCAGAAGAAAGATATAAAGCTTTGCTTGAAAGAAATTCAAGATTACTGAAAGAAGTACCACAGTATATGATTGCTTCCTATCTTGGTATTAAACCAGAAACATTAAGTCGAATTAGAGCACGTAAATAAATTAAGTACTGAAATCATTTATTGACTTTGGTCAACGACTTTTGCTTTTTTGGCCATATAGTTTTGTCCTATTGATAATTAAAAAATAATTAGGACAATGAAAAAATCACTTCTCATTTTCGGTATCGTTAGTTTGATTACCAGCTCCGTTATGGCTCAAAAAGAGCAAAAAGAAAGCAAATACGGAATCGAAACTGACATTTTGTGGCCATTTTTAGTACAAACTACAAGGACACATTTTACAGTCAAACTTTGGCAAAAGGGACATTTACGTGGAGATGTTTATATTGGTTTAAACATCGATTTTCCAAGAGATCGTGAAACAGAGGGCCGTTTTGCTGATTATAGTTTAGCAAGTGGATATAGGCAATACTTTTGGAAAGGCCTTCATGCGGAATTTTCGCAGACCACAGGTCTTGGCGTACTTCAAAACCATGTTACAACAGGAAAGACCTACAACAGCTTTGATTGGTTAATTACGGGTTATGTTGGGTATAAATTTGAATTTGCACGTAAAAAATTTTACTTCCTACCTCAATTTGGCGTTGCAGGGGTAATCTTTAAATCCAATCCATGGCCAATTTACGAAGACAAAACACTAACCAAAGAAGTTGGTGAGTCTCCATTTCCACTTGGTTCATTAAGATTTGGATATAATTTTTAAATATAACAGCTTTAGAACGCCAAGGTCTAACATCGGTTTTGCCTTAGGTGTGGTTAAAAACTTCGTCTGAAGCTTTTTGCTATGTTTGAACTTTAGATGTTCGTATCTATTGTTACGCTAAAATACCCGTACGAGCGCAAAGCCAATCACTGTTATAAGCAATGAGTTACCCACAATAAAGTTGTGTATTAAACCGTTTTACCACCATTGCATTTATGCTACCTTCGTGTGGCATAATCATGTGTATATGGATATTCAACCCGTAAAAAAAAGACGTAAAATTTCGTATCTGCCTTCCATCATTAGCATTGCCATGGTATTGTTTATGATGGGTTTGCTGGGCATTATCTTCATCAATGCAAGCACCTTGTCGGATCATTTGCGCGAAAATTTCCAACTTACCGTATTTTTTAGGGAAGATGCCGCTGAAACGGAGATGCGTAAAATTGTGAGGCAACTTGAGGGTAGCGAGTATACAAGCAGGGTTACATTTGTAGGTAAAGAAGAAGCCGCTAAAGAGTTTGCTGCTCAAATGGGGCAAGATTTTGTGGGTTTTTTAGGGTTTAATCCGTTGCTGCCATCGGCAGAGTTATTTGTTGATGCCGCATATGCCAATGCTGATGCGTTGCGTAAAATTGAACAAGAAATAAGGCTCAAAAAGGCAGTGCAAGATGTGGTATACCAAGTGTCGATTATTGATGAAATTAATAAAAACATCCGCACCATTGGTGCTGTGCTCACTGGAATTATTTTGTTGTTTTTACTCATAGCCATTACCTTAATCAACAATACCATTCGGCTTAATTTGTATGCACGCAGGTTTATTATTAAAAGCATGCAAATGGTGGGAGCAACTCATTGGTTTATCATTAAGCCATTTGCCATTAAGTCGTTTTTGCACGGTTTGTATGGAGGCATTTTAGCCTGTTTGTTGCTAAGTGGTCTCCTTTCGTGGGCGCCATACTGGGTTCCCGAAATTGAAGCATTGTACAACAACTCGCAATTTGCTATTTTGTTTGTTGTGGTTATTATTGCAGGGGTAATGATTAGCATGGTTAGCAGCATGTTGTCGACCAACCATTACTTAAAAATGAAAATTGATGATTTGTATTAAACATTAAATGTATGTCAGATAAAAAAGCTCCAGTTAAAAAAGTTGCTGAAAAAGCAGCACCAGCCAATGCCTCGTTTGCATTTGGTAAAGAAAATTATGTGTTGATGTTGGTAGGCTTGGTGGTAATTGTGCTGGGCTTTTGGCTAATGGCCGGCAAAGAAGATATTTTTAGCACAACCAAACTCACCATCGCACCAATTTTAGTACTAACCGGGTTTGCCATTGAGTTATTTGCGATTATGCGCAAGGTGCGCGACTAATTTACATGGAAACTTTAGAAGCCGTTGTATTGGCCATTATTGAGGGTATAACCGAGTTTTTGCCCATCTCATCTACGGGGCATATGGTTATTGCATCAAGCATGATGGGTATTGCCGCCAACGATTTTGTAAAGTTATTTACGGTTGCCATCCAATTTGGTGCCATCTTGTCGGTATTGGCTTTGTATTGGCGGAGATTTTTGCAGCATATTCGTTTTTATGTATTGCTGGGTATTGCGTTTGTTCCAGCAGCCGTGTTCGGTAAATTGTTTAATGATCAGATAGATGCCTTGCTTGAAAATGCATTGGTAGTTGGCATAGCCTTGTTTGTCGGAGGTTTTGTGTTGTTGTTTATGGATAAATGGTTTGGCAATGGGGATCAAGAAGATTTAGATAACCTGAGTTACAAACAAGCGTTTTCAATTGGTCTGTTTCAAGTAGTAGCCATGATACCGGGCGTTTCGCGATCAGCAGCAACCATTTTTGGAGGCATGCAACAGCGGTTAACGCGCAAAGCAGCGGCAGAGTTTTCATTTTTTTTAGCAGTGCCTACCATGTTTGCCGCTACTGTTTACAAACTTTACCAATTTATTCGTGATGGGCATCAATTTGGTGCCAATGAGTGGTTGGTATTGGGAGTAGGCAATTTGGTGGCATTTATTGTGGCAATGCTCGCCATTAAGGGGTTTGTTGGATTTGTAACGCGTTATGGCTTTAAGGCATTTGGCTGGTACCGCATTGTTGTCGGGTTGCTTATTATTGGGCTATACTTAGCAGGAGTGCCTTTGCAAGTAGTGTGAGTGAAAACTTAACCTACTCATTATGAATTATACACTAAAAATCGGGAAGTTTTTTTTGAATAAGGTTTGCCAAAATCAAAATCAGGTTTATTTTTGCAGCCTCGTTAACAAAAACTGTTAACTGATTCCGTAGCTCAGTTGGTAGAGCATTACACTTTTAATGTAGGGGTCCTGGGTTCGAGTCCCAGCGGGATCACGAAGTGATCAAAAAGCGACAGTAGTCGCTTTAACTGGGCGAGAAGTTTATCCCGATGTGGGTTTGGTATAGGATGGGTTTATCGGGAAGTCCCAGCGGGATCACGAAGTGATCAAAAAGCGACAGTAGTAGCTTTTTTTATGCGCAGCATAACTGGGCGAGAAGTTTATCCCGATGTGTCTTTGGTATAGGATGGATTTATCGGGAAGTCCCAACGGGATCACGAAGTGATCAAAAAGCGACAGTAGTCGCTTTTTTTATGCGCAGCTGTGTCGGATTTAGATTAAGGATTTCGATAGCATAGGGAACAGCGCTTATTATCCATATAACCAATTCTTAAAGTGTAAATTTCCACTGACAAATGCCCAATTCCCAATTCCACTGCCCAATGTCTAATCATCCACCCACCACTTCTCGATACGAGACTGCGTCTCTACTCGAAGTGACGGTTCGCAGTAATAAATCACAAATGCCGATAGCTATTGTAAAGAAGTACACGGGATTTATACATAAATCAGTAATAATATTTATGGTTTGGAAGTTCATATTTATCCGCATGACACGTGGTAAGGTATACAAGCGGTTTTTTGAAACGAGCCAACTGAGTAATTTCCTATATCAACGCTATTTTCTGCATGTCGAATATTGATTTTTGGGCTAGCATAATGTATTTTTTACACTATCGAATTAATTCTACATCTTTTCTAGTTTTTTCGATGCATTTTCTTACCAAATGAGAATTTTATTAATTGACGATCACGCTATTATCATTGCAGGGTTACAAATTCTGCTTAAAGACATGTACATGAACTGCAAGATTGATGAGGCAGCTGATGGAAAGTCGGCCACAGCTTTGTTTGAGAAGACTACTTATGATTTGGTAATCATGGATTTGAACATGCCCGATACGGATACGGTTAAATTAATCAAGCATTTTGTAAATATCAAACCACAAACTAAAATTCTAGTTTTTAGCATGAAAAAGGAAGATGTATATGCATTAGGATTAATCAGGCTTGGGGTTAAAGGATATATCTCTAAAGAAAGCAATTACAACGAAGTTCGCACAGCAATTGAACGTGTAGTTACCAAAGGTATTTACGTAAGTGATGCCATGCTAACTAAAATGGTTTCGGTAAGTGCCAATTCTCATAATACAGATAGCAAGGGGTTTGCAGATAACCCTATTGCTAAGCTTACACAACGCGAGATTGAAATTGTGGATTTAATCGCTAAAGGACATGGAACCAAAGAAATTGCCAACCTAACAGGTCTTAAAACAAATACGATTTCCACTTTCAAAACCAAAATTTATAGTAAACTTGGTGTTACCAATACGCTAGAACTAAGCGAGTTTTTAAAGGTAAATACGCACCATTAGTAACTACTCAAAATCGAGGATAAATGTAATGCTGTTTTCAGTTTGGTTAATGGAATAGCGTATGTTAATCTTGAGCTTATAGCATAAATAAGAAACAATATATAACCCCAAACTTTTTTTAGGATTTACCTCAATAGCGTTCTTTTCAATATTCATGGCTTCACTTACACGTTGGTGTATTTCTTCCCAATTATTGTAACTACCAAGTGTATTGGTTATCTGAAGCTGAGTAAATGAGCCCTGTTGCGCACTGATAACACGAATCACACTTGCTTTACTATGTTTGTTAGCATTGTCAATCAAGTTGCGAATAATGGTTTTAAAGCCTTCTTCATCAGTTTTAATTTGAGTATTTGTATCAATATACACTTGTGTTTGGTTTCCATTAATTGCAATTGATTCTTCATACAATTTCAAAATTCCATCCACAGTTTTGCTTAAGTTTACCTCCTGCTTTTCAATAACCAAGTTATCTTTGGTAATATGATACCAAACCAAATAATTGCTAGTAAAGTCATAAATGCTTTGAATAGATTTAAGCAGTTTTGAACCAATTTGTTTTAATCCCGCTTCTGGTAGTTGCTTCAACAAATGAATCGTGATAAACTCCATAGATTTTATAGGCGATCGGATATCGTGCATGAGGATATTCATTAAAAGCTCGTTGTTTCGATTGCTTTGCATAAGGCTTTTGGTTTGGGTATTTACTTCAAATTGGAGCAGTTTGTTTTGCCGTTTCAGCAAAAACGTACGCGCCATAATAATTCCATAACCAACCACCACGATACAAATTACAACCAACAGTTTAAACCACCACGTTTGGTAAAAGAAAGGTTGAATTTGAAATTGGAGTACATAACTTACGGCAGGTGTAGCTGTAAATGGAATAGATTTTCGAAGTTCTAGGTTAAACTTACCTGTGGGCAAACCAAGTAAGTTAATACTTCTGTCGGGATTGAGTATTTGCCAATTGGTATCCAATTCGGGAATTCGGTATTCAATTATGGTATTTTTATAGGTTACCACAGATGGTGAGCCAATGGCTATGGTTATGTTTTTTGTGGTATTGGGTAGAATCAAGTTTTGCAAATCACCTTTCCAAGGTATTCCATTTACGTCTATCTTATCAATACCTACATAAGGTTTTTCATAAGGCAAATTAACTGTGTATGGATTAAAGGTAACTACACCAAGCATTGATGAATAGTATATTTGAGAGCCTTCAAACAAAGCGCAAGGACTCGCTCCTCCATTCATCTCAATATTTTGCAGGCCATCTTGCAAGCCATATATGACACAATTTTTGATAGGCAACTGTTGATTGGCTGCCCCCAGTAGCTCCTCTCTTTTCACCCTTGCAATGCCATTGTTGGTGGATATCCAATAATGATTATTGGAGTCGAGAGTAAAAGAGTGACTGTGGTCAAGTGCATCAGGTGTTAGCGTTTTAATGGATCGTATATCACCCGTTTTAGTATTGTATATAAAAACACCTTGACCATAAGTTCCTACCAACACGTGTTCTTGATCTTTGGTTAGCACCCTTGCTTCAATTCCTGGAATAAGTACTTTTTCCGTTTTCAAATCGGTCCATATCAATCCTTCACTGGTTGCTAGTAGAAATTCTGTTGTGTTTAAAGTTAGAAATTGATAGATGTAAGCATATTTATGTTTAATCATGTATTGCTTTTCAACTTTATCATTTACTAGTTTGTAAATTGTGCTGTAATCCGTTACCCATGCTATTTTATCATCTACTTGAACCATGCATGTTGCTTCGGTTCGCAATTGGTGAATAAATTGACTTTTAGCCGTACGTAAGTCATATTTCCATAATTGAAAGTACTTTCCGAAGTATAAAGTAGTCGCTTTTTTAAACAACATGCGGTCTTCCATTGTATCAATATCAATATCCAACCTATGCTTGGCTTTGATGAAATTTTTGGGTGCAATCAAAATCGAATCACCGAGTTTGATAATGGCCTTTGTAATATTTTTTGCATGATGATCCGTAATATGGTTAAATTGTTCCTTAACGGCTAAATAAAAACCATTTGATGTTGCCATATAGAACCCTTTAAGCTGATCAACGTAACGGATATTGTGTATTGTCTTTACATCTGGATGTGAAAAGTAATAGTGTAACCTGAAAGCATGATGGTCACGTTCAATTGTATATACGTTGTTGCCAATTGCAACATATTTGTTAATCACATGATACGGTACAGCGGCATCTTCGAATGAACCTATACGCTGAAAATTCACAACAATATTTGAAACCGGTAATTGAGATAAACTCACTCCCTCACCAGTTGTTCGATCAATAATATACAGTTGACCATCTGATTGAAGCAAACCGGGAAGTCCAACAAAACGCTTCTTACAATAGAAAGAAACTGCTCTGCCGTTAAAATAATAAATGCTCTCTTTACTAATCAGGTAAAACTCCGATGTGTTAAGTAAGATAAGGTTGTAGTTAACCATAGATGGTGTTGGCAAAGTAATCAGTCCTTTTTCAATGCACTCGTTAATACCTTTCAATAGTTTAGGATTTAATTCGCAGGCCATATTCCCATTGCCAAATACAATATTTTTATACAGCGAAATCCATACGCACTCATGCAGTCGTCCGTTGTGGATGGTAAATGTTCTGTTATTTGTAGCAATAAGATAGATACTATCTGTGGTCATTGATTTAAAAAAATGCAATGGACGTAGATTGGTAGGCAGAGCAAACTTTTCATATCGTTTCCCATCGAACCTGAAAACAGACGAATTGCTAATGAGCCAAACAAACCCTACATTGTCTTGCGCAATATCACGCATATACCTTTCTGTTAATTCGTTTGAGTTATTCAGGTCAATAAGTTGAAACCGCTCACCAGCTTGCACTGGTTCCGAACAAATCCAAACAAGCAATAGAACAATATTGAGTTTATATAGCATTTTATGGATAGTATTTATCGAACAAGTATAGTCATTAGATGTGTTTATTGATATACAATAGAATTAATTCTACTTCCGATTCAATATAGTTCAACACTCCTTTACGATAAGATTTCTTTGGTTCGTATACATGATATTACAATTGAAGTTACAACCATTCTTTTATCTATTGTTGATTTGTTTTTATGGGCTCTATTGCACAAAACCAGCATCGGCTCAGTCTGCAGAAGATTGTGAGGCCTATTTTCAAAAGTATCACTCGGTAACTAAGCAAAATGGCTACAGTCTCAATTACTGGATCTTTTTGGTACAAGCAAAAGATACAAGCTTAACCAATGCCATAACAAAGGTGTGTGTTTCTAAAATGAACTTGCAAAAGGTTGACTCTTTTGTAAAAGGGGTGTCGATGGAACAAACCGTTTTGTTTACAATACAAAAACAATTCAGTCAAGAAAGTTTGCAAAGGTTCATTCAAAAGTGTAATTCATTGGTAAAGGAATACAACGCATCACTGGTTGATTTTGGTATTTATCCTGCAAATCACCTATTGCCAATATTGGCTAACCAAATGAAGTCGCCTTTTTATGGCGTTTCAAAACAAGAAATCAACGGTCAAATTGTAGATCGGTATGGTTCAGGTATTCCTTACGCAAGTGTTGGATTTGCGGGTTCTTTGTTTACATGCCTTACCAATGATTATGGTCGTTTTAGTTTAACTGTACCAATCAATTTGTTAACAGATAGCTTGAGTATTAAGGCTACTGGTTTTAAGGAGCAAAAGTTGCTTCTCGAAAAGGAGCTAACACAAAAAGTAGTGATACCCATGCAGGATCAAACCTTTGATGAAGAGTGGTACAGTGTCTTTGATTCAGTTATAAAAGGAAAGACAAGTTGGGTGGCAAATAAAAGGGGCAATTTAGGTCTATTGCCTCCAGCTAAATTGGATGGACCTCAAATTGCTAGAGTTTTTACCTTAACCGATACGGTAGTGCTTAAAAAGGCATCCGTGTATATTTATGGCAATGTCAAACTAGGTACAAAATTGAGGTTGCATATTTATACCTTTAATGAGCAGTTGCAGTTGCCCGAAAGAGAGATTACCACAGAAAGTGTTATCGAAGAAAAGGAAGTAAATGATGCATGGCTCGACTTTGATTTAACTGCCTATGATATCAATGTATCCAATTCAATTGCAGTTGCATTCGAATGGTTAGATGCATCGTACAATACAACCTATATTGGTGCAACCCAAAAAACGGGAGCGTTAAATAGTTATATCCAAAAGCAAACACTTGGATTATGGCAACCTTTAGAAGACATTGAGTGGAGCATCAGGCTTCAAATAGAGCCTACAATTCATATTCCCAGACAGAATTTAAGCAAAAAATAATTTCATACGTTTAATTTCATTTCAATATAATGCGGCTTGTTTGGCAAAAACCGCTAACCAATCAAATATAGAATTAGTTCTATTGCCTTGTGCAATCAATTCTATAAAGCATCGAACGTTCTGAAAATACTTTCGCAATCAAATAACCAAAAAGTTACTCGATTATGCGAATACCTACTACAAAAAGCGCTGTTGTTAAAACGAATTTAACTTCCATTAATTCGATTTTAATGCAGTGTTCTTACAATTCTTGTGTTGAACCTTGGTCTCATAATATTAAAAGGTGGACTACCGCTTTTCTCATTTTAGTTTGTTCCACTCTTTGTTCTTACACAATAACCAATGCTGCAGTGCGCACATCATCTGGTTCAGGTAACTGGACTGCCGGTACCACTTGGGTTGGAGGGATTGCCCCTGGGAGTTTAGACACAGCTATTATTGCGAGTGGGCATACGGTTACGTTAAATGCCAACTCAAGTATTACTTCTATCACAATCAATACAGGAGGAATACTCGATGTAGGTATATTTAGTTTTAACTCAGGTGTAAGGGTTACAAACAATGGCGTATTACGCACTGCAAACCCTAGTGGTTTGTTAGCAACAGGAGGTAGTTTTCCAGGTGCCACGATTGCTTTTGGTACCAGCAGCACCACCGTATTTAATGGCGCCACCACCCAAACCGTTGATGCATTACCTTACCGAAACCTTACCATAAGCAACAATGCTGCAACTAAAGTTGCATCAACTTCGGGAACTACCTCTGTACTCGGAAATTTCACCATCGATGCAGGGGTTACGTATGATAAAAACAATGCCGATTTGTGGTTATACCGTGGCGTATCAGGTACAGGCTTAATGGCATCTACAGGTGGGTATTTGCGGTTTGAGGGGAATGCAACAACTACCTTGGGTACCCTTACCATGGCACCAGCTCCCAATAATGTGATTGGGTTTTTGGAGATGAATGCGAATGCAAGTGGTGCCAATTTAACATTGGGTTCTCCAATGCAAATCTCAACTCGGTTTTTACATTGGTGGGGACGCATCGTAACCACAAGTACCAATATTTTGCAATTGGGCAATGCAGCTGTTGAAAGAAGGTGGTGGAACGAATCAATGCCAACAGCCAATGCTTATGTAGATGGACCTGTATCTCTTACCTCCACAACTACTGGTTGGAAACAATTAAATATTGGCAAAAATGGTATTGCATCTGTTGTTTGGATTAACCCTTCAAGCGCTGCAACTACTACTTATATAGTAGAATATTTTAATGGAGCGGGTGTGGTGCCCAATAGCGCCAACCTAGATGCTGCTACTTTAAATGGAGTATACACCAACCAATATTGGAGCATTAACAGGGTATCGGGCTCTGCCAACCCTCAAATTCAGCTTGCCTATTACCAAGTACCTACTGGTGGCACGGCTGCTCAAACCATTACCATTGCCAACTACAACGGAACCCAATGGTCGAGTTTACCCATTGACCGCTCCATTAGGGCTGATACTAGCAACACATTTCTACAAATCCCTACTTTTGTTACCACAAACGGGTTGTATTGTTTAGCTAACCTCCGCAGTATTGCAACAGCCCAAAGTGGAAATTGGAACAATCCAACTACATGGGTAGGTGGGGTAGTACCAGGTGCAACGCAAAGTGCTCAGATTGTATCAGGCCACACTGTTACTGTTACCGCGAATGCCCCCATAATGCGTGTTGAGGTTCAAGCGGGCGCCACACTGAGTTTAACCACTAACCAACTTACGGGTATGACAGCGGGTTTGCAAAACCGCGGAACGGTGCAAACAGCCAATAACAGCGGTTTAATTGGAGGTTCCATCCCTGCGGCCAACTCTACCAACACAACCATGTTTAGTGGTAGCCGCGTTGTATACAATGGAGGGGCTAGCCAAACCGTAAGTGCCTTTACGTATGACGACTTAGTTATTTCCAACTCGGCTTCTACCAAAACACTTAATGGATCAGCCATTGTAAACGATACACTTTTAATTAATTCTTTATGTGTATTCAATAAGCTTAACCACAATCTTACCATTAATCGCGTACTAGCAGGGACGGGCAATTTAAACTCAACAGGTGGTGTAATTACCTTAAATGGAACAGGTGTTCAATCAACATTAAATGCAGGTACGAGTTTTACAAATACCGGCCTTATTATTAACATGAATAATGGAACCAACGATGCATTGGTTTTGGGAGCACCGGTTACGTTTAGCACCATTTCGTTGAATACGGGTATCATCAAAACAGATTCAATCAATGTTTTAACCTTAAGTACTTCCGCAATTGGATCGTCAACCGCATACATCAATGGTCCTGTTCAATTGCTCACCAGCAGCACCAATTCTATTGGTGTAACGTTGGGCAAATCAGGATTAATAAGTAATTTCATTGTATCTCCATCTTCAGCAACAGCAACAACCTGGACGGTTGAGTTTTTGAACTCAGCTGTACCTGATAACACCAATTTGGGCGCAGGTTTGGTCGGATTGGGTGCTAACCAATATTGGACCATTATGCGCTCCAACTCCAATACCGCTGTGGTTGGTGTTACGCTTGCACAATCAGCCGGAGGCTTGGCAACCCAATCGCTCCGATTGGCCTTGTATGGCAGCCAGTGGAGCCCAATTTTATTAACGAGCAACAATATCCCTGCTAATATTGCCGCAGCATCTTTAACAACCGCATCAACTGTTCCTTTAACTACTGTTGGTGTAAAGGAGTTATTGGCCGTTGGTATTTCATCGCAAGGAGCACCCGTAACTTTGGTAAGCGCAGGCTCAGGTAATTGGAGCAATGCGGCCACTTGGAGTCCTGCACAAGTACCTCAACCGGGCGACCGAGTTACCATTTTAAATGGGCATGTGGTTACCTTAGATGTACCTATTTTGCCTGGTGGTGGACCTGCTTCTTTGATTGTGAACTCGGGTGGAGAGTTATCTATTCCAGATGGGATATCATTTAACAACTCAGTTATTAACTCAGCAGTATTGGATAATATCTTATCACCTGTAGATGCAGCTTTTGGCTTGCGTTTGCTAAGGGCAAGGTATACTGGACCTGCAATAAGAGTAAGGGTTGGCAGTACAGAGCAAGACATCTTTTTTGATGCCAATGGTAATTTAGATACAGTACAGCTTAAGAGTTTTGCAGGCACCAACAGTGCATTTGTGGTTACTTGGTACGACCAAAGTGGCAATGGACGCAACTTTGTGCAAACTACGCAGGCACGTCAACCGCGTATTGTAAATGCAGGTGTTATTGATACCAAAACCGGTACACCAGCCATTAGGCATTTAGCTGCTTCACAACATTTTTTAACCTTAAGTCCTTTTACTTTGAGTTCTTCGGCTCCCTGGACCATGAACGTGGTGCAATCATTGGATGGAGGGGCTAATTCACGAATGTTAAATTCAACTAACAATTGGCTTATTGGTTGTTGGGGAGGTAACGAGCAGGCTGCCCATTTTTTGGGTTGGCCTAATCCCAACCCTTTGGTTCCCGCTACTACCAACAACCAAATTTACACAGCAATCAGTTATACAAGCAATGCACACGTATTCAGAAATGGCAATGTATTTACTACGGTAGCATTGCCAAATGCTCCTGGTACACTCAATACGTCCGGGTATTTTGGCAATGAGTTTTCAAATGGTACAACGCAAGAGATTATTGCTTACCGCACGGCTTTGTCAGCATCGGAAAGGCAAACGATTGAGAGTTCCCAGACCAATTATTATATCAATGGAATTTTCCCAATTCCAAGTGAGGGAATTACAGTGAACGGAACCTTGCGTATTTTAAGCAGTGGCGGTTTAGACTCTGCCATAGTTGGGCGTTTGCCTTCATTTGGGAGCAACGCAACTTTGGTGTATGGTGGTGCAAACCAAAATATAACACCTGTAAATGCGGTTAATGTATTAATAGCAGGCAGTGGTACAAAAACATTGAGAGGTCGCCTAAGGGTTTCGGGAAGTTTTACGGTTCAAGCAGGTGTAGTGTTTGCAAAAGATACCCATAACCTTGAGATAACAGGAGCATTTACCAATAATGGAACCATGACCAGTACCGGAGGATTATTCAGTGTAGGAGGAACGGGTGCTATCGATTTTGGTTTCACTCCTCCTAACAACATCTTGCAATCATTGGTATTAAACAGGCCCGGTTCACATACCCTTACACAACCGTTGGTGGCAAATGGAGTTACGTTTAATGCTGGAATTATCAATACAAGTGTTGCCAATACACTTACCATACATGGAGTAAATGTAACTGGTGGCGGAACCAATAGTTATGTAAACGGTGCACTACTTTTGTCAAGTACAAGTGCGCTGGCTGTTACTGTACCTGTAGGTAAAAATGGGGTGCATAGTTTGGTAAGGTTACAACCACAAACACCTGATGCTACTTTATTTACTATTGAGTATTTTAATGGTACAGGCGTTACCGCCAATACAAGCAGCCTAGGTGCAGGATTAACAGGCGTTGCCAGCAACCAATATTGGACGATCTCGCGTACTGGCGTTACACCAGCAAATACAGTATACGCATTTACCTTCAATAGCCCAGCAGGAGGTTCAGCATCTAACGCGCTCTCATTGGCAAGTTATGCAGGTGCAGGCCCTTGGGTACGAAACAATATTGTTGAGAATATACTTGCCAATGCATCTACAGGAACCATTACTGCTCAAACCAGTATTGGTGATGGCAGTTTTACCTTGGGATATTCGAGTTTGGTTGTTGAAACAGGCCTAGATAGCTTAGGTTTAACACCCGCCACAACCAGTTCACTTGCGTTGGGATTACGTAAGTTAAGATCAGCATACAATGGTCCTGCAATCAGGGTAAGAAGAAGTTCAGATAGTTTGGAGCAAGATATTTTCTTCGCGGCATCAGGCGAGTTGGATACGGTATCCTTAAAATCATTTGTAGGTTCAGGTAGTGGATTTATTAGTTTATGGTACGACCAAAGTGGAAACAACCGCAATGCCGGCAATGCAACCTTGGCTAACCAGCCAAGCATTATGCTCAGTGGTATTATTAATCGTTTTGGGGGCAAACCAAGCATACGGTATGACGGTGCCGCCAACTCAACTAGAGATTTTCTTCAGGTTACCATTCCAACACAAACCGGAACAGCCAATAGCCTTTTTTGGGTGCAAGGAACTACTGATAATAATTATATGCCCTTGTTTCATAATAACAACGGTAATGATGGATGGATGCTAATTGCAGAAAATGGAAACAATACCAACAATGATATTGTGGGAGGTGGTTCAGCTCATGCTGCTTCTAGTTTCTGGATTAACGGCACCAATACCGGTTGGAACAGTTCCACAGTTCGCAGTACACCTTACCAACTATTGCACAATACCAGGTCGATTGTGAATGTATTGCACCAACAATTAAATTGGAACAATGCATTGGCAATTGGTGGCAGAAGAGCTGATTCATGGAACTTTGCAGGTGATATTGTAGAGGTGGTGATTACCAATACTACCTTGAGCGCACCTTCTCGCGTGGCTATCGAGGTAAGTATGGCCAATTATTATGGAATTAGTACACCCAATAATGGTTGGGTGAGCAAATCAACAGGTGGTAATTGGAATGATGCCAATACTTGGGAGCAAGGCACTGTGCCTCCAACTGGAGCTTCGGTAATAATCGCCACCACCGGTAGCAATGCTGTTACCTTAACCACAAACGAATCAGTTGCAGCCCTCACTGTAAATGCAAATGCACGTATTGATTTTGGAGCTTCCAATACATTAACAGTTTCTGGCAACCTTGTAAACAATGGAACACTTATCACCTCCAATCCAAGTGGTTTAACGGGTGTTACCGCATCAGTTAATGGAACCGTATCTTATGGAGTGAACAGTACTGTAATATACAACGCAGGTGTAGCACAACAGGTATCGGGTGCAACTTATCGGAACCTTACCTTAAGCAACAGGCTAGGATTAAAAACAACTAATGGGGCCGTAACCATTAATGGCATATGTACCATTGACTCGGCTGTGGTATTGGTGCAAGGAGCAAATGCGCATACGCTCAATTTTGTTGGTACCTTATCAGGACTTGGAACCATTAGACCAAACTCAGGAGGTACGATTCAAATTACCGGAACTTCAGGTGGCTCAGTTGGAACCTTAAATATCGATGCTGCGCCTAACAATATTGTTTCAATATTTACCATTAACCGAACAGGAGCCAATGGGTCAGTTACTTTGGGCAGCAATTTACAAGCAACAACGGTTAACTTAACCAGTGGATATGTATTTACCTCGGCAAGTGCAATACTACTTGTTAACAATAGTAGCACCGCAGGTGGATCTGCATCTTCTTTTATTAATGGTCCAGTTCAATTGGTGAATGCTACAGTAGGAGTTGGCAGAACCCTTCATATTGGTAAAAACGCATTTTTAGGAACGGTTACCATTACTCCCAATACAGCTTCATCGGTATGGCGTATAGAGTATTTCAATACAGCACCTACACCTACTACACCCGTGCAAACAAGTTTGGGGGGTATTGTGAACAACCAATATTGGAGTATTACCAAAGTAAGTGCTGCAGCTGCAGTTGCCACAATCGGTTGTACATTTAATATACCACCAGGTGGTGCGGCAGACCAATCGTTGGTATTAGCCACCTACAGTGCAGCAAATCCAATTTGGTCATTGGTACCTGTGCTCAGCAATGCACTTACAGGAATATCCACCACGGGTACGCTTACTTCATCTTCCAATGTTTCATTTTCGGGAGGTGCCTTAAGTTCTGCTGATTTTACGATTGGTTATCCCACACAATGGCAATCTATCGTTTCAGGCAATTGGCGCAGTGGCTCTACTTGGTCAGTAGGAGCGCCTCCACCAGCCGGCAGCGTGGTACGCATTATGAGTGGACATACCGTTACCGTTGATACCACAATTGCCACCATTGGAACGCCAGCCAGAATCATTATAAACAATGGAGGTACACTCGCATTTAATAGCACAAATACTATTGGAACTGTTGCCAATGGAGTTACAGTAGATGGTACCATTACCACGGCTCATGCAAGTGGCATTAATACCAGTATTGGAGGTACGATTACGTATAATTTTAACAGTACGCTCGTGTATAATGGAGCCAATCAGAGCGTGCCTGGTGTTACGGCTGAAAATCTTACGTTCAGTGGTTCTGGTACCAAAACCCAAACAGGAGCAATTGTTTCAGCAGGTTTATTCAGTGTTTCAGCAGGGGTTACGTATGCCAAGGCAGCACAAAACTTAACCTTAAATGGAACCTTTTCAAATGCAGGAACCATGACTTCAACAGGTGGATTTATAACCGTTGGTGGTTCATCAGGTGGTTCGGCAGGAACCTTAAATATGTCGGGAACGGTATCAACATTCACCATGAGCAGATACGGTGCTAATCCATCACTTACATTGGGGGCTCCGCTATCAGTATCCGCCATTTCGATGGAGAATGGAATTGTATATACTGACGCAACGAACACATTAACCTTAACAGGAACAATAGCAAACCAAGGCTCTTCGAGTGCACATATCAATGGGCCATTGCGTATTAACCAAAATACAACAAGTATGCTTGTATTGCCGGTAGGTAAAAACACTGTTTTGGGAACGGTAAGGCTTACTCCAACTGCTGGATTAAGCGCTTGGATGGTTGAGTATTTTGCAAATGCCCCTGCTGATACAACAGCCGATACTGCTGTTATTGGTCGCATAAGCCCTGCGCAATATTGGAATGTGCAGCGCAGTTCGGGCACTTCAACAGCAACACTCTCGTTTAATTTCAATATCAGTCCAGGTGGAACATCCATACAAGGGCTCACCCTTGCTAGGTATACCGGATCTATTTGGACAATTCAATCTACTGCCACGAATGTTTTCAATGGAACATCGGTAGGTGGTATATTAAGCTCAACTCCTGGTGTAAATACTTTTGGCGATTTTGCCATCGGATTTTTTACCCAAGAGTTTATCTCAGCAGGATCTGGTAATTGGAACAATCCATCAACGTGGCTGGCAAATGCCATTCCAACTACATCATCTAGGGTTACCATTAAAACTGGGCATGTTGTTACATTAACGGCATCAGCACCAGCTCAAGCTATCAATATTGAAGCGGGTGGTGTATTTAATTTACAATCCAATCAAATAACCGGAAGTTTCGTGAATGTAAACATTAGCGGAATACTTAGGTCGGCAAATACAAATGGAATTATAGGTATCGGATCATCAATACCCAATGCGAGTTATGCTCTTGAACCCGGTTCGGAAATTGAATACAATGGTACTGCACTTCAACAACTCAGCCCGCTTACGTATCAAAAGCTCAATATTAACAACCCTGCGGGTGTTGTGGTAACAAGCACAAGCACCGTAACAGATTCCTTAAAAATATCAGCTGGTGAACTGCAATTGGGAACAGGTACGTTAATTTTAAATGGGGTATTACCGAATAATCCATCAACAATTTTTGACGGTTCAGGAACTGGTAACCTTGTGCTGAGCAATACAATCGGGAATTATACGATCAGGTTTGATCAAAGTAACCCGGGTGTATCAAACCGCATTCGCTCTTTGGTAGTTAACAGTACGGGTAGCACCTTTACCGTTGATAATACACTCCAAGTAACAAACAATGTAACCCCAACAGCCGGCACCTTAAATGCAGCGGGTAACCTCATATTGGTTTCAAATGCAGCTGGCACAGCCTATACTGAAAATGGAGCGGGAACCATCACTGGAAATGTTGTTGTGGAGCGATACATTCCATCAATTGCCAGAAGGTGGAGATTTTTATCAAGTCCAGTGCAATCAACTACCGTTGAAGATTGGAGAGGCGAAACGCATATTGCAGGACCTGGAACTGGAACCACGATAGGCACGCTTAATAGCAATGGTTTTGATGCAACCGCAGGTAATGTGCCATCTATTTTTGGATACACCGAAACGTTGCTTGGTTCAGTTAATACTGGTTGGACTGCGCCACTCAGTACGGGTCAATCTTTAGAGGTAGGGAAAGGGTACCGTTTATTTATCAGAGGTGATCGCAGCAATACCATTGGTAAACTTACATTCTCTGCGACACCTCCTCCACAAGATGCTGTTACCTTAAATGTTGTGGGTGTGCTTAATCAGGGTAATATTACCATCCCTGTTACGTGCACCTTTGCAGGGCCAGGCAGTACTTATGCTGATACATCGGATGGATGGAATTTAATTGGAAACCCATACCCTGGACCATATGATTGGAATGCATTTTACGATGCCAATATAGGCCGTACCAATATTACCCCAACAATATGGACGTATGATCCCCAAACCAACGCATACCAATTTTACAATGCATTAAGCAATACTGGAAACATCGTTGGTGGTGTGGTTGCATCGGGTCAGGCATTTTGGGTAAAGGCCAATAACGCTTCTCCGGCTTTAACACTCAGGTCTGTTAATCGTGTGTCTTCTACCAATCCTGCTTCTTCTTTCTTCAAAAGCACCGAAGGTGGCGCATGCAGTATCAAACTCATTAAGGACTCGCTCAATGCTGATGAAATGTTCATTAAGTATATGACAGGTTCAACTGAACAGCTTGATGATTATGATGTGCCTAAATTAGAATCAGCTGTGTCTATCAGTGCATGGGGAACTGATAACCGTTACCTAAGTGTAACATGCAGGCCGCTTACCGCATCAAATGATACCATTTTCTTAAACGTGAAGGGCAATGCTACTGGCGCATACAGCATGCATTTTGAAAATGCTTCTGATATCGCCATTCAAGACTACCTCACGTTGGTGGATACATACTTGAATACCTTCACCGATCTTAAATCAACACCAACATACAGTTTTCAAATTAACCAATCAGATCCTACTACGTTCGGAAAAAATAGGTTCTACATTATCGTTTCAACAAACAATCCGGTGCCTGTTAAGTTATTGTCTTTTGTTGCTACCAAAGCTGGAGACCAAGATGCATTGCTTACTTGGAGTACGGGGTCAGAAAAAAATACATCGCATTTTGAAATTGAGTGGTCGGTTGATGGGCTAAGGTTTATTGAATTGTCAAGAGTTAAAGCCAAAGGAAACACCGAAGTTAAACAGCAATACCAATTTATGCATACGGGTATCAGTACAAGTAATTACTACCGCCTGCGCATGGTTGATTTTGATGGAAAGTATGCTTACTCACCAATACGCTTTGTAGGTCAATTATTGAGTACTGAACAGTTGGGTATTAAAGTATGGCCTGTTCCTTCTGTTGATAAGGTTACTGTTCAATCGCAATCAGGAGTTGCCCTAGCATCGTATGTTGTTTACGATGCATTTGGCAAAGAGGTGATGAGCAATCTATTGAACCAAAGCCCTCAATGTGAAATTGATTTAAGCCAGTTAAACACTGGAATCTACATACTCAAAGTATCCACCATTACGGGTGAGTTTTTTAATGAACGTTTAGTGAAGGTAAGTAAATAATGCTCGTTTACCCATGAGGACTAAAACCATGCAAAATACCGCACCTGTTTTTATAACACGAACCTTAAGCAACCAATCGCATATCATGCTACTGGGTAATTATAACAAACAAAAAATTCCGAAGAACGTAACAATTCTTCGGTCTCAAGATGGGAAGAATTTTTATGCTGTTGGTAAAATCCCTCTTCATATAATCTGTGAAATGGGTTTTGTAGACGATGGTTCTGATATGTTCCCTAAGCTATGGTATAAGTTGGTTATTGAAGGCAGTAAAGGATACCACAAAGAAATAAAAACACCTAAAGTATGAAACGTTTATTCAGTACATTACTCTTATGCCATTTGATGGCTTTGGCTTATGGTCAGGATATTCCGGTTAGCCATGTCAATTACTCATTAGCCAGTGTTACATCAAATCTGATGTATACAGAAGACCCTGAGGAACAACTTGATACTGTGAACTTGATTACAGCCCGAATTGAACAAGGTACAGAAGGGAGGTTTCTTTTTGTAGAAAGCAAATTTTGGGTCGATCTAATTGAGATTTCGATTCATGATAAGCAAGGTGTGTTTAAGGAGTTTGTGATGCGAGAAAAACTAAATAAACCTATACAAGAAATGTTTTTCGCTTTTCCAGAAACCAACCTTCCAAAATCAGGCGAGATACTAAGGATAAAATTAAACGGAACAACACACTACTTCACTTTTATGGAGTGGTAACAATAACATCACAATACATATGAAAAATCAAGTGCTCACCTATTGTTTACTCTTACTGATTATTAACTTGTATGCAACTAAAGGATTGGCTCAAAAGTATACCAGTACTTCTGCCTTTGCAGTAAATACCGATTTGCAATACAGTATTCCTTATTTTGGAGGCAATGGCGATCCGTTTTTAGGATTGCGCATCGGAACAGAGTATTATTTGGGATCTGGTTTTTTGGCCAAGGCGCAAGTCAATTCAGGGTCGTTTAGGGGTAATTTTGTGCCTGCCGAAAACTATGGTTTTACTACGTTTTCAAATACCTATACCCAGTTTAATGGGAGTTTGGGCTTTAATGTGCTTCAATTTACCGAGTCTCATTTTTTATCCAATATTGGTTTATACCTGCATGTGGGTGGAGGGTACTTGTTTAGTGATATTACTGCTGTAAGGTTAGGCAGTGGATCTAAATCATTTAACAAACGCTTTTGGATGAACACCCTTGGAACGGAACTTCGCGTTGATGTGTCCAAAAAAATCTCGGTTAATGCTGCCGTGGTGGGCAATTTCTCGCAAACAAAATACCTTGATGGGATCAATACAACACCTACTAATCACCGTTATGATTGGTTCTTAACCCCATCAGTAGGGATAACCTACCGCTTTATTCGGCAACAACCAAAACCTAATTACCAAACACAATATGAAAGAGAAAATACAGATGATTTCCCTACTGCTCCTCCTGTTTACAATCGCGCTAGTAGCGGTGCTGCTGTTACCAATGGCAATGGCTCAAACAGTGCGCAGCCATATAGCGAAAAAACACTATTGGATATTGCCGCCATTTTGAACAGAATGGTTGCCCAACAAGATTCAGTAGCGGGTATCTTAAAATCACAAATGAAGCTTGATTCTGTATTTTATGCAACATACTTGTACCGTGACTCAATGCGATTAAAGTTACAAGACAGTCTTCAAGATTCCAGCATGTTGCCACTAAAGGCATACTTTGCAAACGCCAATAACGAGGTAACAAGGTTTCCAATATTGGCAGGTAATACTTATAATGTAGTTGTTGCCACTTACTCTGTTTATGATATTGATAAGGCTATACAGTTTATTAAAGATCATCCAGAATACAATTTGTACCTGATTTCGGGTAATAAAAATTCAACCAAGGTTCGGGTTTGCAATTACTCGTCTGATGTATTTGGCAATGCCCTCAAAAACTTGCAATTGGTAAGGGGCGAACTGGAACAAACCGCATGGATTTATAAAAAGAAATAAGATGAAAGTAGATATTTCGTACAGCAGTATTGAGTATATTGAAGGGGAGAAACCTTCGTTGTTCTACAGTAACTCATACAGGGGGGAGTGGTTGGAGGTATTTAGTTCAGGTTACTCAGCTTATTTAAAGCATAGCTTGTTTTGGCAAGGGAGTGGTTATATGGCTGCGCATAAACATCCGAATGATACGATATATTATAAGGTGCTAAAAGGCGAGGCAACCTATTATATCGAAAACCAAAAGTTTAAGGCCAAAGAAGGCGATGTTTTTTGCATACCAGCCAATACGGTGCATATTGATCCATTTAACAGTGATTGGCATTTGTGTGTTGTGGTTACTTATGAAGTGTCGAAAGAATATGTTGACTATATGAAATTCTTCTTTCAATGTGTAGAGTCAGAGAAGTTTGCCTACAATAAGGGTGGTCTGCCAACCAAAAAACAATTACAAGAACTGGCACGCAGGTTTCCAAGTGCCATTCAATTTGACTGTATTCGGTGGACTTCTTTTGTAAAAGCATGGTTCGAATACCAATCCTTTAAACTCTCTAAACTATTAACAGCATTGTTCACTTTTAAACCAAAGAATGTTTTATGATTTTAACGAGTAAGTATAGTTGTAAGTGGATTTGCTCAAACCGTATGCAAAAGTTTTTTTGGTTAACTGTGTTGTTCATTTACTCAATTGCCACCTGTTTTGCTCAAGATCCACCAGGTGATTTTATTGATTCAGACCCTGAACTTCCAGTGGATGGAGGATTAGGCGGACTTTTATTACTTGGTATAGGTTATGCATTAAAGAAGTTATATAAACCCTACAGCGGCCAACATCAAGAATAAAGGTTTGGTTGATTACCTTATTCCAACCTAACTAACCTCATGGGTTGGATTTGTTTCATAGGTTTGCCCCTCCTGTAAAAGGGAGGGGCTTTTTTGAAGGAGCAGGTATTGTTCGCATTTTCACTAACCACCACTTCTCGATACGAGACTGCGTCTCTACTCGAAGTGACGGTTACATCATCAAATAAATCTGTTTATCCCGATAGCTATCGGGAGTGGCGCTTTTCTTTAACCACAGCGTTCACCACGAAAAAATAAATCAGCGTATCCCGATCGCTATCGGGGCGGCTAAAAATTCTGCGAACATCTGCGTATCCTGATAGCAAGCGGGAGTGGCATTTTTAACCGCAGCGACTCCCGATAGGCATCGGGACCGTTAATGCATAGTGAAAGGAATAAACCCAATCACCACTGCCTACTGCCAAATGTCTAATCATCCACCCAACACTTCTTGAGACAAGACTGCGGCTCTACTCGAAGTGATAATATAAATGTGTAAAACAAAAACAGCACCTGTTACCAGGTGCTGTTGAGCAGGAGACCACAAACGGGTGGTTAGTCCTTTTTACCGATGAGTAAAATTTCGTTTACTACAACTTCAGTAGTGTACCGTTTGTTTCCTTCTTTATCGGTATAAGAGCGTGAACTTAATTTGCCTTCAATGGCAACTTCACGTCCTTTGGATAAAAATTTGGAAGCAATTTCAGCAGTTTTACCCCAGGCAATTAGATTGTGCCATTGGGTTTCTGAAATTCGGTCACCCTTGTCATCGCGGTACGACTCAGAGGTGGCTAATGAGAACTTTGCCATTTTTTTGCCTCCGTTTAATTCTTTAACATCGGGGTTTTGTCCTAAATGGCCAATCAGGCGAACATTGTTACGTAAATTCATGATTTGATGAATTAATAAATGAAAAAATAAAAAATTACAGTCTTCGCACTCTTTGTCTCGAATTGCCTCCGGAAGCACCGAACGCAGCAATGAAAGGACCGGAATGGCAGTGATGCCAACTCGAAAACGAAATTCATATAAGGCAGCTTGAGTAGCCGTTCATTTAACGGCTATTTACGACAATAACCGTTTGTAATCGGGTAGATGGTTGACTGGTTCCAGTTTAGTTTCAATAAATAGGTGGTTGTATTAGACTTTTTAGTTTAAGTAAATCAGCAAATACTATAGGGTGAATCCTAGTTTTGATCCACTTAAAGTAGTTAGATTTATTTAGAATGAGTAACTCAGTACCATTGAAATATCTTGTATACTCGTTTACTTACTTAAACGGTCGGTACTGCATATTTAGTTTACTTGAACAAACCGAATTTTAATCCTACATATCCGGTAACTCCTGAAATATCTGACTCATTAAGGTTTCTGTAATTCATTTTACCTACAAATCGATAACCAGCGCCAAGATTAAAACGAACATGTTTGTGTAAATTAACCTCTAGTAGTGCAGAAGGTTCTATTTGCGCAAAATTGGCTTCTCCAAGTTCTGCTTCTCCTATTTGGTTATCCATTTCCACTTCGCCATATCCAATATACAAGGGAAAAGTTACGTGAAATACCTTTTTGGCTAGTAGCGTATACTCTATAAAACCGCCTACAGACCAGTAATCCATATATACATTTGTTAGAATTTCGCTTTGCGGATTGATCTCATTAAGTGATGTATTCAAAAATGAACCAATAGAAAATTGATCTTTAATATTGATTCCTCCTCTGATAGCTAGTAGTGATGCCATTGTCCCATCCATTTGGGTAAAGCCGTAACTTGGAGCAATGAAAAAGCCTATATTCTTTGTATTTATTGGGTTACCACTACCAAATAGTGTTTTGGCTTCGTTAGTGTTTTGCGCATCTGTATGAATGTATGTAAGTGTAAGCAATGCAAGGACTAAGGTGTGTATGCTGTTTTTCTTCATAAATTTTTTAATTAAAGAGTGGTTTATTGGTGATATCGATAAAACAAGATACCTTCACTTTAGTTTAGCATTTAGCCTTTTGATATGCCTGATGCAAAAGGCTTTTTATGTGTTTAGTTAGTTTAAAATCATGCAGTTAAATCTAAAGAATGTAAAGGCTTTGCTTACGGATATTCGGTTCTTCATTTACTTATTTTTTACAATTCGATTAATTGGAATAACCAACCCACCATTGGAGGTAAGTCATAACTGGAGGCAAACCACCGTTACCATGGTAGCGCGTAATTTTATAGAAACCGATGCAAACATGCTCTATCCACGAATTGATTTTGCTGGGGAAAAAACAGGAATAACTGGAATGGAATTTCCGGTGCTTAATTACCTTATTTACTTTGCCTCTGCCATATTTGGTTATGAGCATTGGTATGGTCGTTTGATTAATTTACTTTTTTCAAGTGTTGGACTTTGGTTTTTTTACCTTTTGGTGCGCAAATATTTTTTGCATCCAATAGCGTTTAATGCTACCCTGATATTAGCCGTTTCGGTTTGGTTTTCGTATTCACGTAAAATAATGCCAGATACGTTTTCAATGTCGTTGGTTTTGATGGCATTGTATGTTGGAACCAACTACCTCGAAGCAACAAAAAATAATTGGATTCAATTACTCTGTTATATGCTACTCCTGGCTTTTGGTGTGTTGTCGAAATTGCCTTCTGGTTGTTTGTTGCCCATATTGGTTGCATTTTATTTTAATAAGGAAATACCTGTAAGTAGAAAGTGGTTGTTTGCAGCAGCAACTGCCTTTGCTTTACTGCCTGTGGTATGGTGGTACTTTTATTGGGTTCCATATTTGGTTTCCACTTATGGTTTTTGGCATTTTTTTATGGGTAAAAGTATCCGTATTGGAATTGCCGAAATCATTTTGCATTACCAAGATGCCTTGCATAACTTTTACGATATTGCTTTAAAGTATATCGGATTTTTGGCATGTATTACGGGATTGGTGGTGATGGTTCGAAAGCGCGATAAGCAAATGATGCTGATTGCAACACTATCGTTTGTTCCATTTTTACTAATTATGCTTAAGGCAGGATTCACCTTCACACACCACGGGTATTATATGATTCCATTTGTACCTGTGATGGCACTTTTGGCTGCTTATGGACTGCAAATTATCCAATCTATTCAGGTAAAAGGATGGATTATTTTGGCCATTGCAATTGAAGGGATTGCCGCCCAGCAACATGATTTTCGCATTCATGAAAATTACCAAAATTGCATGAAGCTGGAAACCGCGCTTGACCAATTTTCAGAACGAACCGATTTAATTTTAATCAACAGTGGCGAGTATCCAACACCCATGTATTTTGCCCACCGTAAAGGTTGGATTAATACAAATGAAAAAGTGCTGGATCCCAATTATATTGACGAGCTGAAATCAAAAGGGCTTAAATACATCGTTATTCTTAAACGCTGTTTTGGCACCGAGGTCAGCATGAATGGTTATCCCAAAATAGTAGACAACGACCATTTTTGCATTTACAAAGCAACCCCTAAACCCGATTAAGAATTTATTAAATCAATCATTCATACAAATTACTTGCTATTTTCGTTTAGCTACACAAAACCAAACCTATGCAAACTTTCAAAACCAATATCTACCTTAAGATAGGTGTTATCTTATTTGTTTCTTTGTTATTACTCATCCCTACCAGCATGATTCGCAGTTTGATTTACGAAAGGCAAACTGTGCAAAATGAGGCAATAAGTGAAGTGAGTTCAAAATGGGCTGGTCAGCAAACCTTAACTGGTCCTGTTTTGGCAATCCCATTTACCCGCTATAGTAAAGAAATAAATCCTAAAGATTCTGTTGTGAGGTGGGTGCAAACATTGGATTATATTTACTTATTGCCAACCCTTTTAGCGTGCAATGGGGCAGTAAATCCGGAAAAGCGCAAACGTGGAATTTATGAGATTGTGGTATATAATGCTTCGCTTAATGTGAAAGCATCTTTTGATGCGCAATTATTGGCAGGGTTAGATATCCCTATTCAACAGATACAATTTGACAAGGCAGAATTAATTTTAGGCATAGATGACTTACGGGGCATTGAAGAGCAAGTAACCGTAAACTGGAACGGGCAGCAAGTATTGTTTAATCCAGGCATTACATCACCCGATATTGCAAGGTCGGGTATTAATGCACACGTTCCATTAGCAGCAGCCATCGATTCGCAAACCTATTCATGTGAGTTTAAGCTATCGGTTAAAGGAAGCCAATTGTTGTATTTTACTCCTGTAGGTAAAGTAACAGATGTGGGTATTGTTTCGGGTTGGGCCAATCCAAGTTTTAATGGTGCATTTTTACCAGATAAGCGCACGGTTGCTGATTCAGGATTTACAGCTAACTGGAATATCTTACACCTGAACCGTAATTATCCGCAGGTATGGACAGGCAGTAAATACTCAGTGCCATCATCGGCATTTGGCATTGATTTAATTGTACCAGTTGACAATTACCAAAAAGCGGAACGTGCCATTAAGTACGCCATTCTTTTTATTGGGTTTACGTTCTTGGTTTTCTTTTTTATTGAGGTGCTTCAACAAACGTATATCCATCCAATTCAATACATTTTAGTAGGTATAGCATTGATTGCTTTTTACACTTTGTTGGTGTCTATTTCAGAGCATGTATTTTTTAATGGTGCGTTTGCAATTGCTGCAATAGCAACATTGTTGTTGATTGGAGGCTACAGTAGGGCCATTCTTAAATCGAACCCATTAACGATGTTGTTAGTTGGAATCCTAACGATTTTGTATGGATTTATATTTGTGGTTATACAATTGCAAGATTATGCATTGATTATTGGCAGTATTGGTATCTTTGTGATTTTAGCAATTGTGATGTATTACTCACGCAAAATAGATTGGTACGCTATTCATATGGATGATTCGAAAAGTAAATCCAAATCGGATATTTAATGTGCGCTTAATGCCAAAAGGCTGTATGTTTGTGTTACACACTTATGGCAGACGTATTTATTTCGAGTTTAACATCACCCATGGTTTTAGCCTTTGCTCTGGGAGTACTGGCCACCTTAGTTAAAAGTGATTTGAAGTTTCCAGATGGTATGTACCTTGGACTTACCATTTACCTGTTGTTCGCCATTGGACTCAAAGGTGGGATGAAGTTATCGCAAGCATCAATTGTTGACTTTTACAAGCCCGGATTGGCTGCAATTGCTATTTGTATTGTGATACCACTTTGGGTATTTGCCGCCCTGTTTAGGTTGGGTAAGTTTGATGCAATTAATGCAGCAGCACTGGCTGCACATTTTGGGTCAGTATCTGCCGTTACCTTTAGCCAGTGTTTGTCGTATTTGGATAGTGCAGGAATTTCGTATGAAGGATTTATGCCTGCTATGCTTGCCATTATGGAAGTGCCAGCAGTATTAATCTCTTTGTATATTGCCAGTAAATACACCAGCACAGATAAAGAGAGCACCAAACAAGTTTTACATGAACTGCTCACTGGTAAAGGCATTATGTTGCTATTAGGAGGTATTGCCATTGGCTTATTAACGGGTAAAAAAGGATTTGAGCAGGTATCGCCTTTGTTTGATGCACCTTTCAAAGGAATCTTGTGTTTGTTTTTGTTGGAGGTTGGTTTGGTTGCAGGACGCAGGGTTGGTGATATACGCAAAGTTGGATTTAAGTTGGTAGCTTTTGGTATTTGCATACCCATTGTAAATGCCGTATTAGGTGCGTTTTTGGCATATTTGTCGGGTTTGTCAGAAGGAGGAGCAATTTTGTTTTCTATATTAAGCGCGAGTGCAAGTTATATTGCTGCCCCAGCAGCCATTCGGATTGCTTTGCCTCAAGCAAACCCAGGTTATTATTTAACGGCCGCATTGGCTATTGCATTTCCATTTAATGTTACCATTGGAATTCCATTGTATATGCAAATTGTTCACGCTATTTACACTTAATGCTTATGAATTTTATAGCAGTAAAATTAGTTACCATTGTTGCACTCGACTCATTAGCTGAGCGATTGATAAATGATATCAAAACATGCGGATGTAAAGGGTATACCATTAGCGAGGTAGAAGGAGAAGGCATACATGGCAAACACTTTACCGATTGGGAGGGCCGCAATGTGCGTATTGATACTTTGGTAAAAGAGGATGTTGCTGAAAAAATATTTACCTTGATTTCGGAAAAGTATTTTGATAAGTACAGCATCATTGCTTACGTAAGTGATGCACAAGTGTTGCGTAAAGAAAGATTCGAATAAATTTTATTCGGTATAAAAATCAATCAAGCTTCCAACGTACTCTGTATCCCAACCATCTACAATATCCGCATACGCATCGTCAGGTATATTTGTGTGACGCACTTCCATTGAGGTATACTGCTTATCAGCATGCAGCTTAATGGTAACAATAGAAGGCTCTTCTTGATCAAAATACCATTGTTGTACCAGCTTTTTACCCGGTTCAAACTCCAAGTTTTTACCTACTATTCCATCGTCCCATAATGAAAACTCTGTTCCTGCAATGGGTTGCATGGTTACCTTATCGCCCGTCCATAATTGAATAGTGCCTTCATGTGTTAAGGCAGCATATACCTCATCAGGAGTTGCTGGAATAGTATAGTATTTTTTGAAATCTTTCATTTAGCCAAAGGTAATACATTGCTTATACATCTTTCATGCTTAAGCTAATTCGTTTACGCGCTAAATCAACTTCAATCACTTTCACCGTAACTTGCTGCTGCAATTTCACCACTTCATTCGGGTCGCTTACAAATCGGTTTGCCAATTGTGAAATATGCACCATTCCGTCTTGTTTAACACCTACATCCACAAAGCAACCAAATTTGGTAATATTGGTTACAATGCCTGGTAGTACCATCCCCGCAGTTAAGTCTTCGGGTTTACGCACATTAGCAAATGCAAATGTTTTCAATTGTTCACGCGGGTCACGTCCGGGTTTAGCAAGTTCTTTTAAAATATCATTGATTGTAGGTAAGCCAATTTGTTCAGTAAGGTATTTTTGCGGTACAATTTGTTTACGCAACGTTTCTTGTTGGATAATATCGGTAACCGAGCAGTTTAAATCTTTTGCCATTTGTTCAACCAACGCATACCTTTCGGGATGAACAGCACTGTTATCAAGTATATTTTTGGCATCAGGTATTCGTAAAAAACCAGCACATTGCTCAAATGCTTTTTCACCTAAGCGAGGTACTTTTTTAAGTTGACTCCTGCTTTTAAATGCACCATTTTCGGTTCGGTATTGTACAATATTTTGTGCCAGTTGAGGGCCTAGTCCTGATACATAAGTGAGCAAACTTTTACTTGCAGTATTTACATTAACGCCTACGGTATTTACACAACTTTCTACTACACTGTCTAATGAACGTTTAAGTTTTACTTGGTTCACATCGTGTTGGTATTGCCCAACACCAATTGATTTTGGATCTATTTTTACGAGCTCTGCGAGTGGGTCGGCAAGCCTGCGGCCAATTGAAACAGCACCACGCACGGTCACATCTTTCTCTGGAAATTCTTCGCGTGCTACTTCTGATGCAGAATAAATAGAAGCACCACTCTCATTTACCATATACAAATCAATAGGCGGTTCAAATTGGATACTGCGCACCAAATCTTCAGTTTCGCGTCCAGCGGTTCCGTTGCCAATGGCGATGGCTTCAATTTGGTATTTGGCTACAAGCAATTGCAATGTTTTACTTGCACCTATTGCATCAAGTTGTGGTTCGTGTGGGTAAATGATATCATCATCGAGCAAGGTTCCTTCTTTGCTTAAACAAACAACTTTGCATCCCGAGCGAAATCCTGGATCTATTGCTAAAATACGTTTCCCTCCTAATGGTGCTGAAAGCAATAGCTGTCTTAAGTTTTCGGCAAATACAACAATCGCTTCTTCATCCGCTCTGTCTTTTGCTAGGTTTCTAAATTCATTTTCAATTGAGGGTGCCAACAACCGATCGTAAGCATCCGTAATGGCTTCCGAAATATGTTTGCTTGATGACGTATTGCGTTTAAGGTAATGATCGTCTATTTTTTCCAATACATCGTCTTCGTTTTCGGGGGCGATTGTGAGTTTTAAAAAGCCTTCGTCTTCGCCCCTAAACATTGCTAGCAGCCGGTGAGACGGGCATTTTTTGAGGGGTTCACTAAAAGCGAAATAATCTTTGAATTTAGCAGCCTCTGACTCGCGGCTCTTGTACACTTTTGTTGATACAATGGCATGTCTTTCAAATTGTGTTCTTACCATTGCGCGAATGGCTGCATCCTCATTAATACGTTCGGCTATTATATCACGTGCTCCTTCAAGTGCTTGCTCAATATCTTTTACTGTTTCGGATAAAAATGATTTTGCATGGGTATTGGCCTCTTCATCTGTTTCCAATAACAACCAATCAGCCAAAGGTTCTAAACCGTTTTCGCGAGCAACGGTTGCTCGTGTTTTACGTTTAGGTTTGTAAGGCAAGTACAAATCTTCGAGCACCATGCTGTCCCAGCAATTTACAATCTGTTGTTCGAGTTCGGGTGTAAGTTTTCCCTGTTCGGTAATGGTTTGTAAAATATAGGTTTTACGTTGTTCGAGTTCGCGGTATGTTGCGGTCTTGATTTTAATTTTATCAATGGCAACTTCATCGAGTCCTTGTGTTATTTCTTTACGGTAACGTGAAATAAAAGGAACGGTTGCACCTTCATCTAATAGTTGTGCTGTAGCACTTACTTGTTTAATTGTGATGCCGAGTTCAGCGGCAATAAGTCCATAAATTTTACTGTCGTTCATGTTGCTGATAAGAAAACAATTTTAACTGTGTAGCCTTCAGTGCGGTAATGGTTACTACACCCAAGGTGATGCATCCTCCTGCAACCACTGATGGAATTAACCCAAAGAGTCGCGCAGCAAGGCCACTTTCAAAAGCACCAATTTCGTTTGATGACCCAATAAACATGGTATTGACTGCTGATACTCTGCCGCGCATGGCATCGGGAGTTTCTAGTTGTAAAATGACACCTCTAATCACTACGCTTACGCTATCGAAAGCACCACTCAAACACAACAATACCAACGAAAGGTAAAAGGAGGTAGATAGTGCAAAACCAATCATGCATAGTCCAAATGCTGCCACACAATACAATAATACAATGCCTGGTTTTGCAAATGGCTTGCGAACTGATAACCAGATCATCGTAATGCTTGCACCTAAGGAAGGTGCAGCTCTTAAAGCGCCTAAACCTTGCGGACCTACTTTGAGTACTTCATCAGCAAATACTGGAAGCAAGGCCACTGCACCACCAAACAATACAGCAAATAAATCAAGCGAAAGTGCACTTAAAATAACCTTGTTATTAAACACATATTGAATGCCCTCTTTTAAACGAATACCAATTGATTCTATTTTTTGTGGTGCTTCATTGGGTTTAGATTGGATGTAAAACAATGCAGCCGCGGCAATAATCATCAAAACCAAAATAAGCAATAATGTATTGGTAATACCAAATGCAGCATAGGCAAATCCTCCTGCAGCAGGACCAATGATGGCTGCAATTTGCCAAGCTGAGCTGTTTAAGGTTGAAGCTTTGGCTAACGAACTTTTGGGTACAAGTTGGTATAAGAACGCAAACGCAGTGGGTGAAAAAAAACCGCGTGCAAATCCACTTAAAAAAATGAAAAGGTAAATTCCCCTTACAGCATAAGTGCTGCCAATACCAATTACAAAATCATCTAATGTTACAAGTAAGATGCCAACCGAGCAACATATTAAGGCGATTAAACTTTTAATGAGAATGCCTCTTTTATTGCCAATATCTGCTTGGTGTCCCGCAAATAATGCAATGCTTAATGCAGGTATGGCTTCTGCTAAACCAACCAAGCCTAGCGAAAATGGATCTTTTGTAAGCACGTACAATTGCCACCCAACCACTACAGCTTGCATTTGCAGAGCAATGGTAAGTGCAACCCGTGTGGCTAAAAACAATTTGTATTCGGTATTGCGAAAAAGATTTTGTGGTAATTCCGCTTGCATGTTTATCGTTTCATAAATTCATCATAATACAATTGCAAGTAAGCTCTTGCGCTTAGTCCAAGTGAGTCCCAGCAACTTGAGTCGCCTTTGCTGCGTTCAATAAATTGATTGTGGTAACTCCAAACTGCTGTTGCTTGTGGTGTTGCGATTCCAACACCCGGGTAATAGGTAAATGCAGCGTATGGAACATATTGTTGGTCCAATAGGTTGCTGCTCCAAGTAAATTCTGCACTTGGAAGTTGCAGTTGGTTTAATAAGGTTGACGCAAGGTGTACCTGTGATGCAGTTTGTGTAATTGTTTTGCCTCGCCAACTGCTGTCAATAACATTGCCAACAAACATGCACGGAATATGAAATAACTCAGGATCCATTGCAAGTCTACCTTTAGGCTGCTTATGTCCATGGTCGGCAAGTACAATAAACAAGGTGTTATTGTACCAAGGCTGCTTGGCTGCATTGGCAAAAAATACGCCCAAACATGAATCTGAATACCAAACTGCATTTCGGTATTTATCTCCGGTATCATCACTAAAATCTCCGCGTTTGGCTGGAACATTAAAAGGCTCATGGCTACTCAGTGTTAGAATGCTTGCCAAAAAAGGTTCTTTTAACGTTTTAATATCATTGATAATTGTTTCGTACAAAATATCATCATGAACACCCCATTCTGCGTTTTGTACGTTAAGCGGGAAAAATTCAAGGTCAAGTATTCGGTCGTAACCACTGCTTAACCAATATCCTTTCATGTTAGCAAAATCACTGTTGCCGCCATAATAAAATGCATTTTGGTAACCAGCGCTTTTAAGCGATTTGGGTATGGATGGCAAGGATGTAAATTTTTGAATATTGTTAATAATGGAATTGGTTGGTAAAGCAGGTTGCGCACTTAAGATTGCGGCTAACCCTTTATCAGTTCGGTTGCCACTTGCGTAAAAATCTGCAAACTGAATTCCTTGTTTGGCTAGCTTGTTAAAGTTGGGGGTAATGTTTTTTTCGCCACCAGCACTCTCAACTACGTCTGCACTCCATCCTTCTAAAATAATGAGCACAATATTCGGACGTTTGGTTGTGAGTATTTGCTCGCTAGTACTGGGTTTGGCAAAAAACGGGGCAATGAGTTTTTGGGCATTTGTTTCACTGGTAAACGCATATGGGTTTTTGGTATTTGATGCGGCATTTTCTGCAACAGATGCTAAAAAGTTCCAGCTTGTATTAAGTGCGGCATGGTTTAAAAACAAATGTGTGCTAAAAAAAGCGGAGCTTTGGCTTAGCGGTGTTTTACCAAATCCACCACGGATACCAAAAATCAATAAACACAATACAACAGGAATAACTGTAATTTTTACCCAAGGTTGATGTTGCCTACTTAGTTCATCAAGACCACGCATTCCATAATGGTACAGCGTATACGCAAGCACAGAAAAGAGCAACGAGATCAGGATAAGTAGCCAATTGTGGTTGCCTGTTGAAAAGGCCAGCATGTCTTTGGGGTATTTAGCAAACGAAAATGCATAACTGTTTAATTTTTGTCCCCAATGTTGGTACAATTCAGCATCAGCAATGGTTATTACAATTAAGCATACAAGTATCAGCGTATTGTAAGTTTTGAGTACGCGGTTTAAAACAACTTGACCTGGAATCCATAAAGCAGTTATCCATAACAATACCGGAATCACACTTACATAACAAACCATCGAAATATCGAGTTGCAATCCTTGGTAAAACGTTTCCATTAATACGCTATAACCAAACTGCTCGCTTTGGTTATGGTTTACTATCAAAAACACAAACCTAGCTGCCAAAAACAGCGCATACCAAAACAAGCCATACCTAAATAATACTGAGATATTCCGAACCACTTGCCAAAAATATTCAAATTATCGGATACCTCTTCTGTTTAATTCTCGCTGGTATTTCCGTGCATTTATTTGGTGTTCGGCAAATGAGGCAGCAAAGCGGTGATAACCAGAGAAATCTTCGCGGGCACAAAAATAAATATACGAATGTGATTGCAGTTGAAGTACAGCATCAATAGCCTGAACAGATGCAACACAAATAGGTCCAGGTGGCAATCCTTTGCGTGTATAAGAATTGTAAGGTGATTCAATTTTCAGCATGCTTCCACTCACCCTTCGAATGGATTTATCATTTATAGCGAACAAAATAGTTGGATCAGCTTGTAATGGCATGTTTCGTTTTAAACGATTGTAATACACACCCGCAATAGTGGGCATTTCACTTTTTTGGTAGGTTTCTTTTTGCACAATTGAGGCTAGCACACTTACCTGTGCAGGCGTAAGTTCTAGTTTTGCAGCTTGTTCTTTTCTTACTTCATTCCAAAACAAGTTGTATTCTTTTTGCAATCGTAACAATAAATCTTCGGCAGGGGTGTTCCAGTAAAAGTTGTAGGTATTGGGTATGCATACCGAAACACTGTTTGCTGTATCAAGTTCAGTTTCAGGTAACGTGTATGGATTGTTTAAAAGCGCAACAATGGTTGCACTATCGGCTTCGAGGTGTTTGCTCCAAAAACCAGCCAAATCTGTTTTGCGTTCAGCATACTTAAACGTGATGTTGATTGGGGTTTGTTTGCCACTTGCCATTAGGCGCAGCAATTGGTAATTACTCATATCAGGAGTCACTTCATATCTGCCTGGCTTTAACTTGTTTTCAAATCCCAATAACCGTATTAAGCGAATGAGGGTTTCTGGATGTTTAACAACTCCTTGTAGTTCCCAATTGCGTTTTAAGTCATCTAATGGGTGAAGGGTAGGCACAAACACAAATTCTTTTTCACCTTCGGTAAGAGTTGTATTTGGTGCAAACACATCTTCATATACTTTTACACCAAAAGCGATAAGTACCAACAACACTACCGCTGCTGCAATGTAGATGGGTTTTCGTGTGTTTCGTTTTTTGGCCTTCATAATTGTTGCAGCAATTGGTTTACCTGAGGATGGGTTGGATTAATCTTAAGCAATTGTTGCAATGTTTGTTTTGCTTCTACCCGTTTACCTAAAAGATTAAGTAAAGCTGCTTTGTTGAGCAATGCCTGTTCACAATCAGGATCAATGGCTAACGCTTTGTTGTAAGCATCCATTGCAGCAGCGGTGTTGTTTTGTTTGAGGTAACCAAATCCAATATTGGTGAGAGCATCAGGTTGTTTGGCATACAATTGCAATGATTGCTTAAAACAATTAATGCCTTCGTCAAGTTCGTTTAACTCAATTAATATGGCGCCCAGTTTATTGATAAAATCCAAGTTCGATGGTGCCAGTTTCACCGCTTGCTGGTACCAAGCCAACGCTGCTGCAGCCAATCCAAGGTTTTGGTATCCTTGCCCAATGCGGTAGCAAGTCCATGGTTGTACAACTTGCGAGGGTTTGAATTGTTGCCCAAGTTTTACCATTGCGGCATCATTGTGTTGCAAGTACCAAATATGTGTTTGGAGTTCTATGTATTCGTCTTTCGATAATGTTAATGAATTGATAATTTGTTGAGAGGTATCCAAATTTGAAAATACGCCTTCAAATTTTTCAACATCATTGATATACGCCTTGCTTTTGGTAAGCAAATCGGATTGGCTATTGTTGATGCAATAAAGTCCGATAAACGATTTCACTTTTGCTTGTTGTTTGGCGGGCGCAGGAATGCGAATTCGGTGATCTGTTACAGTGACATGCGGAATATCAATGGTTCCTGACTTAGGCATATGGCAACCCCAACAATTGTTTTGTTTAACCATTCTAACCGATTCTTTTTCGGTGCATTGTTGTTTGCTTTCATGGCAATTCATACAAGCCTTGTTAAATACCTGCGTACCGGTAACTTTAACGCTCACATGGGGGTTGTGGCAAGTAATACATGTTAACGTGTTTTGGCTCGCACTTGCAGATTGGCTTGAAATAAAACACTTGCTCAACTGAAGTCGTTGGGCATGGCTGGCCATAATAAATTCGTCTTCTTTGCCTTTGTATTTTGGCATGTAAATATCAACTACAGATGAGAGTTGCATACCCGGTTTAAAGTCGGCAAATGTTTTTCCGGGTTTAAGTACAGCATTGCCTTGCAAATGGCAACGTTGGCAAACATCAATTTGTAAATTCCAAGGAAGTTTTTTGGGATTCACAATGCTGTAATCAATTTGTGTTGCGGTATCCACTATGATACCTGATGCTTTTTGTGCAACGTGCACTTCACCTGGTCCGTGGCAGCGCTCGCAATCAATGCCAAGTGGTATATTGATAAATTTATTACCTGAGTTGGTTTCGTATTGTGGCATTGCATTGTGGCAACTCATGCATTCAAATCCGATTGTGCGTGTGAACCGAGCGTTTTTACCATTTTCAAAACCAGGTGGCAAGTCCCATTTGTGTTTTTGTGCATACCATGTGAGTGGAAGTTGGTAAATGTATCCATTGCGGTTCATTAAATGCGAGTTGGTATGTTGCCCTGAACCAATAATGTAATCTACTTTTTCGATTCGCTTGTGTACGGTATCTCTACCATTTAACCTAAACTCCATGATGTACATCGAGTCGTTTTTCCAAAATGGTGCATAGTGCATGTTGATGCTGGCATCATATACTACATGTTTCTTGGTAAAGTCGGCAGCACTTTTAGCGCGGGTAGCAAGTCCAAAACTTTGCCCCATTCCGGTTTGGATAAAGGTATTGTAAATTTCGCTGTGGCAACTGCGGCATGTTTGCATGCCAACATAATTGACGGTATCGTGGTGGTTAAGGTATGTTTTTTCGGCAGATTGGTTATTGTTTGGAGTGCATACCAAGTTAAGCAACATTGCACTCAATGCAGCAACTGTTAGCAACCATGAGATGTGTTTGGCTGAAACATGCATAAGGTTTTTGGTATGTGTGCTTTTGGCGAATTAAGCTGTGGCTTGCCATTCCATCATGCCACCTAGCAAATTACGCACATTGGTAAAACCATTTTCCATCATGAAAAGTTTTGCGTTATTGCTACGGGCACCACTTCTGCAATGCACGATAATTTCTTCATTTTTAAGGTGCGCTAATTCATCAAGTTTGCTTGGAATTTCGCCCAAAGGAATGAGTTGGGCTCCAATATTAAACTCTTCGTATTCGTATGCTTCACGAACATCTATAATTGTTACCTTTTCGCCATTTTGAATGCGTTCACGTAATTCGGTGCAAGTAATATCTGCCATTAGAATGAGGAATGAATGAATACTTTTTTTGTTTGTTGCGAACCGCTATGAGTATTGGTGAGTGTTACCCAATACATCCCACTTGCGAGCCCGTTCAAAGATAACCTTTTTGGCGAATCATTTACCATCATCAGCGATTGGCCCATGGTATTGAATACTTGAACAGAATAGGGAGATGTGGTATTGGGCTCAATATAAAGGATTTCGGAAGCTGGGTTCGGATAGAGCGATGGCTCCCAACTTGTTTGCATGCTGGCATCTAATTCACTCACACCAACGGGAGGATTTAACCATTTGCCAATCAGTGGACGCATCATTAGGGCACCCGTAAATGCAGTTTGTTGCCATACCTGAATATTATCTACTTTGTACCACATTTCAGGGTTTTTGGCAAACACACCATTTAGCTGGTAGTTGCGGTCAAATCCCATATTGAGGTTGAAGATGGATGATTGTTCCCAACCGATGTAAAATTTACCAGCAGGCATGGCAATAGGCTCAGGTAATTTGTAATAGTAAAATCCATTTCGTTGGTTGGTGTAAATGGGCCTCGAAACAAGAATGCGTTTGAGAACAGTTTCTCCGGTTCCGCCTGGACCCGTGCCAATCGCGCTCCATATCATTAAGTTAAAAGGCAAGGTACTCACATCAACTGACGACTGGTTAAAAAACATGCTTAATCCAAATAAGGTATCGGGCACTTGCAATGTATAACCGAGCGCTACACTTCCGGGCTCATTTTCCAAACCATAACCTGCTTCTGCAGTTCCATCATCGTAGGCAAAAAAATTGCTAAAGTAGGTGTTAATGGTAAAGGTATCGTTGGTTGGAATATTGTCGACATTGTTGTTAAGGTTGGTGTAATACCTTGCTTTTACTGTTTGTGAATCACCAGCAAACGTACCACTTAGCGAAAATGAACTCAATAGATTCACCAATGTGTCTGATTGGGCTGCAACAAAACCAAGTGTATTTCCAAATGAGTCGATACGCACCTGATCTGGATTAAATGTTACACGACCATAATTGATTGGAAAATCGTTTGCAGTATTGAGCTTCACCACCATTTTTTGTTGGGTATTGGTAAATGCTGCAGGGTTTGACAAGAAGTGGTTGCGTGGCATTGACGTGTAAGGAGTAAGTAATGCAGGTGGGGTGTTTGACAATGCAACGTCAAAAAATCCATCGTTGGGTCTGCGGCCTCTATCCAAACGCACATAATCAATATTCCAGATATTGATGTTTCCGGTGCGGCTTCCAATGTTCTTAAACCGAAATTGAAAGTCGTCATGCAAATACAATGAGTCTACAATTACATAAACAGGGGTAAATGCATTGGAAGTAAATGTAGCAGCTGTGCCATTCCATACCGTTTGCCAACTGTTTGTGGAAAATGAAGGTAATTTAAACTCCACCACAATTGAATCTGCCGGGTTTGGCCGATCGCCTAAGCCAGCAGGTTGTACCCAAAAACTAAGGTATACTGAATCAGTGCGCACCAATCCACTTAAATCAATTGGAATGGAGGTTAACGTATCGAGGTAACCGCGTCCTACACCATATGGATTGCCACGTTCATCAAGTCCATCAAACGTTGCCACGTTTACACTAGGTGGTCTGATTGCAAAATCATTATTGATAAATACGTACCTGTTGGTCCAGTTTTGTTTATCGGGGAAAAGGTTTGTTTTGGAGAAATCATCGATAAAAGGCAACCGTTTTTTTACGCCAAGTTGAAACCGTGTAGCCAAAAACTGCAACGAATCAGCTTCTTGGTAGGTGCATTTATTGATGAGTCTGAACTGAAAAAAATCGTGTCTAAACCTGCCAATATTTACTTGTCTGATAAATCGCGTTGGGTTAGGGGCGTTGGCACCTGTTTGCCATACACGAATCCACTGGCCTGTATTGTTGAGCAACTCAAGTACGAGTGAATCATTGTTGTTTGCGTTGGGTAACGATTGGTATACAAAACTTAAAAATACGGAGTCGTTTGGTTGAAATTGGAACATGCTCATGGCAATTGAAGTGAGGGTGTCGGCAAAGCCAATAGAGCCATTTGCATTATTGTATACTTGGTTCGAATCGGAATATGCATTAAACACAAACGCATTTGCTCCTTCGGGAAAGTTGCCTCTTGTGTAGATTTTACCTGGGGCTGATTGCCAATTTTGGGGTAACGGAAAGGAGTCGTTGGTAACTTGGGTAAATGTTTCTGCCCATGGGTTGGGGAGTTTGGCTGCGAGGGTAACTTCATGCAGCACAATTCCGTAAGTATTGGTTGCCGAGGCATTGGTAAAATACCGAAACCGCAATTGTGTATTGTTTTGATCGAGTGCGTTTGTATTAATATTGATTCGGATCGAGGTACGTGTTTGCGGAGTAGCGGGATCGCGCCACAGGGTGGTAAAATTGCCAGACGAGGTACTGATTTCAACTACGAGCGAGTCGGTAGCTTGCCAGTTAGGACCTGTGCTGTAGGTAAATGACAGGTAAACGGAAGCAGCTTGGTTGAGGGCAAAATTTCGGCTTAGCATTACATCGGTTTCACCGTAGCTGTTGTCGTTGTTTCGATAAGGTTGGTTGTTTTCATCAAGGGCATTGAGCACAGCGGTTTGTCCTTCTTTTTTTACTAGTTTAAGTTCCCAAAGGGAGTCGTTGAGTTCGGTGCCGGGATAGGTGAAACGATCAATCAAGGGGAAGTTGCCGGTAGCGGCCTTTTTGCCCAGCCCAACTTGTTGGGGCTGGGCAAAAGGCTGTTGCTGCAAAACAGGATTGGTGTGTAGAGGCAGCAACACCTCAGCACCGCGCTGCGCAAGCAGCGCGGTGCTGAGGGCCGTCAGCATACACGTAAAAACAATAGATCGTATCATTCGTTATTGTGCTAAAAATAAATCAATTGGTTGGCCCGAACCTACCATTACCCCTTCGGCATAAACAGGATGCTGTTTGGTAACCTTAGCTGAAGCACTATCACTTATCGGACCCAAATACACAACTGAACCTAAACTTAACGAAGAGCTTACCAATAAATTACTGGCTTCTTCCAAGGTCATTCCACTTAAATTAGGTAAGGCAACATCGCCACTGCCCAAGCCATCTCCCAAAACCAAGTCAATTGTAGATCCTTTCGGAATCCGACTTCCAGCAACAATCAACTTCCCATTTACCGACTGTTCCAAAACCACATTTTGTGCAATATCTGGCTTATACGAGAGCGTTCCTTGTTTGAGTCCTGCACTTTGCAAAAGCACTTGCGCTTGTCGTAACGAAACATCGACCAAGTTTGGCATGTTCACCAAAGGTGGTGTGCTGCTGTTTAAAGTAAGATACACCACACGGCCCTCCTTTACCTTTGATTGGGGAGCAGGATTCTGATCCAAGATGCTGTTCTTTGGTTTATCCGTAAAGTACAACGAATCGGTTATGAGGAATTTTAAGTTTTTTTGGGTGAGGACATCAATGGCATCAGCCACCGGCATACCAGTAATATCTGGCACTGTAAGTGATTCACCATGCCGAGTAGCAGAGTTTAACACTACAGAAGTAAGGGCAAATAAGATGGTGATTAACAACACCATTGCCAAACCATTAGCCGCAATAATTTTAAGTAATTTCATTTCTACACCATTAATTCGCGTGCATCCAAATATCCTTTTTTAGGCCGTAACTGCCAAATACCTTGTTTATGCGTGGTAGTAAGCCAATAAAGCTAAAACAATAGACTGTTCATCGGTACTTAGGGTTGCGGTCACTTCGCTTGGAAGTGTTGGTAAATGGTAGTATTGAAAAAAGCAAACAATGGGAACAAACAGTTCTTTGATTTCCGAATCAGGTGCAATCGATTGTTCAATCTCGCGTAAGCTCTCCAATTCAGCTTCGCCCGCTTCCTGATAGGCAATCAGTGGTTCGTAAATGCGATGTTCATCTTGAAACTCATCTTCATCTACCAACAAAAACTCATGTAAAAAATCTTCAAGTGTAGGAACAACTTCTGCATCTTTTGATTCAATGATATACAATAACAGGTTCAGCAGTTCGGTACCCCGTTCCAATGTTTTATCTTCAATATCCATCCACTCTTTTGATTCAAAAAAGTTGGGCTCTTGGTGAAATCTTTCCAGATGATGTCCCATCATCAAATCAAACAAATATTCACTTACTGGCTCAAGCGCTTGATGTGTTTGAATGCAGTTATCAAATGTCGCAATCTTTGATAAGAATGGTTCTTTGCTGTTAAATAAATCTGAAAGAATGGCTTCAGCTGGTTTTACGCCTGAACCTGCTGGTGTAAAAAAAGCGTGAAGCGCTTTGATTGCTGCACTCATGAATGAAATTTTAAAAGTTGGTCTTTGTTAACAATACCCAATATTCGCCCATTTAACGTTTGGTTGAGCACAGGTGAGTTTTTTGATTTGGAAAGATTTGTGGCATCTGTGTACTCCCATTTACCGTTAGGTGAAAAAACGGTAAGCTCTGCTGGCGCCCCTTTGCCTATGCTTAGCGAGCGACCTAAAAATGCGCGAGGATTGATGCTGATGGCTTGAACCAAATGTGTTTCTGTAAAATTTTTAGGAGCAGCAGCCAGTAATTGAGAGTAGGCAGTTTGCAATCCAATCATACCTGTTGCTGCGTATTCAAATTCCACTTGTTTGTGTTCTACGTCTTCTGGCGCATGGTCTGTAACAATGCAATCAATGGTGCCATCTATTAATCCATCCCATAAAGCTTTTTGGTCTGTTTTGCTACGTAAAGGAGGGGTAACTTTGTAGTTGGTATCAAAGGTCTGTAGGTTTTCATCTGTATAACACAAATGGGCTACTGCAACATCACAAGTAACCTGAACACCTTGTTTTTTGGCTTTGCGAATCAGTTCTACACTTCCTTTTGACGAGAGGTGCGCAAAGTGAATAGGAGCATTTGCATATTTTGCCAGTTCAATATCGCGAGCAATTACCACTTCTTCTGCCAAGGCCGGAATACCTTTTAAGCCAAGATGTGTACTGGTAATTCCTTCATGCATGCGTCCGCCTGCACTCAGGTTTGTTTCATTGGCATGCACCAATATTTTTCCGCCAAACAAGGTGCTGTACTGCAATGCCCTCAACATTAGTCCTGCATCTGCTATCGATTGGTTTGCATCTGTAAATCCAGCAGCTCCTGCTTGATGTAGGTCATATAATTCTGCCAATTCTGTACCTTTTCGGTTTTGTGAAACCACTCCATACGGAATTATATGTACGGGTAAAGATTGAGCCCTGCGGTATACAAATTCAATCGCTGATTTGTGTGCTATTGGCGGTTCGGTGTTGGGTAAACAAGTAACAATGGTAAAGCCTCCGCTCGCGGCTGCTTGAGCTCCGCTGGCTAAATCTTCTTTGTACTCAAAACCCGGCTCGCGCAAAGATGTGCGCATGTCTGCCCAACCTGCACTTACGTATGCGCCTTTCACATCCCAAGTTTTGGAAGTTTCGTGCTGAAAAGCTTTTTTAGAACTCAACTGAATCGACTCAATTACGCCATTTTGAATCCACAAATCACATTTTTTGAGGTGAAAGTTTGATGTTGAATCTACGATGAGCGCATTGAGCAAAATAAGTTTCATATGGTTGGTATCACTTAAGCAAGCGTAACAAAAGTATTTCAATAAGCGCAAAAACCAAAGCCAACACAACACAATATCTCCACAATGGTACTCCCTTTAGCTGGTCGGCTATGGCTTGTTTTAAAACCACATCGCCTCCTTTATATAACTGGTGCTTAGGCCAGGCTCCAAGCATGGCTTCAATATCAGCGGTACTCCACACAGCAAGTTCCGATTCTTTGCGGTCATCATTTAATGCCATTGATAGCAATACTTTTTCAGAATTGTTTGGTGTAACCTGGTACCATCCTGCTTGGTTAAAGGGTTGTTGCAATGATAATACCAAACGGCCATCTTGGTTAATGGCATCGTCTACCCACGTTTGCTTTTGATTTCGAATAGCATACAATCCTTTAGGGGCATTATTGGGTAGCGTAAGCATGCCGCCAGCTCCAAGTTTGTAATACATGGCCCGCGGTGTTTGTTTGCCCATTCCCATTTTAAGTACCAAAGGCACAAACAAAGCGTGTTTGACCAAGTTGGTTGTTGCTGTTGTAAATGGTGTTGCAAAAACAATAACCGTTCCTTTGCCATAGCTGCCTTTCCAGGCTAATGGTTTTTCGTTGGCCATAGTGATAAGCGCGTTACCCCTAGTATTGGCAGTGCTTGCCAAATCATACCAACCAGTTATCTTGGGTAAATCAAGTTGCTGTGGCAGCCTTAAAAACACTTCCCTAAACAATACATCTTTTAAGTTAAATGTTTGCACTTGCATAGCGCTTGTTTGCCACCTTTCAAAAACGGGCATTTGTAACGACATCAACAAGGAATTTAATCCCATATTCATGTCAACGTTTGCTGGAGGCACAATAACCAATTGCCCTCCTTGGTTCACATATTTTTGCAACTCCTCAAGTTGACCACTTGTAATTTGTGTTGGTTCCAATAAAAAGATACATTGTTTCGAAGCCCAATTTGCATAATCAATTTGTGCAGCAGGCATTTGCTGCAATTTGTATACTGGGTCTAGTTCAAGTACCGCTTGAATGTAAGGGTTTGGCTTGTTGTTGTAAATAGCCAAAACATCAATTGTGGTTACAGGTGTTAATACTCCGTACAAATGGTTGTCGAATGGAATAACAGCATCTTGAATCCGAAACTCAATGAGCATAGTTTCCGTTTCATTGGCATTAATGGTGAACGTAAGCCTGCTTGCCCCTTTAGCATCTATGGAGGTGTTTTGCAAGCCCTTTTGGATGCCATTAACAAATAACGAAACAGGCAATTCGTCCACTTTGGTATCACCTGAATTGCGCAACAAACAGTTTAAAGTAATGGGCTTATTGGGTTGAATAAGGGGTGTATTGCACCAAGCCGAATCAAGGTATAAATTGTTCAGTTCATTGGTTGTAATTGGAACCCAATTCATCCACACTGCTGAGTCGATACTAGCAGGGTTTGGCTTACCCATTTGTTGCTGAAAATCGGAAATAAAATAACCAATTCGGGTGGGTTTGCCACTTTGTTTTAATTGCTGTTGCATGCGCTCTATTTCCCATTCGAGCTTAATGCTTCCTGTACTGGCAGTTACTTCATCAATTAATTGAATGGCTTCCGTTGCATTCACAAAGCGTTGGTATCTACCATCACTTAAATGGGTCGCAATTTGGAAAACAGCACTGGGTTCATATGATTGAACAATTGCGCGTGCCTTGTTTTTGGCTTGCTCCAACAACGGACCTTCATCTCCTTGTTGTTCCATAGAGTAGGTATTGTCCACAAATATGAAAACGGCTTTGGCTCCAGTTACCATACCCTGTGTTGCTGGTAAATAAGGTTGTGCGAATGCAAACACCAAAGAGGTAATTAGTAATATACGGGACAAGAGCACCAGTAAATCTTTAAGTTTATGGTTGCGTTGTGTTTGTTCTTGTACTTGTTTTAAAAACCGAATATCTGGGAAAACCAACTGCTTATACCTCCTAAAGTGAAACAAATGAATCACAATCGGTATGGCAATACTCGCAAGGGCAGTTAAGAACCATGGATACACAAATTGCATACTCGGCAAATTACAGTATTAAGTTTTGATCTTTAAATAATGAACCAATTGTTTGTAGAAAAGGCTATTTGGTTCTGTTTTAAATGTACACTGATTGCTTACGGATGATTGGTCTTTGCAATTGCAACCAATAATGTTTCCGTTTTCTTTGAACGGAACACAATTCTTGCAACCAGCCGATGCACAGGTTTTATGGCTCATTCCATCCACAGCGTAATACGTTCTAGTATTGATATCATAAGTCAATTGAACAGCAATTAATTTCCGGTAATCTTTAAGCTTGCCTTTCCCAATTAAATAATGCCATTGTTGAACCGATTCAATATACATGGTGTCTATTTGTGTCCCATCTCTCAAGGTTTGTTGAAGCGCTTTACGCAATGCTGTTGTATCAGCAGTAATCTCGTATTGGTTGTTAACAGCTTTTCCAATTTCAACTTTTTGTTGAGCAAAGCTATTTGAACAAGAACATATGAACGCGGCAACAACTACCAATCGGATTGTACGGGCATTAAGATACAATAATCGTTTCAAGCAGGTTTATTAATTTAATCGGTAAATAAATAGATGAGTGCAACATACAATTAATTTGCCTTGTGCTCAAATTGGATTGCCAATTACCTCCCAAAACAACTGATTATGATTGGAAAAGATGCGCAATCGCATACGCAGATGCCGCAGCCAATGCCCCAATTCCTGTGATACGAAGTGCTCCCCAAATAGGCGATTGCCCGATAATGGCACTTTTTAAATAACCAAAACCAAAAAGCGCAATGCCTGTAATTACACAAGAATAAATCAGACCTTGGTTTGCTGTTGGGGTAAAAAAGTAAGCACTTAATGGAACAATGCCTCCAGCAATATACGATAACCCAATAGTGAGGGCGCTGGTTCGTGCACGGTTTAAATCGGGCTTTTCCAATCCGAGTTCAAAACGCATCATAAACTGCACCCATTTATGTTTGTCTTTAGAAAGCGAGTTTACAACCGTTTGAGCATCTGTTTCTGATAAGCCAAATGATTCCAGCACTTCGGTCACCTCTTGTTTTTCCTTTTCTGGAAACTGTTCAACTTCCGCATACTCTCTTTTTAACTCTGCATCATAATGTTCAATCTCCGTTTTACCAGCTAAATAACCTCCCAATCCCATCGCAATTGAACCAGCAACAATTTCGGCCATACCAGCCGTTACAATCAAATCGTTTTGTTGGATGGCTCCGGTTAATCCTGCGGCCAACGCAAATGGAACCGTTAAGCCATCGCTTAAACCAATAACCATATCACGTACCGTTTGCGACCCCGAAAAGTGTTGTTCATTGTGTTGCATTGTTGTACAATTAAGGCGTTAAATTATTTTCTGGCAGGTGTAAGCATAATGTATACAGGTAAATGATCACTAAAACCATTCAGGTATTTTTTCCCAGCAAAGGTGCGTAACGGAGCGCCTTTAAATTTTTCATTTGTTTCCAACATCCAATCTTGTTTGTAAACACTCGCAGAAGATTCTTTGTAGCAAACACGTAAACGGCAATGCAATAAGTTATTGCTTATCAATATTTGGTCCAATGCACTCCATTCACCTTTGTAGTAATGAGAGCCGATGCCTTGGCTTTTTAATTTGAACATTGCATTAAACAAATCTGTTCCTATGGTATTTTCTTCAGTAGGTCTTCCTTGCAAGGTGTTGGCCATGCTCGTATTGGTAGGTTCGTCATTAAAGTCGCCCATTAACACAATCCCTGCATTTGCATCAACTCTGCTAATGCTATCATACACTTGGCGTAAAATAGCAGCTGCCCTAATCCGCTTAGGTTCACTTTCGTTCTGTCCTCCAAGCCTCGATGGAAAATGATTGACCAACACAATTAAATGCTGCTTTGATTTACGCTCTGTTAATTTTACCAACAAAATATCACGTGTTTTAGAGCGTGGATTTTCAGGAAATGTAATTGCAATTGGATAGGCAGTATCCAAATCAAATTTTTTAGGTTGGTACAATAAGGCGTTATCAATGCTGCGTTCATCAGGCGATTCAAAATGAACAAAGGCATATTTTGCTTTGGCCACCGCAGGCTGTTTTACCAAATCTTGCAATACCGTTTTGTTTTCAACCTCGCACAAGCCTAGTATATCTGGCCCTTTTCCTTGGTTCATGCTGGCAATTACTTTGGCCATATTCGAAAGTTTGTTCTGGTATTTTTCGGTATTCCATTCGTTTTTAGCTTTTGGTAAAAACTCATTGTCATTCCGTTCCGGATCGTCAATGGTGTCAAACAAGTTTTCTTGGTTGTAAAAGGCTACCATCCATTGTTTTTGAGCAAAAGATACAGTGCATACAAATAGGGAAAGTGCAGCTAAGCAAAAGTGTTTTTTCATACGGTGGCGAAAATACATGAAAAACTTCCTGCCTTCTCAACAATTTGTATGGTATATTCGTTAAACTTTTATGATTGGATACGCTTTTTCTGCTTACAAACCACAACCAGCTTCTGGAAGCCCGTTTGAGCAACTGCTTCAGCTTTTTTTGCAACTTATGCAATACACTAATGGCGATGTGGCTGAGGCATTGTCTTGGATGAACCAGATTGACCAACAGCACCACATTACCTCAAAGGATTACGGAATGGGTGATTTTATCAATGACCTTGAACAAAAAGGATACATTCAAAAAGGTAATACCCCAGATGATTTTACACCAACAAGTAAAACCAACCAAACCATCCGTAAAAATGCGCTCGAGGAGATATTTGGTAAGATAAAAAAAACACCTAAAGGCAATCACCAAACACCTCGTATTGGTATCGGTGATGAATTGGGGAGTGGTTCGCGGCCTTTCGAATTTGGGGATGGATTTGATCAATTAGACCTTACGCAAAGTATTCAAAATGCACAAATCAACCATGGTATTGAACAGTTCGAATTAAGTGAAAGCGATTTGCAAGTAAATGAACGCGAACACAAATCACAAATGGCTACGGCACTCATGATTGATATTTCGCATTCAATGATTTTATATGGTGAAGACCGCATTACCCCTGCAAAGAAGGTTGCCATGGCCTTAGCCGAGTTAATCCAAACGCGTTACCCCAAAGATACCTTGGATATTTTGGTGTTTGGCAACGATGCATGGCCAATTCAAGTGAAAGATTTACCTTATCTTCAAGTTGGACCATATCATACCAATACCTACGCTGGTCTTGAGTTGGCTATGGATCTATTAAGGCGAAGAAAAAATCCCAACAAACAAATTTTGATGATTACTGATGGTAAACCAACCTGTTTGAAAGAGGGAAATGGATATTACCAGAACAGTTTCGGGCTCGACCGCAAAATCATTAACAAAACACTAAACCAAGCAGCACAATGCCGCAGACTTGGCATTAATATCACCACGTTTATGATTGCAAGCGATCCATACCTCCAACAGTTTGTGCGCGATTTTACCAAAGTAAACAATGGACGAGCATTTTATAGTTCGCTCAAAGGGTTAGGACATTTTGTGTTTGAAGATTATGAAAAGAATAGAAGAAAGAATGTAAAGTAGTTAGTAAACATTTTGGAATTCAATATATTGAACGAAATCAATTCAAGTTGCAGATTGATTAGACAAAATATTTAAAATCAAATTATAAAAGATAATAAAGCAATTGTACAATGAAGAAAATAAGATACTTACATATTTCGGATTTACACATTGGAGATAAGTTGCAAACCGGCTTGTTATCGCAAACTAAGAAAGTGCTTTTTGAAGATATAAAGTTCATCTTATCCAGAGTAGAAGGCTTGGATGTAATTTTTTTTACTGGAGATTTGGTTCAAACTGGAATCTCTGAAGAGTATGCTCAAGTAGAGGAGTTCTTATCAGAATTATGGGAATTGTTCAACAGTTTTAACTATAATCCATATTTACTTTGTGTTCCTGGTAATCATGATTTAGAAAGAGAAGGTAATGTTAATAGCCCTGAGCAGAAAGTTTTGACTAATTGGATTAATGAAGATATTAGAAATGATTATTTCTGGACTGAGCCCAATGAATATGTAAATTTTGTAAGAAAGAGATTTAATAACTACTCAAGTTGGTACATTGATACGAAATTTAGAAAGCCAGAGATAACCACAGGTTTTTTACCCGGGGACTTTTATTGTAGCATAGAAGTAAATGGTCTTAAACTTGGTGTTGTCGGTTTGAATTCGTCATTCTTACAATTAATTAACGGAGATTTTAAAAATAGGCTTGGAATATATCGGAACCAAATACAGAAGCTATTCAAGGAAAATTACTTCGAATGGTTAGCTAAACAAGACATTTCAATACTATTAACTCATCATTCTAAAGAATGGTTCGAACCTAAATCATTAAATGATTATAATAAAGAGATTTATTGTGGAGGGACCTTTATTGATCACTTAAGCGGACACATGCATCTTCCATCTTATATAAATTCTTCACAGAATGGCTTCTCACCTCAAAGACAATTTATCTCACCTTCATTGTTTGGTCTTCAATATTTCGAAGAGCAAGCGAAAACTGAAAGAATCCATGGTTATACAGCAGGTGTTTATGCATTGGATAATGATATAATTACTCGAACTATATGGCCGCGAATATCGTTACAAACTAACTCGGGAATCAAGATAACTCAGAATGAAGAGTTTAATCTAGAAAAAGGGACGTCATCTTTAACAGAAATATTATCAAACAACACACTCAATAATCAAAGCCAAGAAATAGGTATCGGGTTAAGGGCAGGTAATTTATTTAATGGAGATAAGGTTTCAGATAAGGTGCTAGTGCGTACTACATTTAAGGAATTAAATTCACATAAAAAGATTAGATATGAAGTTCGGAAGTCCTCAATTAACAATTTAACAAAAAACAACTTCTGTTGGCTTGTAACATCTTATGGGTTGGAGGAGCATGAGTTTATATCATCAATACTGAGTGAAGCTAATATAAACCCAGAAAACTGTTTTTCTTTAAATTGCGATGGTGTTTCAGATATAGATCAGCTTATTGAAACATTTAAAGCAACATTTTCCCAAAGCATAACACAATTCTTTGATATAATAAATTCGTTAGATAGACCGCTTTTAGTTTTTAAAAACATACAAGAAATACTAATCAATAAGAGCCATGATTTACGGAAATTTACAGAAACAATTTTCGATTTCAGTCCTAACTTGAAAATTATTTTAGTATCGGAGACCAGCCCAATTGATGATTATCTAAACTATATCAAGCTAACACCTTTAGATACAACCGATATAAAATACTACATTGAAGACTCTCAGGAATTGCAAAGTTCATTCACTATACATGATTATGAAAAAATTCATCGAATATCAAGCGGCATTCCTTTAATCATTGATAAAGTTATAGAGCAGCTAAAATTTAGACCGTTATCAGATCTTGGAGAAATGGATTTCGAAAATCTAACTCACGAAAATGTTTCTAATACCTTATCTAAGACTATTGTGAATGAAATAAAAAATCTTAGTAATGACGACAGTAAAATTAGTGTTAGGAGATTCAAGCTGCTATCAATTCTATCATTACTGCACAATGGAGAAACCTTTGAAAGAATTAGACGTTTTGATACGAATAGTCCTTTTCACCCCAGCGATGTTGCTTTTTTGTTAAACAATCAACTCGTAGAAACAGTTCAAGTTAACTCAATTCTAGGCGAGGCTAGTCCAGACAGTGAAATAGTAAAAATCATAAAGGTACCACGAATAATTCGCGATCATGTTATTTCTTTGTTTTCTGAGACTGAAAAGGCGGACGTATATAAAAATTCATGTAGCTTATATCTTGGTAATAATTGGCGAAACCAAATTAAATACCCTCATTCTAAAGAAGCGGAATTAGACCTCATCATACACCAAAATTTACAAATTGCACTTAGATTTATTTTGTCGTACAGTATTAATAATCAAAATGAAATTGAAACAGTTAGGATGTGCAGAATCGCATTGTCACTAATTGACTATTTTTCTGAGAGAGGTGCTTATAAGGACGCAATTTCCTTAACGGAAGAAATCTTATTGCTCATAAAAGATGTTTCATTTACTGATATTGAGTCCATTCAAGCGCAATTGCTAAGAGAATTAGGGGAAAGTTTACGTATGACATCAATTCACAGTAAAGCTATTCCAATACTTAAATCAATTTGTGATGATGAAAGTATTGCTTTAAGCAAAAAAACTAAAAATGAGGTGAGACTTTCTATCGCATACGCCTATGAGAGTAAGGAGAATAAAGAGGAAGCACTAAGATACGCTAATCAAATAAAGAAAGAAGAAAAGGATAAAGACAGTTGTGTATATCTCTCAGCAGAATCAGTGATAGCTCAATTTATCGAGGATGTGGAAGAGAAAAACAAGAAATTAAATTTCATTAAGAATAAAGCAGAGAAATTTGGATATAAAACTCTTAAAGCGAATATGGTGCTAGATATATGTAGGAATCAAGTTAATGAGAATCAATTAAAACAACTGGATAAGATAATACAAGAGTCAAAGAATAACCCATATACTAAAGTTAGGGCTTTTGTAGCAAAAGCAAGAATCATATTTGAAACTAAAGATATTGATAAAATTGGCGAAGAAGATTTGTTAGGCCTAGATATTTCATATAGCTATTCTTTTTACCAAAGATTATCATCGTTACTTACGAAGTGCCATAATCTAGCTTGGCGATATTGGTCAAAGCAAAATCGATTTGACAAGTTGTTAAATTTATTTCGTTATTCTTCATTTGTTTGGAGACTCTGTGATGAAACTGAACATGAGAAAAAATACATTGAAGATTTAAATAGTAACCAAGAGTTTCTGGACTGGATAGATAATAATGGTACAGGAGTTAACAAAATATACTTTGAGCAAAGAGCTTCAACTTACAGATAAATTAAGTCAAGTTAACTCTATATTAAGAATGTAAATAATTTTACTAGTAACACGATATTCTCTATTCTTTTATTAATCTTCTTTGAATTAACAAAAGCAAGAATGGCATATATACAGCAACAAAACCCGTTTATTGTACCTACTACAGATGGCAAATCAATTGCCGAACATTATGGGTTGGCAAGCACAGGCGATGCCAACTTTTCAATTGCAAAAATGATTGCCCCGCCAGGTTGGAGTGAACCATTTCAAACGCCAGCATTTGATGAAGTAACCATGGTGGTTACAGGTAAAAAACAATTTGAGGTTGATGGCGAAACCATCGTTGTGCAAGCGGGACAAAGCATCCTAATTCGAAAAGGTACCCGTGTGAGGTATTCCAACCCTTTTGCAGAACCCTGCGAATATTGGAGTTGCTGCGTTCCGGCTTTTTCTATTGAAACCGTAAACCGAGAGCAAGCTTAAATAATGGTATCCGAATTGGAGTCGGTCTTTGCTTCTTCAATTGCAATTAACCGCGACTCTATCGTTTGAAGTTGTTGCTGCAAGGCAGGTAGGGGAGCACTTAACTCTCTTTTAACCATGCTGATATCTTGTAGCATCCGTGACTCTGTTCCTTGCAATTCTGCTTTAAGTTCTTTTTGCAAACGCTCTGTTGTGCTTGCAAGGTTTGATTTAAGCACTTGTTCGTTTTGGTGCAATTGTTTTGCCAACACACTCAGTTTGTTAAACAATAACCACAATACAATTCCAAACAGCACCACACTTGCGCCTAATGCAATGATTAAGAACAACAGTGATTGGCTGCGGTCTTTTTGTTGTTGGTCAATAATGGTTGCCAGTTGTTCTGTTAGTTTTCTATCGAGCGATTCTACAGAGTAGCGTGTCTCCTTCAACGAATCCGCATTCATGGCAATTTGAAAACTAGCCGAGTTTAATACTTCTTGTATTGCAGTAAGTTGACTGTCAATCTGAGTTAGTTGGTCAAACCTCCCGTCTACACTGCGTCTTACTGAAGCTGCTGTTTGTTGCGCAGCCGCAATTTTTGATTGCAAGTCAGCTACAATTGGTTCAAAATCTTTTTTGAGTACATACGGTGGTGGTCCCTTTGGTGCTGGTTTGGGTGCGGGTTGGGTTTTATTTTGGGCAATGGCAAAAGGGCCAATTGCTGCGCAAAGCAAAAATGTAAAAAAAAGGTTTTTCATAACAATCAATGCATTATGAGGTGAAAGTAACAAAAAAAGTGAGGGTTCAATTCAATGTGAACCATTTGTGGAAACATTCTGATTAGGCAATCAGTTCCTTAGCTGCAGCCAATACCTTTGGTGAAGGGTTAGCGCCATGTAACATTCGGGCAATTTCTGATAAGCGCTCTTGTTGGTTTAAACGCCTTATTTGGGTAGTGGTTTTGTCAGCTTCACTTGTTTTCGAAACAAAAAAATGAGCATCAGCTTTCCCTGCAATTTGAGGTAAATGGGTGATGGCAATTACCTGGTGATGTGCAGCATGGGATTTCATTACCTTCGAAACTTTAATGGCGGCCTCACCCGAAATTCCAGTGTCGATTTCATCAAACACAATGCTAGGCAATGCCACTTTGTTTGCAATCAGTGATTTGATGCAAAGCATCAATCTGCTTAACTCTCCACCTGATGCTACTTTGCGAATGGGTTGAAATGATTGGCCTTTGTTTGCAGCAAATAGAAGTTGAATAGAGTCGGTACCGCTACTGCCAAGTGCTGTTAATTGCTCGTGTACAATTTGAATACGGGCGTCTGGCATTTCTACTTGCTCAAACAATTGGTGGATTTCCTTTTCAATATACGGAATGGTTTGTTTCCGTTTATTGGAAAGTGCTTGTGCACGTTTCACCAAATCCTGTTCATTTGTTTTGAGTTGCTGTTCCAATTCGAGAATGGCTGTTTGCAAACTGCCTAAACCAGCGAGTTGTTGCTCCAACTGCGCTTGCACTTCAAGCAATTCTGCATTGTTAAGCACCCTGTGTTTTTTTTGCAAAGCAACCAACACTTGCAACCGATCTTCAGTTTGCAATAACATAGCAGGATCGGCATGTGTGTTTTCAGCTATGGTTTCAAGTTCAGCAGCAATATCCGTTAGTTCGATAACAGCCGATTCAAAACGAGTGAGTAACGAAGCAATGCCTTGGTGGTGTTTAGCCGAGGGCAATAGCGTAGCTTTTATTTGTTGCAAGCCATCTGCAATGCTTTGCTCACTTTCGTTTAATGCATGCGCTGCCGAAGAAGCAGCTTGCTGTATCTTTTCAGCATTGCTCAATACATCAAGTTGCTGTTCTAGTCGTAACTGTTCGTCTGCTTGCACATTGGCTTCAGTCAGTTCAGTAAGTTGGTAGCGAATATAATCTTCGTCAGCACGTGCTTTTGTTTCGCGTTCTTGCAAGTTCTTTAGCTCTTTTTCGAGTTGTTTAAAACGTTTGTATTGCACTTCATACGCTTGCAATGCCTCACCATTTTCAGCAATGGCATCAATTAAGTTTAACTGAAACCCTTCGTCATTTAATTCCAATGTTTGGTGTTGCGATACAATATCAATCAGTTGGCTTCCCAATTCTTTTAACAACGAAACGGTTACAGGCGTATCGTTTACAAATGCCCTCGATTTGCCATTGGGTGCAATTTCCCTCCGTACAATGCATGAATGGTCATAATCCAACTCATTTGCTTCAAAAAAAGCATTCAGTTTGTAAGCTCCAATATCAAAAACACCTTCTACCACACATTTATCTTCTGGCGTGTACAAAATTTTGGTATCGGCACGCTCTCCTAGAATCAATCCCAGTGCACCCATTACGATTGATTTACCCGCACCTGTTTCGCCAGTGATAATATTCAATTTTGAGTCAAATTGAATATCTACTGACTCAATAATCGCATAGTTTCGAATCTGTAATGATTGCAACATAATGGTTCAAAAGTAGGGCTCCTGTAGTCAATTTAGGTAAGGAAATTTTCAACACCAATTAGACCTATCCGAAGCAGTTTTTAGTTCACAACTAAGATAGTATTTTCAATTTGGCAAATTTGAGCACGATGGTTTTTTTTCCATGGCCATTGGTAAATTCTATATGTGCCTTTTTACTTTCACCTGCACCCTCTATGCCAAGCACTTGTCCTTTGCCAAACCGCGCATGTTCTACTTGCTGCCCCGCAACCAAGTTGCTTGTATCATCACCAATAAAATTAGGATCTATGGCAGAAGGTGCTGGTGTTGCTTTTTGAATAGGCTTAAAGTTTTTTGGAACCGATGGTGAGGCAGGCGCACTTTCGGCAGGCCGTTTACCATAACTTCCATATGGTTTGCCGTAACTATTTTGTTGAGGTGCAGGTTGCCTATTTACCATACCTTCTATTTGCAAATACTGTGGGTCTAGTTCTTGCAAAAACCGACTTGGTTCACTGTTAATCATCGTGCCAAACTTAAACCGCGAAGTAGCGAATGATAAGGTCAGTTTTTGCATGGCTCGGGTAAGCGCTACATAAAACAACCTGCGCTCTTCTTCCAATTCCGACCGGCTGTTTAAGGAGAGTTGCGATGGAAACAAGTTTTCCTCCAATCCTACAACATATACTTGTTTAAACTCAAGTCCTTTGCTTGCATGGATGGTCATTAAACTCACCTTGTCATTGTCGTCATCTGTTTCCTTATCGGCATCAGTTAAGAGGGCTACGTTTTCTAAAAATCCGGCTAAGGTATTTGGGCGCAATACTCCATCGTCATCCGCAGTTTCTTCTACACTAAACTCTTTAATACCATTCAGCAATTCTTCAATGTTTTCGTAACGTGCAATACCTTCTACTGTTTTGTCTTCGTATAGGTTTTTTAAAAGGCCACTTTGTTTGGCAATGTGCATGGCCACATCATATGCATTTTTAGGCAATAACACTTGAAAGCTTTTTACCATCATCACAAAGTCTTGCAGCAAGCCTGCTGCTTTTAAGCCATATTGGTGAGCTTGTTCCATTATCGACCACCAGCTTGTTTGATGTGTTTCGGCAAGCACAATCAGATGATCAAGTGTTGTTTTTCCTATGCCCCGAGTTGGATAGTTAATAATGCGTTTTAAAGCTTCTTCATCATTTGGGTTAATCACCACCCTAAAGTAGGCGAGTAAATCTTTAATTTCTTTGCGTTGGTAAAAAGATTGTCCACCATAAATTCGGTAAGGAATATTGAGTTTGCGAAGCGCCTCTTCCATTGCCCTGCTTTGTGCATTGGTGCGGTACAAAATGGCAAAATCTTTATTGGCCAAATGGGCGTTCATCTTTTCTTGAAACACTGACGAAGCCACCATTTTTCCTTCTTCATTATCGGTGAGTGCCCTAAACACACGAATTTTATCTCCAAGGTGGTTTTCGGTCCACACCTTTTTTTCTATTTGGTCTTTATTTTGTTTAATGATGGAATTGGCCGCGTTTACAATCGTTTTAGTACTGCGGTAGTTTTGTTCCAACCTCACCACCTTTACATCTGGAAAATCGCGGTTAAAGTTTAAAATGTTTTGGATGGTTGCTCCTCTAAATGCGTAAATACTTTGGGCGTCATCACCAACTACTGCAATATTCTGATGCATATTGGCAAGCTTCCTAATAATGGCATACTGTGCATGGTTGGTATCCTGAAACTCATCAACCATAATGTATTGAAACATTCGTTGGTACTTGTTTAATACATCATTGTAGTTGTTGAGCAAGTCAAACATTTTCACAAGTAAATCATCAAAGTCCATCGCACCTGCTCTAAAACAACGTGCCTCATACATGCTGTAGATTACGCCAAATTTAGGTCGTCCCGAAGCCTCGTCATACAGAGTATTTTCGCTATCCGCATTGTACGCAGCAGCTTTAATCAATGCATTTTTTGCGGCCGAAATGCGGTTGTACAAGATGCCGGGTTTGTATACTTTGTCGTCTAACTTTAGTTCATTTACAATGCTTTTTAATAAGCTTTTGGCATCGTCTGTATCATATATGGTAAAGTTTCGAGGGTACCCGAGTTTATCACTTTCAATACGCAGTATCTTGGCAAAAATGGAGTGAAACGTACCCATCCAAATATTTTTAGCTTCGCTACCCGCAACAGCATGTATCCGCTCACGCATTTCGCGAGCCGCTTTGTTGGTAAAGGTTAACGACAAAATATTAAATGGATCTACACCCTTTTGCAATAGGTGCGCAATCCTGTATGTAAGTACTCTTGTTTTTCCCGATCCGGCACCCGCCACAATCATCACCGCACCTTCTGTTTGCAACACTGCCTCGCGTTGACTTTCGTTTAATACACTTAGATAATCCACGCGGTAAAAGTACAATAATTCAGCGTGCAGCACTTGTATAAAATATCAACATCAGCTTAGCTTTTTTGGGCTTCCCTTGCTGCGCAAGGTCGCGTGCTTTGCTGTATCTGTTGCTTCGCAACAGGATGCCGCTTCGCCCGCTAAGCCGATTCCGCGGCACGCGCAGCGTGCCGCGGAATCCCAACACACAAAAAAAGGCCAACCTCCCGGTCGGCCTTCACTCATTTGTTACTCAATATTATTTACCCTGATTGCTCAAGCTGTACAATATGCCTAACGATAATACCTGCGAAAACTGCACATCTTTATCTTGGTCGTAATCATACAAAACTACTCCCGCAAGGTTCACGTTAATATACTTGTTTACCTTGGCTGTTAAGTTTGCATCCAAACGATGCACAATTCCTTGTCCATTCAGTTTTGCATAATCAGCCACCGCCATGTAACGCGCTTTCAAGAAAATATTTTTCATAATTTCTTTATCAAAGTTGGCCACAAACTGGAACACTACTTGGTTACGCATGTTTTCTCCTCGTTTTACCCCATACAATTCGCTGTATTTAGCATCCGTTGGCGCATATTTATCGTACAAAGTTTGGTCGGTTACAAATGTTTGGCGCAAAGCACCCAAACCAAATTGTGCCGAAAAATAACTTACCGGTTTGTACTCAACCCCAAATGCTTCTGTTAAATAACCCGGTGATAAAAAACCAGAAATCCGCCTCGATTGTTCCAAGCCAACATTGTTACCTGCTGAGTCCTTGTTGAAAAAGTATTCGAAACCGGCATCAAACTGGCTCATAAAATTTACCGAAGCAAATGCATTCCAATGGTTGGCAATGCGGTAGGCAAATTTCGATTCAAAAAAGATACGGTCAGCGTTTTTACGCATGTCTTGTCCTTCATTCCGAATATTACCATACAACAGTTGCAAGTCGTTGGTCCACTCACTTTTTTTCCATTTGCGGTTGGCTTTCCCGTTTAAAAATACACTTACCGCAACCGAGTTTACACCCCCTGCTTTCCAGTTATCACTATACGATGCTTGGTTTAAGTTAATACCGGTTTGCAATTCAGTATTCCATGGTTTGGGTGGTACTACATTTTCGGCAGGAGTTGGTGCAGGTGGTGGTGTAGGTTCTGTTTGTGCTAACACAGTAGTGGTGTGGCACAATGCAATGCTGCAAGCAAGCAACATTGGTTTCATAACGTGTTTCATGTTGTATATATGTTTAGGCTAAGTAATGCGGGTGTTGTTGATTTGAGATGGCAATATATAAAATGACCATTAATTACGAATGCAGTTGAGGTATTCTTACGGTTTTCACGTAACGTTTTTTATAGTATACAAAATCAAGTCGGTCTATTCTTACACCTTCACTTGTGCTCGAATGGATAAACCGAACAGGCTCTCCTTTTTCAGATACAACAATACCAACATGGCCAATGCGACTGCTTTTGCGGCTGCGTCCTTTAAACAATATCAAGTCGCCTTTGCTTATTTGTGACTTTGGTACACTAATACCTACCAGTCCTTGTCCAGCTGATGTATGTGGCAAGCTAATGCCAAATGCCTTGTACACAGTTAACGTATATCCTGAACAATCAAATCCTTTAGCTCCCGTACCGCCTCTTCGGTACCGATCACCCATAAATGTATACGCATAATTCACCAAGCTATCAGCTCTGGTAAGTGCTTTTTGTGGTACCACCTTTTGGCTAACAAGCGTATCTTTAGGAATGGCGCCTGTATCATTTTCCAAGGTGTCAACTTGTTGGGCTACAGCTGTGTGTATACAAGCTGCAAATGCAATAACAATCAATATACGGATCCAAGTCAATACCATCGTTCGGTACAAGGTAACCGCACCCACAAAAAAAAGAAAATAAAGGAGCCAAAAACAGACTTAAACTATTGATAGTCTGAAACTAAAATTTCATTTTTGGGCGTTTTGCCTCTTGACAACCCTGAATAATGGCCTAATTTTGTCCTTCATATGTTCATTAACCGCCTCTTTTGTTTATTCCTTTTAAGTATTGCGCTCCTGTTCACAGGCTGTTCCAAATACCAAAAAACGCTTAAAAATCCTGATGTAAATAAAAAGCTCGAAATGGCTATGGCTTATTACAATAAGAAGGATTACTACCGAGCATCTACGTTATTTGAACAGTTGCAAGATAATTTTAACGGAACAGCAATGGCTGAAAAAGTTATTTACTACAGCGCTTACTGCAATTATGGTTTGCGCAATTACCTCTTAGCTGGATTTCAGTTTAAAAGTTATTTTGAAAATTTTCCTTCGGGTGAGTTTGCCGAAGAATCACTTTACATGACAGCTTATTGTGCTTACCTCGAGTCGCAAGATTATTTTTTAGACCCCACCGATACGCGCAAAGGCATTGAGGCAGTTAAATTGTTTGTGAGCGTTTACCCCGATAGCAAGTATGTGGCAGAGTGTAATGTTTTGCTTGATAAATTGCGTGCAAAGTTGGCTTTTAAAGCCTACAAAAGTGCAAAATTATACTATGATATCAGAGAGTACAAAAGTGCCATTGTTGCCATGCCAAATGTGGTGCGCGAGTTTCCGGAAATAGCCCAAAAAGAAGAGCTCGATTACCTCACAGTTAAATCTCATTTTTACCTTGCTGAGGGTAGCATCGAAACCAAAAAAGTAGAACGTTACCAAAATACCTTAACTGCATATGCCGATTTTACAGCCGAATATCCAGAAAGCAAATACCTAAACGAATTGCGGAACATTGTAGCAAAAACCAATACAGCTTTGCAGAAAATCGAAAAGCAGAAGGAACGTGAAACATTTTACAAACAACGCGAAGAATTTTAATCAATCAATATATACCAATATGGCAACCATCAATTTTCAAAATGTACCTGCAACTACTGTGGTGCGCGATATGCGCAAAGTAGAAACAGCAACAAGCAATGTGTACGAAGCCATTGCTATTATCAGCAAACGTGCAAACCAAATTTCAGCTCAAATGAAGGAAGAATTGCACAGCAAATTGCAAGAGTTTAACAACGATAGTGATACGCTCGAAGAGGTATTTGAGAACCGCGAACAAATTGAGATTTCAACTTTTTATGAGCGTTTACCAAAGTCAACTTTAATTGCTACAGAGGAGTTTTTGAACGGTAAAGTATACCACCGCAATCCTGAAAAAGAAAACCGCGGTAAATTGTAGTTCATGCTTAAAGGCAAAAAAATTCTGCTTGGTGTAAGCGGCAGCATTGCCGCTTACAAATCAGCAGCCTTGGTTAGGTTGTTGGTTAAATCAGGGGCTTCTGTAAAGGTGCTCATGACCCACGATGCGCATGAATTTGTAACGCCTTTAACCTTGGCCACCTTAAGTAAAAATCCTGTTCTTACACAGTTCAAATCAAGTGAGTCAGGCGAGTGGAACAACCATGTAGAACTCGCATTATGGGCTGATTATATGCTCATGGCTCCTGCCACAGCCAATACCATTGCTAAAATGGCCAATGGCTTATGCGATAACTTGCTTCTTGCTACTTACCTTTCGGCACGCTGCGAAGTATTTGTTGCTCCAGCAATGGATTTAGATATGTACGCACACCCAGCTACCCAACACAACCTCACCCAGCTTAAAGAACACGGTGTTATTTTATTGCCGGTAGCAGAGGGTGAGCTTGCAAGTGGCCTAACCGGGAAAGGCCGCATGATTGAACCAGAAGAAATAGTAGAAAGGTTGAGCCAACATACACTTAGCCAATCTACCCTTAAAGGGAAAAAAGTACTGGTAACAGCAGGTCCAACTTATGAAAACATCGATCCTGTTCGTTTTATTGGCAACCACTCAAGTGGTAAAATGGGATTTGCTATTGCTGAAACGTTTGCGCGCATGGGTGCACAAGTAACGTTGGTAACAGGGCCAACCGAACTTCAAACAGAACATGAGGGTATTAAGCGCATTGATGTAACCTCCGCACAAGAAATGTTCGATAAAACGGTACAGGTATTCGAAAAATGCCATATTGCTGTAATGAGCGCTGCCGTTGCCGATTATACTCCTGAGAAGGTTGCTGTAAGCAAAATCAAAAAAAGTGGTGATGAACTGGTTCTAAAACTCAAAAAAACAAAAGATATTCTATCATACTTGGGCAGCCGCAAAAAAGCAAAACAATTATTGGTAGGGTTTGCTCTCGAAACAGATCATGAAGAAGAAAACGCAATGAAAAAGTTGCATGCCAAGAACCTTGATTTTATTGTGCTTAATTCATTAAAAACAAAGGGTGCAGGCTTTAAGCACCCAACTAACCAAATAACCATTTTACACCGCAACGGACAAAAAACGGCTTATCCTCTCAAATCAAAATACGAAGTAGCAGCCGATATCGTTAACCAACTAACTTCTTTAATGAATGGGTAAATGGTTTTTATGTTTAGCCTCTTTTGGGTTTGCATTCAGTGTAAATGCGCAAGAGATTTTGTGCACAGCACAAATCCTCGATAACCAAATTCAATTAACCGACAAGCGCATTTTCAGAACGCTCGAGCAAGTTATTGCCGAGTTTGTGACCAATGCAAAATGGACCAATGAAAAAGTTCAGCCCAACGAACGAATCGATATGAATATTCAAATCGTATTGAGCCAATACGATGTTTCTACCAATTTCTTCAAGGGCACAATGCAAATTGTAAGTCGCAGGCCAGTGTACGGTTCTGGTTACAATACGCCCGTTTTTAATTTCCTGGATGAAAACATTGAGTTCAACTTTCAAGAGTTTCAACCAATGAACTTTAATGAAAACTCATTTACCAATAACCTTACGTCTTTATTAGCGTTTTATGCATACTATGTAATTGGGCTCGATTTTGATACGTTTGGTTCACTGGGTGGCACTCCCTATTACAACAAGGCATTGCAGGTAGCAAACAATGCCCAACCTACAGGCATAGCCGGCTGGCAACCTTTTGAGCGAAATTTGCGTTCGCGTTTTAATTTGGTTGATAATGTTTTGAATGATCGCTTTAAGCCCTTTAGAGATGCTTACTACAAATACCACCGCCAAGGCCTCGACTTAATGTATAAGGAACCTGAAGCGGCCCGTAAACAAATTTATGCCAGCTTAGAGTTGATGCAAAAGCTGTTTAAAATTGCTCCAAATACTGTGATATTAATTGTGTTTTTTGAAGCGAAGAGTGATGAACTCATTAGCATTTACAAAAATGCTCCCGCAACAGAAAAACCAAAAGTCATTAGCATCTTAAGTGAGATGAATGTGGTGAACGCTAGCAAATACGAAAAGATAAGGCAGTAGTTGGCAATGTGCAACTCACTTTAGGGTTATAGCACCAATTACCATATATTCAACTACCTTTGATGCTTATAATAATAAATGAATTTTACTGATTTACAACTCATCGATCCAATTCTGAAAGCATTGGACGAAGAAGGCTACACAACGCCAACCCCAATCCAACAGCAAGCAATTCCTCCCGTAATACAAGGCAATGATTTATTGGGCTGCGCCCAAACAGGAACAGGTAAAACAGCTGCTTTTGCCATTCCCATTATCCAACGATTATACTTGGCACGCGAAACAGATCGCAAACGCAAATTAATTAGCACCCTGATCTTAACCCCAACCCGCGAGTTGGCCATTCAAATTGGCGAAAGTTTTGCTGCTTATGGCCGCCATACTGGATTAAAGCATACCGTAATTTTTGGAGGTGTTTCGCAACATGCACAAACAAACGCTCTAAAATATGGCATCGATATTTTGGTTGCCACTCCCGGCCGTCTACTCGATTTAATGCAACAAGGTTTTGTTGATTTATCAACTATCAAAGTATTTGTTTTAGATGAAGCAGATAGAATGTTGGATATGGGATTTGTGCATGATGTAAAAAAGGTGATTGCAAAATTGCCAAGGCAACGCCAAACTTTGTTTTTCTCAGCCACCATGCCACCTGCCATCACACAATTGGCAAATAGTATTTTAACCAATCCTGTGCGTGTTGAGGTAACCCCAGTTTCATCTACTGCCGAAACAATTCAACAAGCAATTTATTTTGTAGATAAACCAAACAAGAAAAACCTGCTCACGCATTTACTCAAAAGCAACCAAATGCAGCGGGTATTGGTATTTGCTCGCACAAAACATGGGGCTGACCGAGTTGCAAGAGATTTGAACAAACAAGGGTTTAAAGCCGCAGCCATTCATGGCGATAAATCACAAAATGCAAGGCAACATGCATTGGCAGATTTTAAAGCGGGCAAATTGCGCACATTGATTGCAACCGATATTGCAGCCCGTGGTATTGATATTGACGACTTATCGCATGTAATCAATTACGAGTTACCCAATGTTCCCGAAACCTACGTACACCGTATTGGTCGTACTGGTAGAGCAGGCGCCTCGGGCATCGCCTATTCGTTTTGCGATGCTGAAGAGAAACCTTACTTAAAAGACATTGAAAAAACAATTGGTATTAAAATCCCTGTTGTTTCAAACCATCCGTTTCCATTGGTCGATTTTAATCCAGCTCCTAAACCTAAACAAAATGCTCAAGGACAAAGGCATAAACGAGGTGAAGACAATCGTCAAAATCAATCCAAACGGCCCAAGTCTACAGGTTTTAAACGTAAATAGTTTTTTATTTTGCTAAAGTTTTGCAAATGAAAAATGTAGTGGTTTATTGTGGTTCGTCTTTAGGCAATCATCCAGATTTTGCGCAAGCTGCCAAACAAACAGCACAGGCACTTGTGGCAAACAACCTTGGACTTGTGTATGGAGGAGGTAAGGTTGGTCTAATGGGCGTACTAGCGAATTAGGTATTGCAGTTGGGGGGTGAAGTAATTGGGGTTATCCCAGAGTCGCTTTATAAAAAGGAAGTGGCACATCAACACCTAACAAAGTTGGAGATTGTACAAAACATGCACCAGCGCAAGGCACTTATGTTCGAACTTAGCCATGCGTGTATTGCACTCCCCGGTGGTATTGGTACGTTTGAAGAGTTATTTGAAGCATTTACTTGGAGCCAATTAGGGCTACACCATAAGCCTTGTGGTCTATTAAACACCAATGGTTATTACAATCCGTTACTTGCAAGTATTCAGCACATGGTAACCAATGGTTTTTTACCACAACAACATGCACAACAATTAGTTTCACACCATCAAATTGAACCATTGTTGCAAATATTGCTTAATACAAATCCCACATTTGATGAGAAGTGGTGGGAGGAGAAGCCGCAATAAAAAATGCCCCGAATCACTTCGAGGCATTTATTTAAATTTTGGTTTCTTACTTCTTTTTCCCGGTTTGTTGCTCGCGTGCTTTCGCTAGTTCTTCAAGCTTTTCTTGGAACTTCGATTTTTTAACTGGCTTTTTCTTGTTCTCCTGTAGTTGTGCATGGATAGCATTGTCATCAACAAAACGCCTAATGATGAGCTGTTGCGAAATGGTAATGATATTGGAAACAAAATAGTAATAGTTTAATCCTGCCGGGAAACTGTTTAATACAAACATAAAAATCACTGGCATTAAATAACTCAACCATTTCATTTGCCCTGTAGCCGCAGTAAGCTGGTTGTTGTAGTGTGTGTATGCAAGGGATGAAATGGTCATTAAAATGGTGAACAAACTGATATGGCTTCCATATCCGGGTAACGAAAATGGCAAGTTGTAAATGCTGTCATAGGTTGATAAATCATCGGCCCACAAAAACGGTTGTTGCCTTAACTCAAATGCCGATGGGAAAAACTGGAACATGGCAAATAAAATAGGAAGCTGCAACAACATTGGAACACAACCCCCTAGCGGATTTACACCAACTTTTTGGTACAGTTTCATGTTTTCTTGTTGCATTTTGGTCATATCGTCACCAAACTTTTCTTTGATTTCGTCAAGCTCAGGTTTAAGTACCCGCATTTTTGCTGCCGATAAATACGACTTGTATACCATTGGCAACACCAACGTTTTAATAATGAGTGTCAGCAATAAAATAATGATACCAAAATTGCTGATGTATTGACTCAAGAAGTAAAAAACATTGATTACAAAATATTTATTTACCCACCTAAAAATACCCCAACCCATCGGAATAATTCGTTCCAATTCCACATCTAATTTTGCCAATGATTTATAGTGGTTTGGACCAACATAAAACTGAAAATCGTACTGAGCCAATGGTGAATGAGTGTATGGTAAACTTACTTGTGCGGTTAACTGCTTTACGGTTTGTTTGGTTTCGTCACTTAGGGTGCTCACCTTGCCCGTAGTAAATGGGTTGGCAGCCACAAGTGATACGTTAAAGTATTGTTGTTTAAATGAAATCCATTTAACGGGTTTCGTAAAATCAGCCGACTCATCTTTGGTTTCTGCTAAGTAATCGGGCTCTTCATCTGTGTATTTATAGTATGCGGTACTGGTTCGATACTCGTTGTCAAAGTTCTTTTCTTGGTGCAGGATATGTTGCTTCCAATTCAACACCAATTGGGTATTGGTAGGAGCAATTTGTTGCTGCATTCCGTTTAAGCTCAATTTATAATCGATAAGTTGTGCATTGCTTGGGTTTAAAGCAAAACGTTGTTCAATCCATTGCGACTCTGAAAGTTTTACTTGCATGGCTACACTTTGGCCATCTGCAGCTACAATGGGTGTAAAGTACAATTGTTCGGTTTCAATGGTTTTGCCATCAACCGTTTGAAAAGAATAGTTAAACCTGTTTTGATCTCCAGTGAACAAAACCAATGCACTTTGGTCGTACCTTTTTTGGTTTTTGAGTTCGATGCTGTACAAACGCCCGCCTTTGTTAGTTAAAACAAGTTTCAGTTCACTGTTTTCGATGCTGGTAAACTGCTCGGTACCATTCGTAAATGAGGCAAAACTGCCAAACTGTGTTTTAGCTGTAGCCGAGTCGTAGGTGGTGGCTTTAATGCTATCGGCTTGATGTTGTACCAAATACAAACTATCAGCGGTTTTTTGAACCAAAGCAATTGAATCTTGCCTTTGTTTCATTGCTTGTATTTCGGCTTCGCTTGGCTGGTTGTACCAGGCAAACCCGATTAAGATTAAAAAAATCAGAACCAGTCCTATTATTGAGTTTTTGTCCATTTCCATTGTTCAGTATGCTGATAAAATGCGGTGCGAAGGTAAGGTTAATCAAATAGGAAGCAAATAGGATAACCGATTTTTCGGTATCGAAAACCTATATACGATAAGCTAATGATGAGCGCGCTTCTATGAGTTGCTGTATGCAATAGCCTCTTTAATAAATCGCACAAACAAAGGATGTGGATTTAACACTGTGCTTTTATACTCTGGATGAAATTGAACCCCAACAAAAAACGGATGGTCTTTAATTTCTACAATCTCAGCTAATTTGGTATCTGGGTTTATTCCAGTTATTTGCATCCCTTTTGATTCGTAGTCTTTTTGGTATTTACCATTAAACTCGAAACGGTGGCGGTGACGTTCGCTTATCTTCGATTTTTCGTAAGCTTTGTAAGCTTTACTTTCTTTTACCAACTCACATGCGTACGCTCCAAGCCGCATGGTTCCTCCTTTGGCGGTAATCTTCTTCTGTTCTGGCATCATATCAATCACCGGATGTTTGGTCTTAGGATTCATCTCAGTAGAATGCGCATCTTTAAAGCCCAACACATTTCGTCCATATTCAATTACTGCTACCTGCATACCCAAGCAAATACCAAAAAATGGGATACGTTCTTCACGAGCGTATTTAATTGCCGAAATTTTTCCTTCAATGCCACGGTCGCCAAATCCTGGCGCAACTAAAATTCCATCTAAATGCCCGAGTTTGTATTTTGCATTTTCATCCGTTATTAGTTCGGAATGAATGTACTCAAGTTTTACTTTGCATTCGTTTTTAGCTCCTGCATGCACAAATGCTTCAGCAATCGATTTGTAAGCATCAGGTAGCTCAACATATTTACCAACTAACCCAATTTTAACCTCATGTTTGGGGTTTTTATGACGGGTTAAAAAACCAAGCCAACTTTCCATATCTGGATCGTTTTTAGCCGATAACTTTAGCCTGCTTAAAACGGTTTTATCCAATTTCTCCTTCAACATGGCCATTGGAACGTCATAAATTGTTGGCATGTCTAATGCTTCAATTACTGCATTTTGAGTAACGTTGCAAAACAAGGCTATTTTACGTTTTGCTTCTTTGCTAATTGGGTGTTCGGCACGGCAAACCAATACATCGGGTTGTACACCACTTTCAAGCAACATTTTAACCGAGTGTTGGGTAGGTTTGGTTTTGAGTTCTTGTGAGGTGCTTAAATAAGGCAACAATGTTAAGTGTACAACCATTAAGTCTTCTGGTTTGAGCTCCCATTTTAACTGACGAACAGCTTCAATATAAGGAAGCGCTTCAATATCACCTACTGTTCCGCCAAGTTCGGTAATCACAATTTCATATTTACCCGTTTCGCCAAGCAACTTGATCCTGCGTTTAATTTCATCAGTAATATGCGGAATAACTTGTACGGTTTTTCCTAAAAACGCTCCTTCGCGTTCTTTATCCATTACATATTGGTAAATACGTCCGGTGGTTACATTATTGGCTTGCGAAGTAGGTACATTTAAAAAGCGTTCGTAATGGCCAAGGTCCAGATCTGTTTCCGCGCCATCCTCAGTTACATAACATTCACCATGTTCATAAGGATTAAGTGTGCCTGGATCAATATTGATATAGGGGTCAAACTTTTGAATGGTAACGGAGTAGCCTCTAGCTTGCAATAATTTAGCTAATGAAGCTGAGATAATACCTTTACCTAATGACGATGTTACGCCACCTGTTACGAAAATATACTTACAATTATTCATGCGAAAACGAGTTTATTAGCTGTTGTAGAAGGGTTTTAGAGCTGAAAAACAAAACTCGTTGGCCCAATATAGTTGCTTACTATATGGGATACAAAAGTAATCAATTGCAGCGTACTTACCGCAACAGTTTCAGGCAGTTTTCAAATACTTTTCAACACGCGCCAAATCATCAGGGGTATCAATGGCTATATTTTCAATATCGGTTTCAACCAAAGCAATTCGGTAACCGTTTTCCAACCACCTCAATTGTTCTAGGTTCTCTGTAGCTTCAAGTGGGCTAACCGGAAGTTGCGTAATGGCAAGCAGTGCCTCTTTGGTATAACCATAAATGCCGATATGTTTAAAATATACAATCTGCGTTTCCTGGTTTCTGCGGTATGGAATTGCCGATCGTGAAAAATACAATGCATTTCCCTTGGTATCACTTACCACTTTAACGGTATTGGGATTCTGAATCTCATTTTCGGTTGCCAACTTTTTTTTCATGGTCACCAATTTGGTATCTGGAATTGAAAAGGCTGCACACAATGCGTCAATTTGTTTTGGTTCAATAAACGGTTCATCTCCCTGAATATTGATTACTGCATCACAAGCCCCAGTATATGCTTTTGCAACCTCAGCACAACGATCAGTTCCACTTTGATGGTGCGATGCCGTTAGCACAACGTTACCGCTAAAACTGCGTACATGTGCGGCAATACGCTCGTCATCGGTAGCAACAATAACCGTTTTTAGCGATTGAGACGCACAACACTGTTCATATACACGCTGTATCATTGTTTTTCCACCAATATCAATTAAAGGTTTACCCGGAAAGCGGGTGGACCCATAACGGGCGGGTATAATGCCTATAATATTTTTCATTGTGATACAACTCCAAATTGAATAATTGGATACAACAATACCAAATTTATTGGCTAAAATGTACCTAACAGATGAAAAGAATATTTCATGTAGCTGTTTGATACTGTTCGTTGTTTTTTATGTATATCCGTTAACTTAACAGTAAAAGGGATTCTTACCTTACCTCATCTATTCTTGGGGCTGGCCGCCCCAAACCCGCCTTACTTTTTCTCTGTGAAAGAAAAAGTAAGCGCAACCTTCAAGCTACAGATGCTTTTGTTACAAACTACATCATTTATTTTCCCCGCAACCCAAGCCACTGCGTTAGTGGGTTGCTTACCACAGGCAACAGCTAAAATAAACGCTTTGTTTGTTACACAAAACCATCTAAGGCAATGGCTGTGGTTCGGATTATGTTTTTCGACAGACAAAGTGCGGTTGGGGTCCACCAATTGAGCGAAATCAATCCGAATTGGCCTGAGTGGCGTTGGGAATAGCATAAAATGAGGGTTGATTTGGAATTGGTGGTCTGCTTTTGGCATTACCTTTTGCAGAACCAAAAGGTAACAAAAAGAAAAGTTAAGTAACTTAATGCTTACTTGCTATAATTTGATTGTTGCTGGTATAATTGCAGATATTCATATTGTTTTTATAAAAAGTTGTAGTAAACACAACTCCGATTACCAAATAAACCCATCCTTGCGTAAAGGTGTATGGTGTATGGATGGAACACGCACATTTGATACGAACAGCAACGCCCCTGATCATTTTGGCAGTGTACGTGAGTGGATTCGCAAGTAAACTCGAAAGTATTTTTCCTAAGGTTTAGCAAGCGGATTGACTGCCACAGAAATGCTGCCTTCTACATAAACCGGCATCCGCAAACTTGAAAGGGTGGTAACTGCAGGTTGAGGTACTATGCGTGTTACAGATCCCATTAGCGTAATATTGTTTCCGAGTTTTCGGTTAATGGCTTTGTTAGCTTCTTTTTGAGCTACCGCTAATTCTTTGGCAATCGAAAATTGAAGTGCTTCTTCCATTCTACTTCTAAGTGCTGTTACTTTGAGCAACCAACTAGCCGACTTAACCAAAACATCTTTTGTTTTAACACTGTAATCAATATTGGTAATGGTTAATTTCTGAGTTTCCTCATTGTAGTTAGGTCTGCCTTCAACATACACAAGCCCTTTAATCTTTTTCACTTTTTTGCCATACTTAGCCCATCCGTCAATTTTAACACCAATGGATATGCCATTTTCAACAGGGAAAATAATTGCATCCAAGATGTCGAATTGGTAATCATCAGAAGCAAACCTAGAAAATTTAGGATCCTTGCGCAGTTCTTGAAATTGTTGCTCTATAAATGAAAATGGAACTTCAGGGTTTAGCATGAGTTCCAGTTTAGGCGTTAATGTTGAAACCTGACGCATCGGGGGTAAAAAAAATACAGGTGTCTTCTCGGCTTCGGGTTTAAACCCAAAGGCAATTTCCATGATGGCGCCAATACCTACTGTAAAACTGATGGTGTTAGCAGTTTGCTTAAAGGGGGTAACATAAAATGCCTTAGGCCTTGTTATAAACCAACTGTTGGTTGTAGCATCAATTAAAATGGGTGTCGTTAGTTGTGGATACAGTTTGAGAATTTGTTCACGCAGTTGCACATTTTTGGGTATTTCTGCATCTGCCATGGCAGCTAATTGGTTTGTTTGGTTTTGAATGGCTGAAGCGAATATTTGTGGTAAATCAAGTTTAAAACCAGCCACTTGTATCACAGGCAAATCATCCCAAACTATGCGCGCAGTGCTTTTGGTGGTAAAGCGCCAATCGGTTCCAACAGTTGGAATAGACTGAATAGTGGCGGTTATGTTTAAGCTTATGGGTTGTTCTTTTTGAATTGTTTTGCCCAATACAGTTCGTTGCACTTTGTAGGTAGCATCCAATTTGAGTGGCGCAATTATTTGAATGGCTTCTCCAACAACCGATACTTGCAAATTCCCTCTTCGAGTAACTCGCGCTTTTAAATTATCCATATTGTTGTCCTCGAAAGAAACATCGTTGTATAACTCAACACCCAATTGTTGGTTTAAAGCAGTATTTAAATCTGCCGCATTTACGGTAATCGGAATGGCAATTGTGCTTAGGGGCTTTTCAGGTTCTACATAATTAAGTTCTCTTGACCGTGAAGGTTTTAGCTCTGTTGTATTACAGTGGGTTACCAATAAAACCAGGGTAGCTAAGAAAAGGGTAGAGGTTAGCTTTTTCATTTATTGCTTTACTAATTTAAGTGATTGTGTAGCGCGTTGGTGGGTAATTACAACTGTGTATAGGCCATTTTCAAGTTCATGAATATGCACTTGGTTCGTATTTGTTTCATGTAATAACAAGCGCCCATAAGTATCGTATACATCAATTGATTCGGGTATTTTACCAGATTGGAGTGTAATAATTGCTTTGGTTGAAGCCGGATTAGGATACACACTTGCATTTAAAGTCGCCATTCCAACTTCCTTTAACCCAGTAGCACAATTCACTTTTTGAAATTCGCGCCATAAATCGTTGGTGTATTGTGTAGGCACATCAACAGTGGTTCCTGGTGTGTTACCCATCCTTACCAATACAATTCCTTCTGATTTTGATATGCTTACTATTTGGCCGTTTTTACCAATACCAGCAAACATATCTGCTGGGGCATCGGGTGCGAGCATTCCAGGAATTACAAACTGTGATCCGCCAGGTATCATGTAAGAAGATTTACCATTAAGCCACCACAAATAACCGTACGACTTATTTAATTCTTGCGAAGTGGATACCATTTGTTTTTTATAAGCAGAATCTTTTAAAATAGTATCTGTTTGCCAAATGAAATTATTGGCCGCTAATAATCCGAATCGAGCATATTCTCTTACATTGCTTACAAAGATGTTGTTAAATCCAGAAGGATACCAAATGCCATTCAATCCTATTTTTGAGCCAACTCTAGATCGTGTAAAGGCATTATAGCTTCTCCCTGTTGCTTCGCTTACAACATTTTCTAAAAGGGTATATGGCGCATTGTGATAAGCCCAACGTGTTCCAGCCGGTGCTTTGTAAAGCAAACAAGTGTCGATTGTGCAGTGATTATCTTCAGGTGCTACATCATCCAACCCATTGGTCATGGTAAGTTGGTTCCAAATCGTGATTTTTCCCTCTTGTTCAGGTGTGCAACTTGTCCAGCCTGTACCTAAATACTTCGAAGTTGAGTCTGATACTTTTAAAAAACCTTCTTCCTGCGCAATGCCAACCAACAAGGCTGTTAATGCCTTTGACGAAGACGCCCAATACCACGTACTGTCTTTGGTAAATGTACCGAAGTATTTTTCAAGCACAATTTTTCCATCTTTTAATACAATGAATCCTTTTGTATTGGATGTTTCTAAAAAGGTGTACAATGAGTCAATGCGGTCGCTGCACCAACCTAACGAGTCGGGTGAAATGGTTTGCCAATCACCCCCAGTTATTGGTGGAAAATAATCTTGTTGGGCAAATACGGGAAATTGAAACAACCAAAATACAAGAAGGAGCAGTCGGATTTTCATACGAAGTGGATTGGTTAAATGAGTTTGCTTATCCAAATGTACAAAAAACTCGCGTAACAGGTTAAGAAACGATAAGCGCTATCTTTTAGCAGTTATGATGCAGCTAATAAAAATAATTCAAAGGAAGAAAGCAGGTGATTAAATTTCCCTATTCAAATCCCATTGTTCCATGTAATCCGCAACCCTACGTAAGAATGAACCGCCCAATGATCCGTCTACCACACGGTGATCATAACTCAATGATAAAAACATAATATGCCTTATGGCTATTACATCGCCATGTTCAGTTTCGAGCACTGCTGGTTTTTTCTTAATAGTGCCAGTAGCCATAATGGCTACTTGCGGTTGATTGATGATTGGTGTACCCATCACGTTACCGAAGCCACCTACATTAGTTAAGGTGAATGTTCCACCTTGTATTTCATCAGGAGCAAGTTTGTTCGCTCGCGCACGATTGGCTAGGTCATTTACATTTTTAGTTAAGCCAATCAAATTCATGTTATCGGCACTTTTAATAACGGGCACAATTAAGTTTCCACTAGGTAACGCTGCCGCCATTCCGATATTGATGTTTTTACGTTTCACAATCTGTTGTCCATCTACCGAAACATTAATCATCGGGTAATCTTTGATGGCTTTTACAACACACTCAACAAACATAGGCGTGAACGTAATTTTTTCACCTTCTCTTTTTTCGTAAATCTTTTTTGCTTTATCGCGCCACAAAACCATATTGGTTACATCAGCCTCTACAAATGAAGTAACATGTGGCGATACATGCTTGCTCATTACCATGTGATCGGCAATTAGTTTGCGCATGCGATCCATTTCTATCAATTCGTCACCCGGCATTAGGGTAACCTTTGGAGCCTGATGTATAGTTGCTGGCGCAGCCGGAGTTGGTTTACTTTCTGGTGCTATTGTTACAATTGGTGCAGCAGCTACTGGTTGTGGTGTAACCACAGGTGCAGTTCCTCTGTTTTGAACGTAGGCTAAAATATCCTTTTTGGTAACCCGGCCTTCATTGCCCGTACCAACAATGCTTTCAAGTTCAGCCATCCCAATTTTTTCTTCCTTGGCAATATTGAGCACCAATGGAGAATAAAACCGCCCTCCGCTATTGTTAGAATTGCTAGCCGTTGTCGTAGCAACTGCTATGGTTTTTTCAACTTCTACAACTGCAGCTTTTACTTCAGGAGTTGGCTCCGTTTTAGGTGCAGGAGCACTAGGCGCTGCTGCGCTACCTTCCATGGCAATAATGGCTATTGCTGAACCTACGGCTACAACATCGCCTTCTTTAAACAATATCTTCTTTAAAATACCTGCTTTTGGAGAAGGCACTTCGGAATCAACTTTGTCAGTTGCTATTTCAAGTACTGTTTCATCGGCAGCAATCGCATCTCCTTCGTTTTTGGTCCAGCGAATAATGGTAGCCTCGGCAATACTTTCACCCATTTTGGGCATTACTAATTCAAAATCAGCCATAGTTCAGTTTTTTCATTAATCAAATGCATACTCAATGCATTGATAGGTATGGGCAAAAATACATGTTTGAAACACTTTAACAACTACCAATTTTATCTATTGGTTACCCGCGGTTTACCTTATTCATCCGCAGCTTGGTTCACCAATTCCCAAAGCTTGTCTTTTAATTTTTGGATATTGAATCCAGTTGCTGAGCTAATAAACAAATGTGGAACTCGGGGCAATTCTTTTTTCATTTCACGCATCAATTCATCATCGAGTAAATCACTCTTGCTAATCACCAATAGCCTTTTTTTGTCTAAAAGCTCTTTGTTGTAGAGCTTGAGTTCTTTTAACAATACATTGTAGTCTGCTTTAATATCATTGCTATCAGCCGGAATTAAGAACAAAAGTGTGGCATTGCGTTCAATATGCCGCAAAAAGCGTGTTCCTAAACCTTTTCCCTCATGCGCTCCTTCAATAATTCCCGGAATATCAGCCATCACAAAACTTTTGTAATCGCGGTAAGCTACAATGCCCAAATTAGGAACAAGTGTGGTAAATGGATAATCAGCAATTTCGGGTTTGGCAGCACTCATTACACTGAGCAAGGTCGATTTGCCAGCATTTGGAAATCCTACCAATCCTACATCTGCAAGTACTTTCAGTTCCAGAATTTTCCATTCTTCTTTTCCGGGTTCACCGGGTTGCGAGTGCCTTGGCGATTGGTTGGTTGCTGATTTAAAATTGGCATTTCCCAAACCTCCTCTTCCTCCATAAAGCAATACTTCTTCTTGCCCATCTTCCGTAATTTCAAATAAAACTGCTCCTGTTTCTGCATCTTTTGCCACGGTTCCTAGCGGCACTTCTAAATATTCGTCTTTCCCATCTGCTCCGTGTTGGTTTGCACCACGGCCATTTTCGCCAGCTTCGGCAATTATGTGCTTGCGGTATTTTAGGTGCAATAACGTCCATTGTTGGGTGCTGCCTCTTACAATAATATTTCCACCTCGGCCTCCATCCCCACCATCTGGACCACCCATAGCCGTGCGCTTATCACGCAAAAAATGCATTGCCCCTTTGCCTCCTTTACCAGAGCGGCAGCAAATTTTTACGTAGTCTACAAAGTTTGATTCGGCCATCTTTTAATGTGATGAGTTGATAATTTGATGATGCGTTAATGTTTTAAAACTTGATTTTTGATGGTACTTTAATCATCAAATAATCTCATTTCCTAATTGCCTATTCCGCTTCCATCTATTGCTTCGCAAAGTGCTTTAAATATGGTTTCGATTTCTCCAATCCCATCAATACCTCTATACTTCCTTTGTGTTGTATAATAATCTTTAACAGGCATAGTTTCGGCATTATATACATCAATGCGTTTTTGAATCACCGCAGGGTCTTGGTCATCCGCTCGCCCGCTATCTTTTCCGCGCAATAAGAGTCTTTTGCGCAATTCATCTTCCGCTACCTCTAATGCAAGCATTAAAGTTATCTCAGTTTGCATTGATTCTAATAAATTGTCAAGTGCTTTTGCCTGAGCTTGTGTTCTCGGGAAACCATCAAAAATGAATCCTTTGGCATCAACATTCTTTTTTACCTCGTTCGATAACATGCCAATCGTTACTTCGTCTGGCACCAATTGTCCGTTATCAATATATTGTTTTGCCAAGGTGCCAAGTTCTGTTCCACCTTTAATATTCGCTCTAAAAATGTCTCCGGTTGATAAATGGATCAAACCGTATTGCTCAATAAGCTTTGCTGATTGGGTGCCTTTGCCTGCCCCTGGAGGTCCGAAGAGTACAATGTTTAACATGGTAATGTTGAATTTACGGATTGCGAAGTAAAGCAAAAAAAGCAAGCAAAATAGGAGAGAGTTATCATGCTTTGCCAGCTTCAACTTCTTTTTGCAAAACGTAAAGTTCAGGAAGGTGGCGTCCCAATCCATCATAATCCAAGCCATAACCTACCACAAAGGCTTTTGGAATCGAAAACCCTACATAGTCTGGTTTAATCGGATATTGGAGTGCATCTGGTTTATATAACAAGGTGGCTATTTTCACCGACTTTGGTTTTTTTACTTCAAGTGCCAAAAGCAAATGCTGCATGCTAAGTCCAGTATCAATAATATCTTCAATAACAAGCACATGCTTGTTAGTTACCAAATCAGGAACCGACAATTGCCAATCAATGCTTCCTACACTTTGAGTGCCGCTATAACTGCTCATCTTAACAAATACTACTTGGACAGGCGTATTGATTTTGCGCGTTAAATCAGCTATAAAAACATAACCACCAGTAAGCACACCCAAACATATCGGAGACTCTTGTTTGTAATCGCTCTCAATCTGTTTAGCAAGTTCTTTAACCCGTTTTAAAATGGTTTCTTCTTTGATATAGGGTACAAATGATTTGTTATGTAAGGTGATAGTTGACATAATTAAGAGGATTCAATTTGCGGAACAACAACACAAAGTAAAGATTATTGGTTATAATTGCCTGTTTACTTAAAGCATTATGTTATTGATTCCACGTTACAGTAAGATTCCGGCAAAGATAAAAGGATTGTTTTTTGTGCTCCAATTGCACCGTTTGTTTTTACCACTAGCCAATCTGTTTTTGTTTGTTTCCAATATTGCCAAGCTTTCAAAATGGATTGCAACGAATAAACACAAAGGTTTTTCTACGTTTTATACTTATGCTTTTAAGTACAATGATCGGGAGCAATTGCATCAATACATTATCGATTCACAGAAAATAGCAGATGTAAATTACTTGGAGTTTGGCGTATTTAATGGTGGTTCATTTTTATGGTGGGCACAAAAAGTAACCAACCCCAACGCCAGGTTTTATGGTTTTGACACCTTTGAGGGGTTACCCGAAAATTGGGGTGCGTTTAAGGCGGGTGACATGGAAAGTGGTATTCCTAAAACCGATGATTCACGTTGCACATTTATCAAAGGATTGTTTCAGCAAACATTGCCTGGATTTTTAAAGAGTTTTGACCACTCTAAACGAATGGTGGTGCATATGGATGCCGATTTATTCTCTTCTACATTGTTTGTTTTAACCAGTTTAGCTCCATACTTAAAACCAGGTGACATCATTATGTTTGATGAATTTAATGTGCCAAACCATGAGTTTTTTGCTTTTGATGTATTTGTCAAATCGTATTATATCAAGTACGAAGTATTGGGTGGGGTAAATAACTATTACCAAACAGCCATTATTATTCAATAATCACCTTAAACGGTTTAGGTGCGATTCAGCTATTTTAGACAAGCATTGTTTGGTGGCCTCCTTAAAGATGGTATCAGGTTTGGCAAAAGATCCAAGGCTGCTTTGGGTAACGCTCACACTACCATTTGTTTGGTTCATCAACAACTCGTTGCGATACAAACTGCTGCTGTAAGCAATTGTGCATACAGGTTCTAAGATGGAGATACTATCGGTATAAAGGGATTCTTCAAATGTCCATTTAGGCTCTAGCAATTGGTAAGATAAAATAAATCCATAATCATTTGGTTGATACAAACGCACTTCACTAAAAACATCACCATATACCATTCTTGTTCCATACAAATAACTTTTGTGCAACTGCGTTACATTAAAAGTAAAACCACTTTGTTTCCAATTAAATTGGTCGCTTACCCGCTCGCTGAATTGAACATACAAAGGCTGGTTCACCCTATTAACCCCAACGGGCACAAACGGTTTCATTTCAAAGTATCCTAGCTGTTGGTTAACAGTGCAAGATGTTAAAAGGATAATGGCAAAAGCAATATATTTGAACATATGGGCAAAGATAATTTTTGGCAACAAATCTGCTTTTTTACCTTATTCGTTTTTGCTTTTACATTCACAATTAGGGCACAATACAAAATTGAAGTGCTTGATAGCAACGCGTTTCAATTAGGTGAAGGTGTGGTTTTGCACAAAACAAGTTTTAGAGGATTGAGTGTTGTAAATGATCAAACCATTTGGGTAAGTGGTAGCCGTGGAACCATAGCGAGAAGCGTTGATGGAGGCCAAACATTTGTGTATAAACAACTCAAAGGGTACGAAAAAAGTGATTTCAGGGATATTGAAGCATTTGATTCCAAACGAGCTATTGTAATGAGCAGCGGCACTCCAGCACTTATATTAAAAACAAGTGATGGTGGTGAAACATGGAAAGAAGTGTTTCGCAAAAATGATTCGGCCTATTTTTTAGATGCCATGGATTTTTGGGATGAGAAACGTGGTATGCTAGTAGGAGACCCTATTCACAATCATTTTGTATTGCTGCAAACCACTGATGGTGGCGAAACGTGGCAAGAATTAGATACTTCGCAAACACCAATTGCCATGGAAGGTGAAGCCGTTTTTGCTGCAAGTGGAACAAGTTTGAGGTGTTGGGGCAAAAATGAATATGGCATTGTTACAGGAGGGACAAAAGCCAGATTTATTCGACATTTAGTAAAATGGGAATCTCTCAACTTGCCACTTCCACAGGGCGATAATGGACAGGGGGCCTTTTCATTTGTTAAATTGAATAAAGACAATTACTTCATTGTTGGTGGAGATTACAAATGTGATACATGTGCAAGTAATCCCACGTCATGCGTTACTATCAAAGGATACGGAGACTTATATAAAGACAGCATTATTGTTAGAACTCAATATGGGAACCAAGATTATAAATCCTCTATTGAGTTGATATCTAAAACACAATATGTAGCAGTTGGAACCCAAGGTGTTTACATGAATAAAACGAAATGTAATCGGGATTGGTATTTTTGGGTTAATGCAAAAATTTCCTCCGAACCCTTCCACGTAGTTCGCAAGGCCAAAAAAGGTAAATCCGTATTTTTAGCGGGTCCAAAAGGTAAAATCGGCAAGCTTGTCTATTAAATGTTCCCGCAGATTTCGCTGATTACCGCGGATGATTTGCGTAAATCTGCGCTATCAGCGGGATAAAAAAGAATCATCAACCATAATCAGCGAATTACTTGATTACCCAATCACTCAATCAACCAATCACTACATCCACCTTCCCACAGCCTCAGCAATTTTAGCTGCAGGTAATTCTTCCATGCAACTCACACCATCTACACAACTGCCGCGGTAAAAACATTTACACGCTTTATTGGGAGCCACAATTTCTCCTTTGCCAAATAAATCAAATTCATGTTTGTTAAAAATATTGTTCATCAACACAATTTTTTTACCCAAAGCCAAGGTAATATGCATACCCATTGTAACCTGTGTAATCACCAACTCACACTGATTTACCAAATTGATAAATTCGTACAAACTAAAATAACCCAAGTAGGTTGCGCCACTGCGCTGTTGGATTTCTTTGTTGCGCACATCTTCTGCTTCACCACCCAATAACAATACTTCGGCATCCGGATGTTGTTGTTTCACCAATGCTACCAACTCCACCCATTTGTCTATGCTCCACAAGCGGGTGGTCCAACGCCCTCCACATCCCGTATTCATCCCAATAATTTTTTTGCCTTTGGGCAAATTCCATGTGTAGCCCTTTTCATCATGTGTATCCATTAAGTATGGTTCACCTTGATGTGTATGGCCACATATTTCAAAAATTTCTTGTAAATAACTTTTGGTGTTGGCTTGGCTCACGTCATCAAACATGCCGGTCATAAATTTATGAACAGCCAATTCATTGATAGGTTGAATTTCATTATCCTTTAATACAAAGCCGAACTTCTCTTTGGCATCAATCGTTTTGAGCAATGCTCCCGCTTCCTTTTCTTTATCCAGGTTAATTGCAATATCCCAAGCGCTGTGTTGGGCATACAAAATACTGTTGTGGTCCCATTTTAAAATTTCATCAATTTGAGATGAAGGTAAAATATCGGGAGTCCAAGTAAGCCAAGTAATTTTACAACCTGGGAATTCTTCGCGAAACTTAACTACCAGAGGTGTTGTGCGAATTACATCACCAATTGCACCGAGTTTGATAATGAGAATACGTTTCGATATTTGCTCATAGGCCGAACAATCATCACAATGATACCCATTTTGTTTATGAGGTTTGCAGGGTATATGCCCCTTAAAATGTCGACAATCGGCTTTGTAAATCATAAACGCAATAATACAAGGAGTAGGTGTAACTCACAAATTCACCAGAGAATCAATAAGGCATTTTGTCACTGACAACAATTTTGGATAAAAGTTTGTACCTTGCTTTAACTCAATTTAAAACAATTTAACACATGAAAAGAGGAACCATTATTTTATTAGCCGTTTTAGGCGTTTTGTTATTGTTGGTGTTTAACGGCTGTGGCAGTTACAACAATATGGTAAGCAAGCAAGAGGCAACATCATCAGCTTGGAGCCAGGTGGAAAACGTTTACCAAAGACGCTCAGATTTGATTCCTAATTTAGTAAGCACTGTAAAAGGAGTAGCCAATTTTGAGCAAAAAACACTCGAAAGTGTTATCGCAGCCAGAGCCAGTGCTACCCAAGTAAAAGTTGATGCGAGTAAATTGTCTCCAGAGCAAATTCAAAAATTCCAATCTTCGCAAGGTGAGTTATCGCAAGCTTTGGGACGTTTAATGGTGGTTGCTGAACAATATCCTCAATTAAAAGCTACTGAAAATTTCAGAGATTTACAGTCACAATTAGAAGGAACTGAAAACCGTATCACTGTTGAACGTCAAAAGTTTAATGAGGTGGTTAAAGACTACAACACCTATATCCGTAAGTTTCCACAAGTATTGTATGCAGGTATTTTTGGTTTCGACAAAAAAGGATACTTTGAAGCTACTGCTGGTGCAGAAAAAGCTCCTGAGGTAAACTTTGAAGATATAAAAGCGGAGTAAGCAGCTGCCGCTGATCTACACAGATTATATTAGAATAACGAATTCACTGAGTAATGATAGCCGCAGATTACGCTAATTAAAATAATTAATAACTCTGGGTAATTAGCGGCTATCTCCTTAAAACATCTGTGCTAATCTGCGGCTTTTTAACACAAACAATTAATGCCAAAAACATTTTTTACCGAAAACGAACAGCAACAACTCATTGAAGCCATAAAAGCTGCGGAGTTAAATACCTCTGGTGAAATACGATTGCATGTTGAACCTGAATGTTCAGGAGATGCCTATGAACGCGCCTTAGAAGTGTTTGGCACATTAGGTATGCATGCCACCGAATTGCATAATGGTGTGCTGTTTTACGTTGCATATGATTCACATAAGCTTGCGATTGTTGGAGATAAAGGGATTCATGAAAAAGTTACGCAACATTTTTGGGACCAAGAAAAGGAACTATTGGTAGCGCATTTTAAAGAAGGAAAGTATGCAGAAGGACTGGTGAAAGCAATTACAGACGCGGGCGAAAAATTGAAGAAATTTTTCCCTTATCTACAGAACGATACCAACGAATTGAGTAATGAGATTTCATACGGAGGAGGTACAAATGAGTAAATTAGGTATCGGGGATTACGGATTGGGAACTAAGAGCATTCTTAATTTAGCTTGTTATGTTCTTTTGTTTTTGCCTACAGTACTTTTTGCAAAAGAAGTTCCACCAAAATCAACCACTTTGGTAAATGATTATGTTGGTGTTTTAAGCGCAGAACAAAAAGCCTCTTTAGAGCAAAAGTTGGTAGCTTATTACGATTCTACTTCTACACAGATTGCCATTGTTATTGAAAACAGTCTTGATGGAGATGATTTATTTGATTACTGCCAACGTTTAGCCACAGCTTGGGGCATAGGCGAAAAAGGTAAAAATAATGGTGTGCTTATTTATGTAGCTGTTGCGGATCGAAAAGCCCGTATTCACACAGGTTATGGTATGGAAGCTACCATTACAGATGCTATGTCGAAACGCATCCGTGAGGAACGCATGAATCCCAATTTTAAAGCAGGCGATTTTTATACGGGTTTAGATGAAGCTTCAACAGTTATCATGCAATTGGCATCTGGCGAGTATGTTAATGATAAGCCTAGAAGTAAAAAGGGAAAATCATTTTCATGGACAACCATTCTCATCATTATTGTTGTTATCATCTTTTTGTTCAGCAGGGGAGGTAGAGGCGGACGCGGTGGTCGCAGGTCAAGTGGTTGGGGTGGTCCGATTTTTTGGGGTACTTTTGGTAGCGGAGGCTTTAGTGGTGGTGGAGGAGGTTTTGGGGGCAGCAGCGGTGGATTTGGTGGTTTTGGAGGTGGCGGATTTGGAGGTGGCGGCAGCGGTGGAAGTTGGTAGTAAGAGGAGTTTCTTACTTGGGATTACGAATTGCTAATGATTAATTCATTTTTGTAAATGTTCATCTGATTCTGAGAAATTACCTAGTTTATTTGACTCCAGCGGACTCAAACCTTTGCAACAATATACAACGAGTGAGAATCGACTCCGTAGGAGTCGAACCTTTTTACGGATGTAACGCTAAAACTCATTACTTAACGGATAATACTCCCGTCCTCCATTTCGATAATGCGGTGTGTGCTCTGCGCAAATTCATTATCATGTGTCACGATGAGCAAGGTTTGTTTATACACTTCGGCTAATTCTTTAAAAATATCAAACACAACCTGACTGTTTTTTTTGTCCAAGTTTCCGGTTGGCTCATCACCCATAATAATTAATGGGTCGTTGATTAATGCACGAGCAATTGCCACTCGTTGTTTTTGCCCACCTGAAAGTTGATTTGCTTTTTTGTGTGCTTCATTTTCAATGCCCAAAATGCGAAGTTTTTCCATGGCTTTGTGTTCTACTTCTTCAGCAGATAATTTTCCCAATTTTAAACCAGGCAGCATCACATTACGTAACACGGTAAATTCATTTAACAAATAATGGAACTGAAAAACAAAGCCGATTTTTTGATTGCGAACACTAGCCAATTCATGCTCTCGCTTTTGTTTCATGCTAATACCATCTATTAATAAATCACCCTCATAATCGGTGTCCATCGTAGATAAAATATACAGTAAAGTAGATTTACCACAGCCTGATTTACCAATTACTGAAACAAAATCGCCTCGGTTGATACTGAACGAAACATTTTTAAGAACTTGCATGGTAACTGGATCATGGAAGTACTTTTGAATATTGATACACTCAAGTGCAGTTTGTGCCATGATTATTTTCCTCTGATAATAATAACGGGGTCAATTTTACTTGCCTTACGTGCAGGAAAGTAGCCTGCCAAGTAGGTTGTAACTACTGAGAAAACAGAAGCGATTACGTAGAATTTTGGATTGTAACTCACTGGATAGGTTTTAATGGTTGGCAATGCTGCCGTATTAAAAGGTATTTGATCGATGGTTGCCGACAACCCAAGCCCAAAAAACAAGCCAGCTAAACCTCCTGCAATTCCAATGCTCAATGCAATGGAGATAAATACTCCTTTTACATCATTACCCGAAAATCCTGTCGCCTTTAAAATGGCAATTGTATCCATTTTTTCATAGATCATCATATTGAGAATGTTGTAAATCCCAAATCCTGCAACAATTAACAAAGTGATACCAACAGCATATGATATGAGTGTTCGTACCTTGGTTCCGGTTTCAAATTGCGCATTGGCTGTTTGGATATCTTCTGTGTCTACATTAAATAGTTTTGCATACTCAATTGACATTGTTGGGGCCAAAGTCATATCGTGTAGTTTAACTTGTAAATCGGTTATATAACTATTGGGTTTGCCTAATAACTTTTGTGTTGTTGCAATGGAGCAATAACTCTGTACCTTGTCTAAATCAGCCAATCCTGATTGGAAATAACCAACAACTTTCAAGGGTACTCTATTGCCTTGTGCAGTCGTAACTTGAACCACATCCCCAATTTTAGCCAGCATTTTATCGGCTGCTCCTTTGCCAAGAATGATGCTGTTAGGTACGTTCTTTAAGTCAAAATATTGACCAGACGTTACATAATCTTTAAAGAAAAATAATTTGGTTTCCGCATCTACATCCACCCCATTAATCACACCAGTTATATCAATGGAGCCAATATTGTAAAATACTTGAGCTGTAATTTTAGGCGCCACACCCAATACGCGTTTGTCTTTTTTGAGTGCTTGTAAAATGGCATTGCTATTATACAATTCTACCCTGCTTCCACCTGGTTTTACCGATTCGATAATGGTATAGGCAGATTTGAATTGTTCTGTTAAATCAAGCGGTTGTTGTGCACTTGGTTTAATTTCATTGTACAGCTTAATATGAGGCGTTCTGTTGAGCACAAGTCCATCTAACATTTCGTTTAAGCCCGTCATAAAACTAAGCAAGGTTATAAACATGGTAATACCAAACGTAACCCCTACTGCTGCAACCAATGTTTGTTTCCACCTGGCAAGCAAAAGCGATCTTGCGATTTCAATAATCAGTTTTACTTTCATCGTTAGGGTTTTAAAAGTTCAGTATCTGCCGTAATACCCGATAAGATTTCAATTTTTTGATAATCTTTAAGTCCTGTGCTAACAAGCACACTATCGCCTTTGGCTGTTAATACATAGCCTGTTTCTGTAATGTAGTTACGGGGTATTGTTAAAGCTTTTGCTTTCGACTCAATCACAATATTTGCTTCTACGGTTAAATTAGGATACAATACTGGTGGTTGGTTTATAAAAAGTGCTTCAACTTTAAATGATTTTGTTCGTTCGTTCATAAATGGATGAATTTGCGCAATGCGTGCTTCAAACGTTTTGCCTTTATAACTATCAAGTGTAACCCATACTTGTTGTCCTTTTTGAATTCGAACAATATCATATTCATCCACCTGAAGTTCGAGAACAAAAAGTTTTGCATCCCCAACTATTGCCAATGGTGTTTGAGGGCTTGCCAATTCTCCTCTTTCACGAAGGCGTGTATATATTCTGCCATTTACCTCACTTTTAATGGTAAAATCTCCAGCTTGTTTTTGACTTAATTGCAAGTTTGTTTTTGATTGTTGCGAAACAAATGCAAGTTGTTTTTTCAAATCAGCATATTTAAGCACAGCACTTTCATAAGCTGTTTTTGCATTTTGAAAAGCCAACAAACGTTGTTCATAATCTACTTGTGATCCCACTTGTTGCTTCCATAAACTCTCTTGCCTAATATAAAGCAACGAATCATTTAGGTATTTTTGCTTTGCAAAATCTGCAGCTAACTTTAATTCGCGTAATTTGCTTTCATTGGCTTTAAAGTCGTTATAAGAGGCTGCCAATTGTGCATTTTCTACATTCAGTTTAGATGCATCATTCGACAAACGCACCAATGGTGTGCCAATCGAAACAGAATCACCTTCTTGAACATACCATTGATCAATAATTCCATTAACGGTTGCATACACTTGGTATTGGTTGTTGCTTTTAACAATTCCTGATGCGTATACTGCCTCTACAATGGGCTCAACTGTGGGTGTAATGGGTTGTTGTTTTGAACCACAACTGGCAACTAAAAAAATGAGTATGGCGTAAATGAATGTGGATTTAATCATAAACCAAAGGTAGTCATCAACAACCAATGCAGATATGGATAAACATCAGTTAATCGGTTAAGGTTATTTATTATTCGGTAAGTTTACCCAATACGTAAGCAATGGTTTGGTCCATCAATTTTTTTGCATCACGGGTAAATGTATGTGTGATTCTGTTTGCCATTATTGCATTAATCGAAACCGCTTCATGCCCAAAAACATTCGCTAATCCGTAAATACCTGCAGTTTCCATTTCAAAATTGGTGATTCTATTACCTGCAGCAGTTACTTTTGATAAACGTTCAATGAGTGAATCAATGGTTGGAGCAGTGCTTACCACACGTCCTTGTGGAGCATAAAATCCGGCACAAGTCGCGGTAATGCCATATGTGCACTCGTTAAACAGTTGCAGTAAGTTGCCAGGTGCTTTTACTAGATAAGGTTTTAAAAATGGAATTTCGATTTGTTGTTGTATGCTGTTTAATAATTCGGTGGTTGCAGTATCTTGATTCAATTGGTAATAATGCAGCAATACGTCTAGCCCTAATCCATAGCTGCTAGCCACAATCGTGTTCACCTCAATATCGGGTTGCAAGCTGCCCGAAGTGCCAATTCGAATAGCTTTTAATTTTCTTTGTTTTAAGTGAGGTGTTCGTGTTGATAAGTTGATATTGGCAAGCTGGTTTAATTCATTCCATACAATATCAATATTATCGGTACCGATACCAGTAGAAATAACACTCAGTCTTTTTGTGCCAATCCGCCCAGTATGGGTAATAAACTCCCGTTTCCCTTTGCGCAATTCAATGGTGTCGAAATGTTTCGAAACCTCAGGCACACGGTCTTGGTCGCCAACAAAAATTATTGTATCGGCTATATCTTCGGGCAATAAGTTTAAGTGGTAAACAGAGCCATCTGTGTTTAAAATCAATTCAGATTCAGGTATTGGTTGCATGATTAAAATTAGCTAAAGTATGGCGAAATCACTTCTTCAAAAACAGAAGAGCAATGTATCTTTGCGCAGCAATTTACAAAACCAATTATGGAAACTTCAAAGAAAAACACCATCCTTGTTCCTGTCGACTTTTCAGATATTGCCAACCATGCGTTGCATCACGCAGCACAAGTAGCCAAACATTTTAATAATAATTTAGCCTTGTTGCATGTGGTAGAAGAGTCATTATTGCCTAGTTTCTTATCATTTGGCAAAGACAATGCTGCCGCACAAGGAACGACAGCAGCAATTCAAGCTGCTATGCAAAACCTTGCTCATGAAATTACCACTAAGTATGGTGTGCAATCAACTGTTGTTACCAAGTCAGGACGTATTTATAAAACCATTGCCGAAACAGCAACAGAGTTGGGCTGTGACAGTATAATTATGGGATCAAATGGAGCTGCGGGTTTTGAGCAGGTAATTGGAAGCAATGCATCTAGAACCATTAGCCATGCCAATGTGCCTGTTGTGGTTGTTAAATCTCAATCAGAGCCGTTTAGGGCGTATAAAAACATTGTGTTTCCACTTGATCTTACAATGGAATCTCGCCAAAAAGTTAAATGGGCTATTCACATTGGGAAAGCTTACCAATCAACGATTCATATTTTAACCTATAAAATCGGAGACGAGTTTTTAGATCAAAAAATGGACTTAGGTTTACGTCAGGTTGAGCGTTTGCTCGATGAGAACAATGTTTCTTACAAGGTGAACATATTGGAAGAAATGAGTGGTAGTTTTGCCGAAGAAACCCTCAAGTTTGCTGAACAATCAGATGCTGATTTGTTAATGATTATGACCCAAAGTGAGGATAAGGATTTTAGCGAATACCTAATTGGAACCTATGCCCAGCAAATCGTTAACAAGTCGCAAAAAGTTCCGGTGATGTGCATTAACCCATCACCAATGGGATTTAGTACCGACTATGCTGGTTAGATTTTGTTAATCGGTAGATTAGTTAATTGGGAAGCCAGTTCTGAATATACTGTTTTGAGTAACTACAACTGCGCATTGCTTAACGCCCGCGGCTTCATTTCTGCTGGCTTATCTGCCATTAACCAATAGTTGTATCAATCAATTACTGTTTCCCTTATCTTCGCACCTCTTTAAAAATTATGAGCGATAACAAAATTATATTCTCGATGGCTGGCGTGAGCAAAATTCATCCGCCACAAAAACAAGTTCTCAAAAATATTTACTTGTCTTTTTTTTACGGTGCTAAAATTGGCGTGCTTGGTTTAAACGGTTCGGGTAAATCGAGTTTGTTACGCATTATTGCCGGGGTTGATAAAAATTTTCAAGGTGAGGTTGTATTTGATAAAGATTACAAAATTGGTTTCTTGGAACAAGAACCTCAGCTCGATGAAAGCAAAACAGTAATTGAATGTGTGAAAGAAGGTGTACAACCAATAGTTGATTTATTGGCTGAATTTGAAGATATTAATAACAAGTTAGCAGATCCGAATTTAGATGCTGATGAAATGATGAAGGTATTGGATCGTCAGGCTGTGGTGATGGAGCTTTTGGAGCAAAACGATGCTTGGGAGTTGGATACTAAACTGGAGAAAGCAATGGATGCATTGCGCTGCCCTGAGCCTGACCAACCAGTGAGTGTTTTATCTGGAGGCGAACGTAGGCGCGTGGCATTATGCCGTTTGTTGTTAAGCAATCCCGATATTTTACTGCTTGATGAGCCTACCAATCACTTGGATGCAGAGAGTGTTGATTGGCTTGAGCAGTTTTTGAAAAACTTCCCAGGAACAGTAATTGCCGTAACGCACGATCGTTATTTTTTGGATAATGTTGCAGGTTGGATATTGGAATTGGATAGGGGTGAAGGCATTCCGTTTAAAGGAAATTACAGCAGTTGGTTGGAGCAAAAATCAGCACGACTTGAGCAAGAAGAAAAACAAGAAAGCAAACGTGCCAAAGCCTTAAAACGCGAATTGGATTGGGTGCGTCAAGGAGCTAAAGGCCGTCAAGCAAAAGGGAAAGCACGTTTGAATGCATACGACCGCATGTTGAGTGAAGACGTAAAAGAGAAGGAGCAACAAATTGAATTATATATTCCACCTGGACCCCGTTTGGGAGACATTGTGATTGAAGCTGAAAATGTGAGCAAGGGTTATGGCAACAAATTGTTGTATGAAAACCTTAGTTTCAAATTACCTAAAAATGGAGTTGTAGGAATCATTGGACCAAATGGTGCTGGTAAAACAACCTTATTCAGAATGATGATGGGTTTGGAACAACCGGATAGCGGCACATTTACCGTAGGTGAAACCGTAAAAACCGCCTACGTAGATCAAAGCCACAAAGATTTATTACCCGAGAAGAGTGTATTTGAAGTAATTAGTGGTGGTACCGAAACAATGGTGGTAGGTGATAAGCAAGTGAATGCACGTGCATACATTTCAAAGTTTAACTTTAGTGGAAACGACCAAAGCAAAAAGGTTGGTGTTTTATCTGGTGGTGAAAGAAACCGTGTGCATTTGGCAATGACCTTAAAAGAGGGAGGCAACTTGTTATTACTCGATGAGCCTACCAACGATATTGACGTAAATACGTTAAGAGCACTCGAAGAGGCAATTGATAATTTTGCAGGATGTGTGGTTGTGATTTCCCATGATAGGTGGTTCATCAATCGCGTTGCAACACATATTTTAGCATTTGAAGGTGATTCACAAGTATATTTCTTCGAAGGTGATTACGATGCCTACGAAGAAAATAAGAAGGCTCGATTAGGTGATTCGGGCCCCAAAAGGGTGAGGTTTAAGAATATTAGTTAGGGGTTGTGGTTTAAGGTAGTTATGGTTTTGAGTAAAAAAGACTTAATCAAGATGCTACATAGCCGCAGTACCACAAAACTACATAACATACAAAGCAATGAACAAAATAGAACATATTGGTATTGCTGTTAAAAATGCAGAGGCATCCGTAACGGTGTTTAATAAACTTTTTAACACAACCCCTTACAAAACAGAGGCTGTTGAGTCAGAGTATGTCAATACCATTTTTTACCAAATAGGTCCGAACAAAATTGAATTGCTTGAAGCAACAAGTGAATCAAGCGCAATCGCCAAATTCATTGAGAAGAAGGGAGAAGGCATTCACCACATTGCTTTTGATGTTGAAGATATTGTGGCTGAAATGGAGCGCTTAAAAGGAGAAGGTTTTACCTTATTGAATGATGCTCCCAAAAAAGGTGCTGATAACAAACTCATTTGTTTTGTTCACCCAAAAGCAAGCAATGGTGTTTTAATTGAACTTTGCCAAGAGATTAAATAATTATAAATGACTTTCGATCAGCTCAATTTAAGCAATCCACTTCTCAAAGCGTTAGCCGACTTAGAGTATATCCAACCTACTCCGGTTCAGGTTCAAGCTTTGCCTGCTATCATGTCTGGTCGAGATGTTGTTGGTATTGCGCAAACAGGAACTGGGAAAACATTTGCGTATTTACTTCCCATACTTCGTCAGCTTACGTACACCGATCAAAAACATCCAAGGGTAATTATCCTAGTGCCAACTCGTGAGTTGGTTTTGCAAGTGGTAGACGAAGTTCAAAAACTCATTACTTACCAATCTGTTCGTGTAACTGGAATATATGGTGGCGCCAACATCAACACCCAAAAACAAGCAGTTTTTAATGGTGTAGACTTGCTGGTGGCTACTCCTGGTCGCCTAGTTGATTTGGCAGTAAATGGTGCTGTTAAATTAAAAAGCGTGCAAAGGCTTGTGATTGATGAGGTAGATGAAATGCTCGAACAAGAGTTTCGCAAGCAACTCACAACCATTCTGGAATATTTACCAGCTAAGCGCCAGAACATCCTCTTTTCAGCTACTTTAACAGAAGAAGTAAACAAACTTATCCAATCGTTTTTTAACAATCCAGTTCGCATAGAAGTAGCTGCTCACGGAACACCACTAGAAAAAATCATTCAATTGGGCTACCAACTTCCCAATTTTGGTACCAAGGTAAACATGCTCCAGCATTTATTAAAGTCGGATGAGAGCATGCTTAAAGTGTTGGTATTTGTTTCTAAAATTAAAATTGCAGATAAATTGTATGAACGCATGAACGAGCAGTTTCCGAAGATGTTTGGAGTATTGCATTCACGTAAATCTCAGAACATGCGTATCGAAGCATTGCGGCAGTTTGAAAACAATAAAACAAAAGTACTGATTGCGACTGATGTGGCGGCTCGGGGACTAGATATTACCGATATTACCCATGTGGTAAACTTTGATACACCGCAATCACCAAATGATTATTTACACCGTATTGGACGAACAGGAAGGGTAGGTAAAGATGGAACAGCAATTACGTTTATTAACGAACAAGAAGAAGAATACATCACCGCTGTTGAGGCAGTAATGAAAAAGGAAATTGCATTGCTTCCTTGGCCTGATGAAGTTGAATACTCTTCTGAAATGAGTGAGGATGAAAAGCCTGTTTCCAAAGGGAAAAATTATTTAAAAGGTGTAAAAAGGATTGAGCGAGGTGCTTCATTCCACGAAAAAAAGGATAAGAATAAAAAGGTGAACCTTGGTGGATCGTATAAAAAAACGGGAGGCAAAAAGCGTTCAGTAAATCGAAATGTATTGCGCAACCGTTCCAAAAAACGTTAATCACCTTAGTATTATACTAAAGTAGCTTGTTCCATATCCGGTAAATGAGCCTATAGCTCCTGTAATATTCGAACGTACTTCAATGGGTGTGGCAAATGGGCCTCCGTTACCCGCAGCTTCATCATACGATTCCCAAAATAAATATTCTTTTCGCCCAATATTGTTTAAGAACAAATGCAAGGTATCTCCGTAATCAAACGGACTGAAAAAAGAGTAAGGTCTGCGTCCGTTTCCAATCAATTGGTCATCAAACTCACGTGAAAAATTTGCAGCCCCCCAACCTAAAATCAATGCATCTTGTCCAACATAACCAAGCAATCGGTAATTGTTTTGTTCTGGTGGATCTGTAAATTCAAATGTTACAAATACATCTGTGTCTTTATCTGCTTCGTCAAATTCTACTCGGTAATAAAGAGTGTCAAACGCAACGGGTTTGGGTATAAATGTTGTGCCAGTTATCTCCTGTCCTTCTGCAGTAATTTCGAGTAAGTAAGGCACTCCAACTTCAGGCTGTAGTGCGGGATTAAAGTAAATGCCGCTTAAGCCCCCTAACAGCGAATCAACCCCCGGTATTGTTTGAATATCGAACAGTTGAATACGGTTAGCTTGGTCATATAAGGTATCGAATCCAACGATGGTACCCGGTGTAATGTAAACCAATGCATCTTTCACACCATTTGAACTCAAATCAGGATTAAAATAATCGAGTGTGCGGGTAATGTAAACATAGTTTAAGTTGGTAAATAACGGATTGATACTTGCTTCAACCACCAACGATTTACGCCCCGGAGGTAAGTCAACAGTGATCTCCTTCTCGCAACCTTGAGTTACGAAGATGGAAACAATAAGCAATATCAAATAAAAAGATCTCATTAATCAATAAAATTTAAAGTTCCATGCCACTGATGGCAAAATAGGAAATAAGTACACCATAAACGCTTGCACACGCTGCTGTTCTAGGTTTGGGACAAAATAAATAAAGTAAGGGTTGGCACGATTGTATACATTGTAAATGGAGAAATTCCAAGACGATTCATAACGTTTGGTTTGTTTTCGCAACCACGTAGCAGATATGTCGAGCCTGTGGTAAGCTGGTAATCGATAGGCATTGATTTGGTCGTACACGTCTATGAAAGTCAAACTAGGTTGATTTGAACGAGGTGAGAAGCCAGGCTCATATGTATACCGAGCTGTTGGTAGTGTAGCTGCATTTCCAGTTCCATAAACAAAAACAACAGTGCTACTCCATTTTTTACTCAGTTGATAGGTTGCCACAATGCTGATATCATGCGTTCTGTCATATCTGAAAAAAAAGGGCTTGCCTTGATTGAGTTCATCAAATTGCCTTGTTGTTCTACTCCATGTATACCCAACCCATCCAGTTAATTTGCCAACTTTCTTTTTAGCAAACCACTCAATTCCGTATGATAGACCGTTTCCGAAAATCATTTCGTTCTCTAAATTTTGGTTAAAAAACAGTTGTGCTCCCGGCCTAAATTCAATTTGATTCAGCATGGTTTTGTAATACGCTTCTACCGAAGTCTCGTATGCATTGTCGTTAAAGTTTTTATATAATCCCAGCACATACTGATAAGCAAGTTGTGGTTTTACACGCTGCGAACTAGGCACCCATAAATCTGCAGGAAATTGCGCTCCACTAGTGGTTGCCAAATGCAAAAATTGGTATGTACGGGTAAAAGATGTTTTAATCGAAGTACTTGCATTCAGCAAATACGTAGCGGCAAATCGAGGTTCCAATCCCGGATATGTTACAATAGGTTCTCCTTTTTGGTATGTTTTTCCAGTACCTATTTCAAGCTGTTGGTCGTCAAATTGCCTAAACGTATATGGTCCCACCTGGGTAAAAAACACTCCGCGCAATCCTCCATTTACAATCCACCTGCTTCCAATTCTCCACTCATCTAAAATATAGACTGCACCTTCGTGCGCAAATTGGTTATTGAGTTTTTCATTAACCGTTATCGTACCAACTTGTCCTGTTGCAATGCCTGGAGTAAACCTATGGTAAATGTACTGCCATCCAAACTTTACCTTGTGTTTAGCATGCGGCAACCAGTTATAATCTTGTTTCAGTGTCCAATCTTGTAGCCCAGAGGTAAGGTTAAATCCATTTTCTCCAAATTCAAACCGATTACCCAAATCGTAACGGTTGTAAATGAGTGCGGTATTTACGTATAACTTTTTACCAAAACCATGATACCACCTTAACGTTACTGCACTGTTTCCCCAATTGGTTTCAAAGCGCACAAGACTGTTCACTGGACTTCTAAAATTAAATACATCACGACCATGGTAAGCAGAAAGGTAAAGTTTGTTTCGTTGGTTAAGATACCAATGTGCTTTCGCGTTAAAGTCGTAAAAATAATACCCATTCGATCGTTGTTCTGTCGGTAAAAATGGCCTCACGAGCGCATCAATATAAGTTCTTCTAGCCGAAAGCATAAACCCGCTCTGCTCCCGTTTAATGGGCCCTTCTAGGGTGAGCCGCGATGCAATTAAACCCACTCCTCCAGATGCCGTGTACCGTTTGTCATCACCTTCTCTTAAATTTACGTTTAACACCGATGAAAGCCTGCCTCCATAATTTGCAGGCATCCCTCCTTTAATCATTTCAACATTGCGAACTGCATCGGTATTAAATACCGACAAAAATCCAAGTAGGTGAGATGGGTTGTAAATAACGGCATCATCCATTAATACCAAATTTTGATCGGGTCCTCCACCTCGAACATAAAAACCCGTTCCACCTTCACCACCACTTTTAATGCCAGGTAGTAACGTAATTGCTTTGAGTACATCTGGTTCGCCAAAAATGACGGGTAAATTCTTAACACTTTCGCCACTCAGCTCCACCTTGCTCATTTCGGTACTGTTTACATTTTGATCACTTAGTTTTCCTGTAATCACCACAGTTTGAGTTTCTACAACTTGGGGTTTTAATCTAAATTGAATGGGTGCGTTGGTGTTGGCATCAATGATCAAGGTGTCTGTTTGGTAGCCTAAATAGCTTGCAAAAAGTACCACTTTACCTGTTGGTACTTGAAGGGTAAATGATCCATCAGCTAACGTTGCTGTGCCCACGCTTTTGCCAACCAATGCAACGGTGGCACCGGCTAGAGGTTCTTTGGTTTGTTTGTCTCTAACATCACCTTTAAGTAACCGAGTTTGTTGCGCATTGCTAACTGCAATACAAAGTAAAATAGGTACAAAGCTAAGTGAGATTCGGATGTTGGTAAACATGCATTAAAAGTAACGATTCAATTGGCGAAATAGTTTAGGAATTCGGCCAGTTGGATTTTTTTTACCGCCACCTGATGGTTTCAATACTGTGTATGATATCAGTTTTTAAAAAAGCCAAAACAGGTGCAATAGAATCTAAGTTTGTTTTGGCATTAAAATACAGCGAACCCCGGATATAATGCTTTTTATTATCTGTTACATAAAACTGAAAGTTGGTTGCTGTATTTCCGCTTAACTCGTATAACATGCCCGTCAAATGTGCATTGCTAATTTGTGTTTCGTAAATCTCGTCTGCTTTAATTGTGTGTTTGTACACCAAGGTCCTTGCGTCTTCAGTTAAGTCAACAAGTTCAACTGGTGTTTTAAAAGGTTTATAACTTAAATGGAGTGTGGCATTTAAGTCGGTAAATTGAATGTTAAACCAACATTTTTCTGCTGTTGGATGGTTGTCAGCAATGGCATTAGCATAGGTAGGAATCTCGCATTCAAATCCACATGCTGAGTTAAACGGTTGGTAGTTGTGAGTAGGTAACTCAATTCGCTGAAACCCTCTTGGCTTAGGCACATAATCAGGTTTACAAGCACCCATCATGCCAAGCATCACTAGTAAATATACAATGAAGGTATTGTTTTTCATGCTTGGATAATCTCGACCTTAACCCGTTTTATTTTTCGTTGATCTACTGATTCGATTGTAAATCTAAATTCGCCAATGGTTATTTGTTCCCCTTTGTCGGGTAAATCTCCAGATACCTCAAGCAACATTCCACCAATAGTATCCGCCTCGTTACGCACTTCATCAAACACTTCTGTATTTACCTCCATTAATTTACACATATCATTAATCAGCATTTTAGCTTCAAAAACGTACGTCTTATCGTCAATACGTGTGTAAAACAATTCATCCTCATCAAACTCATCATGTATCTCACCAAAAATCTCTTCCAAAATATCTTCCATCGTTACAATTCCCGATGTTCCACCAAATTCATCTACCACAATGGCAAGGTGAACTCGTTTGCTTTGAAAATCTTTCAGCAAGTCGTCAATTTTTTTACTCTCTGGAACAAAATAAGGTTTACGCACCAACTGTTGCCACTCAAACGGTTCCGTATTGTACAGGTATGGAAGCAAATCTTTAATGTATAAAATGCCTGTAATCTGATCGAGGTTGTTTTGGTATACTGGTACTCGCGAATAACCCCAATCATTAATTTTATCAATCACTTCGGTTGAGTTCATGCCGATGTCCAAAGCGCTAATGTCGGGGCGTAAACGCATAATTTGTTTTACATGAATATTGCCAAAATTCACAATCGATTTTAGAATCGTTTTTTCTTGTTTCGGGGTATCTTTTTCAGCGGTAATATCGATGGCATGCGTAAGTTCGTCAACTGAAAGTACATGCCCTTTTTTAGTTACCCGCTTGTCAATAATCGATGTCGATTTCTCTAAAATGTATACAAAGGGCGCAAATACCTTACTTAAAATATACATCGGTATTGCAAGTAACCTAACCAGTTTTTCATTGTTTTGTGAAGCGTAAATTTTAGGGATAACTTCCCCAAACAATACAATCATAAAAGTTACTAGGATAACTTCAATTAAAAAGCTCAAAACTGCGTTGGTTCCAAAGTCAAACACCAAACCAATAAGCAATGACGAGACCATTACAATGGCAATATTTACAAAGGTGTTTGTAATCAAAATGGTTGCCAATAGCTTTTTTGGATGCTGCACCAAATAGGCAATATAGCTGCTCGCTCTTGAGTTTTCTTCACTCAACCATTCTGCTTGTTGTTTGGAAAGTGAAAAAAAAGCGTTTTCGGAACTAGATATAATTGCAGAACACAAAATAAGGGTGAGTACCACGATGCCGCAAGCTGCAGCAAGCAAAGCATCTGGTGGGGTTAGCGCATGGGTAATGCTCAATAACTGGGTAAAAACAACTGACGGAGGTTCCGTATAACTTTCCAAAATAATTGAATTAGGTTCAACAATAATCAAAAGGGAAGGTCATCTTCAACTTCTGATGAATTATTTGATAAAGGTGGCAGTGGAGAATGAGTTTCTGCTGGTTGGTCAGATGGAGATTTAGAACCTAACATGGTCAAACTCGTCACACGTATTTTTTTACCTTGATGCTCTGTTCCATTTTTATCCCTCCAAGCCTCTGATTTTATTTTTCCTTCAACATACAACTGCATGCCTTTTTTCAAATACTTCTCTGCAATTTTAGCAAGACTATCCCACATTTCTAAATTGTGCCACTCAGTTTCCACAATTCGCTCTCCATTTTTGCCTGTAAATGTCTCGTTTGTGGCGAGGGTTACCGTTGCCACTACTCGGTCAGCATCAATATACCTTACCAACGGATCTTTACCTAAATGGCCCAATAAAATTACCTTATTAACCGACATGGGTTTATTTTTTGGTTACCAATGCAAGGTATACATTTGCAAAAACTTATCAAATAAACGGTGCACAGCCAATGTGTGTAACTCCGTTATCGCAATTTTTTCGTAACCTGCTAAAGGAAACTCGTAGCCGCGTTTGACTTTAATTACCCAAAATGTAGCATAAATAGTTTGGTGTGTCAATTGATGTTTGCATGAAAATGCAGCAGTAACTTGGCTGTGGTTTGTTGCAATTTGTTTTGCATTTGGGTCTGACCAAACATCCGCTTCAGCGCTTGTTTCGATGCAAGGAGGCTCATATAGATTATGCCATATGCGCTCGTTTTTGCGTTGTTTAACATAAGTGTGCCTTGCATGATTTACGACCAAATAATGCAAATGCCTTACTTTAGGAGGTTGCTTTTTCAGTTTAACAGGATATTGATTCACTGTTCCACTTGTAAAAGCAACACATGTTTGTTGGAGTACGCAATCATGGCAAATAGGATTTGTGGGTTTGCACACCATAGCGCCAAGTTCCATCATCGCTTGGTTGTGTGAGGCAGGGTCTTTTTTGTTCAGTACGTCATTGGCCAATTGCGCAAATAGGGTTTTGCCAGCATGGCTGTTAATGGGCTCTTCAATTCCGAAATACCGTGCGAGCACTCTGTTAACATTGCCATCCACAACCGCTTGCGCTTCATTAAAAGCGAAAGAGGCAATAGCAGCGGCTGTATATGGGCCAATGCCCTTTAATGTCAGCAATTGTTCGTAAGTATTCGGGAAAATCCCTTTGTGCAATGCAACAACTGCCCTGGCTGTTCCAAGCATATTTTTGGCTCGGTTATAATATCCCAATCCTTGCCATAACTTCATCACCTCATCGTCATTCGCTTTAGCAAGCTGTTTAACAGTAGGGTAGCGGTTGGAAAATTTCAAATAATATGGCAATCCCTGTTCTACCCTGGTTTGTTGTAAAATGACCTCTGAAAGCCATATCAAATAGGGGTCATTGGTTTGCCTCCAAGGCAAGTCTCGCTTGTACGCTTGGTACCACGGAATCAACTTTAAAAATGGCTTCATTCGGCTACCAAATTAAGGCTAAAAGAAAAATTTACAGCAGGTTGGTGTATTTTGTTTTGAAATCCATACATTTGCCACCCCAATTAAAAAAGGTTCAATCGATTAATAATTTATTGACATTAATAAACTTATAACAATTTAATATTCGACTAAAATGACAAAAGCAGAAATTATTGCAGAAATCTCAGCAAAAACAGGAGTAGAAAAAGCACACGTACAAGAGTCAGTTGAGTCTTTCTTCAAAGTGGTAAGAAACGCGATGGTAGATGGTAAAAATGTGTACTTCCGTGGATTCGGTAGTTTCGTTATTAAAAAGAGAGCAAAGAAGATTGCCCGCAATATTTCTAAAAACACAGCAATGGTTATTGATGAGCACTATATTCCTAGCTTTAAACCTGCTAAAACGTTTGTAGACAAAGTAAAGAAAAGTGAAGCTGTGAAGAAAAAAGCTGCTAAACAAACAGCTTAATTCAAAGTAGCATATGAATAGCAAGCAACTCATTGCAATTGTACTGGTTGGACTCTTAATTGGTTCTTTGTTTTTCAAAGGTTACAAGTCCGCTAAAGGCAATGTGCAAACGGGTTCAGCATCAAGTTTAGGTTTTGATTTTAATGAGTACCTAAATGAAGAGCTTGCCAAATTGTTGCCCGAGCAACAAACGAAGTTAAAGGCAATAGGTTCAGATACAACAGACCTAAACCAACTTCAGCAAAAAATCGTTCTTTGGGATTCGCTAAACAACCAACTCATTGCGGCTCACTACATGGAAATCTATGCGCGAATAGATGATTCAGAGAAGAGCTGGATGACTGTGGGTTCAAAATATTACACGTTTGCAGGGTTAAGCAACGATAGTTTGATGATAAGCTATGCTGGTTTAAAAGCGAAGCATGCTTTTGAAAAAGTAATCAAGCTTAATTCGGAGAACCTCGATGCACAAACCGCCCTTGCAGCCATCGTAATTCAGTTAGATGAAGATGTAATGAAAGGTGTAGGTTTGCTAAAGGATGTAGTGGCGAAGGATTCGAACCATGTGCAGGCGATATTTACGTTAGGCATGCTCTCCATTCAATCAAATCAGTATGATAAAGCGTTGTCAAGGTTTGAAAAATTGGTTCAATTGCAGCCCTTTAACGCAGAATATTACTTTTACCTTGGTGAGGTACAAGCCAAAATGGGAAATACCAAAGACGCAGTGAAGACATACGAAACGTGTAAAACATTGCTTAAAGACGAACAAGCACAGAAAGAAATTCAATCTTTAATTAATAAACTTAAAAATATTTAAATTATGCCAAGCGGAAAAAAAAGAAAAAGACACAAGATAGCTACTCATAAACGTAAAAAGCGTTTGCGTAAAAACCGTCATAAGAAAAAATAACGGTTATCCGTAAGTTTAGTATCCAACAAAGAGTAATACCGCATTGTATTTTACATTGCGGTATTGCTGTATCTAATTGTACTGAATTGTGAGTAGTGAATTAGTTATCAATAGCCACCCGAATGGTGGTGTTGAAATTGTACTGCTGCACGATAAAAAAATCATAGAGCTCCACCACGAGCATGCCGAAAACAACTTTGCGGTAGGTGATATTTATCTGGGCAGTGTCAACAAATTAATGCCCGGACTCAATGCAGCGTTTATTGATGTAGGGCATGAAAAAGACGCCTTTCTACATTACCTTGATTTAGGTCCTCAGGTTAAGAGTTTACTCAAGTTTGTACGCAACATGCGTGGCAACGCCAAAATGGAACCCTGGCCTAAACAATCCGAGAATGAAGCTGATATTGAAAAAACGGGGAAAATAGGCCAAGTACTGAATAGACTACAACAAGTAGTTGTTCAAGTAAGTAAAGAGCCTATATCCAACAAAGGACCACGCCTTACTTCCGAACTTTCTTTGGCAGGACGGTTCGTTGTTCTAATGCCTTTTAACGACTCTGTTTCCATTAGCAAAAAGATTGTGAAAATGGAAGAGCGTAACAGGCTCAAAAAATTGGTGTACAGTATCAAGCCAAAAAATTTTGGTGTGATTGTACGCACTGTTGCAGAAAATCAACCGGTTGAAGACCTCGAAAAAGACTTAAAGGATTTAATAGCGAAGTGGGAGACCATGTGCGACCAACTGCGTTCAGCTGTCCCTCCTCAAAAAATACTAGGCGAAAGCGATCGTACATTAACACTTATACGCGACCTTGTAAATGACGACTTTAGCCATATTTATGTTAATGATGGCTTCTTATTTACCCAAGTAAAAGATTATATCAAAGCCAAGTCGCCTCAACTCGAAAAAATTGTGAAGTTGTACAATGGCAAACTTCCAATTTTTGAACACTTTGGCATCGATAAGCAACTAAAAGCCGCCTTTGGTAAAGAAGTTAATTTTATGGGTGGCAGTTACCTCATTATTGAACATACCGAGGCATTGCACGTTATTGATGTGAACAGCGGAAGCATTGCTGGCAAAGAGATTAACCAAGAAGAAAATGCCCTAAAAGTAAACCTAGAGGCTGCAACTGAAATCGCACGCCAACTTCGTTTGCGCGATATGGGTGGAATTATTGTAGTCGACTTCATTGACCAAAAAAATGCAGGAAACCGCAAGTTGGTGTATGAGCGACTTAAACAAGAAATGAAAGGTGACCGCGCTCGACACAAAATTTTGCCGATGAGCCCGTTCGGCTTAGTTCAAATCACCCGTCAGCGCGTTAGACCAGAAATGGCGGTGGTTACAACCGAAAAGTGTCCTACATGCAAAGGAACCGGAGAAATTACTTCAAGCATTGTAATTACAGAAGAGATCGAAAACAACCTAAGGTATTTTATCCAAAATCTCAATATGTCGGGTATCACACTAGAAGTACATCCGTATATTGCAGCTTACCTTAAACAAGGATTTTTAAACTCAACCCGAATCAAATGGTTGTTGAAGTACAAAAAGTTTGTAAAGATTAAAACAGTAAATGCACTGCATTTTGGTGAATACAGGTTCTTAAATGCAAACGGTGAAGTAATCAAAACATGATTAATTGTAAGCAAGTGTTGGTGCAAGATAGCTTTGTCAATATTGGACCATAGCCGCTTTAAAATACTTTTAATCGTTTTATAAAATCTAAAAAGAAAGGCCGAGAATCAAATGATCCTCGGCCTTTTGAATTTTATCCAATGAAAAAAGTATAACACACTTTACATTATAAGAATAGTGCCAAACATGAATATTGCTACTCTTTAATTTATAAATCGTTGATTTTTATTGTTTTAAAAATTAACTGTCCCATTGCAGAATTTGGGTTGCCTATTAATCCATACACTTGCATGTTATTTTACATACACAATGGACATTACACTTAAGCAAGCGCAGACAGAAGTTGACCAATGGATTCAAACAATTGGGGTGCGTTATTTTAATGAGTTAACAAATACAGCCATTCTAATGGAAGAAGTTGGTGAGGTGGCTCGCATCATGGCACGCCAATATGGTGAACAATCTTTTAAAAAAAGTGATCAAAATTCGAATTTAGCTGATGAGTTGGCTGATGTTCTTTTCGTGCTTATTTGTTTAGCAAACCAAACGGGCATTGATTTAACAGAGGCCTTGGCTAAGAATTTTGAAAAGAAAACAATTAGAGATGCCAATCGGCATAAGGAAAACCCTAAACTAAAATAAAAAATTACCAAATCCGCAATGAAAAGTCTTGTTTGCGTTGTTCTTTTCTAAAAAAGACCAAACCAATAAAGAACAAATCTACAGTAACTTTAACCTCAGGATGCTTTTTGATTTCGTTCCAAGCTCTTGTCATTCCATCGCTCCAATAGATATCATCAAACACAAATACACTGTTATTGTGTTTTTTGGGCAACAATGTATTGAAATGCCTAAGTGTTGCTTCGTAGGTATGGTTTCCATCAATAAAGGCAAAATCAACCTGAGGATACATTTCTAAAACAGAGGGTAACATTTCATCAAACTTACCGGTTATTACCTGTGCCTTTTGATTAAGTTGCAACAAAGTAAGATGTTGTTTAGCAAGTTGCGCAATTGCCGGAGCTCCTTCAATTGTTGTAAATAAAGATTGCTTAGGTAATGCGCTCGCAATATGTAAAGTTGAATAACCTAATGATGTTCCGAGTTCAATGCAGTATTGATATTGATTATACTTTACCAAGCGGTGCAGTATATAAGCAATCCGCTTCGATTTAGCATGCTTGCGCGCATAGTATGAAGCCTTATTTTTTCGACTTGTGTGTAAATGCCCATTTGCCCCAAAATCAACCTGTTCAATAATTTCATTGCTTCGTGAAACCCGATTCCAAAGTATATCTATTGGTTTAAGTTCTGTTGGATACGTCTTCCGAGCAATACAATCATTATACAATTGAAATACAAAAGGTGAGTGCAACACATCAATGAAGGTTGCACTCACATAATGCTTAATGAAAGAAGTAAGAGCGTGGAGCACTAAGCCTTGGCTTGCGATTCTTTAACAATATTTTTAATCAACTTTAATTTATCTTCAAGTTGCTTGATTTGCTTTTGCGCCACCTCAATCTTATCCTTTATTTGCGCTGTCATAGGATTCTCTCCTTTGCTTTTAGCGAAAAAACCCAAGTTATTATCCCATGTATCAATATCTCCTTTTAAACCTCTAATCTTTTCTAGCAAGAATTTTTCTTCACGTTTAATCCGTTGGTCTCCGTTAGGCGACTGAAGAATGGCTTCAAAATGAGCTCGGTCTTTTATGTCCCTCATAGCCGAGTGTGCTTGTTTAAATTTATTAAACACCTTATCGGTTAACTCACTGTATTTCTTGTTAACAGCTTCTTTAGCATTCAAAGGAACAAATCCTGCCTTATTCCATTGCTCTTGCAATAATTTTAAGTCTTGAATAATATTCGCTCCATCTTCACGATTCATCAAGGCTTCTAGCTCAGTGAGTAATCGGTTTTTAACCTCAAGATTTTGCTTTTGTTCTTCGACTTGACTTGAAAAATGTTGTGCTTTTTTCTCAAAAAACGAATCGCAGGCAGTTCTAAACCTTTTCCAAATGGCATCTGATACTTTCTCGTGTACCGGTCCAATTTGTTTCCAAGCATCCTGCATCTTTTTTAGCTCGTCAGTTTGTTTGTTCCAATCCAAGGGTTGAGCAGCAATTTGCTCAGCTTTCTCACACAACTCTGTTTTTACTTTAAGATTGTGGTTGCGCTCAGCATGAAGCTTCTTGAAGAAATCATTTTTATTGTTATAAAAACGGTTGCGTGCACTTCTGAATTCTTCCCAAATACTCTCTTTGTGCTTTAGTGGTACCATTCCAATTTGTTTCCATTGGTCCATTAGCTGATTTGCATTCTGGGTAGCCTCGAGCCAATCTTTGATTCGAGTGGTTTGTAAGTTCGATAGCTCAAGGGCTTTAGCAAGCAATGCCTTTTTAGCAGTTAAATTCTCTTCCCTTTTCCGTTCGTTTTCGGCCATCACGGCCTTAATCATTTCGTATATCCGATCGCATTCCAATTTGAACCTGTTCCAAATATCATCATTCGATTCTTTAGGAACAGGCCCAATATTTTTCCACTCTTCTTGGTATTTCTTAATTAAGATAATCACCTTCTTCGTGCTTGGCTCAAGCGCAAGTTCAGATACCTTCTTCGTGAGTTCAATCTTTTGATCTAAATTTTTTCTACGGTCTAAATCTTTCAACTCATGAAACATCGAAAGATTATCGTAAAACTTATGGATGTATAAATGATACGACTCCCATAATTGTTCAATATGTTCTTTTGGAATATTGCGAATTTGTTTCCATTCAGCCTGTAATCCTTTTAACGTAGCTAAACTATCCTTGGTTTCTTCTCCTTCAGTAAGCTGTTTAATTTTTTCTAGAATGATTTCTTTCTGTTTCAGGTTTGCTTGTTTCTCTGCTTCTTGCCTTTGTTTCTCTTCAGTTTTCTTATTTTTCAGTTCTTTTGAAGCATTGTTGAATTGGTCTCTTAAACCATCATTTGCATTAAATTCGAAATCCTCTTTGATGCCCCCTTCTTCAATAAAGCTCTGCAGTGCAGTATTGTATTCTTCTTGAAGCAACTGGTCTAATACAGGTTTAATTGCTTTTAAAATTCGTGTAGCGTCCATCAAATCCTTTGAATGCACTGCTTCAACTGCCGCTTCAACAAGTTGCTGCTTGTTAAATTGCGCATAATTCGGAAGTTCATCATCGCTTAATGCAGCAATTTCTGATTCTTCCTCGGTTAACTCAATTGTTTCAGTATGGTCGTCTGTAACTACAGATGTGTTCATTGACGATTCAATAGTGTGGTCAACTGTTGCAGTTACCAAAGGTTTCAACTCATCGCTGTTCTCAGCTTCGTTGAGTGGCATAGAATTCGTTAGTTCGTTCATGATATGTTTTAAATCAAGGGAGTCAAAGGTAAACAATTAATACCTAACTTTGCTTCACTTAGCATCAATAATTATTCAAGAAAATGAGCATCCAATTAGTCGAATGCCCCCGAGATGCAATGCAAGGGTTGCACGATTTTATTCCTACTGACAAGAAGATTAAATACATTAATCAATTATTAAAAGTTGGATTTCATACAATTGATTTTGGCAGTTTTGTTTCACCCAAAGCAATTCCGCAATTAGTAGATACCAGAGAGGTTCTAGCTAACTTAGAATTATCAACTACAAAAAGTAAGTTATTGGCCATTGTTGCCAATATGAGAGGTGCTGAGCAAGCCGTTCAACATGAAGCAATTCAATACCTAGGTTTTCCTTTTTCCATTTCCGAAACGTTTCAATTACGCAATACCAATGCTACCATTGCCCAGTCATTTGATATGGTTAAACAAATGCAAGCGTTATGCTTAAAAAGCAACAAGGAGTTGGTTGTTTATATTTCAATGGGCTTTGGCAATCCTTATGGTGATGCATGGAATACAGAAATTGCTGAAAAATGGGTAGCTGAAATGAACGCTATAGGCATCAAAATTATTTCACTTTCAGATACAATAGGTATTGCCAATCCTCAAACAATCTCCTACCTGTTTTCAGGTCTTATTCCCCAGTTTCCTACAATACAGTTTGGGGCACATTTACATACCACACCCGATACATGGAAGGAGAAAATGGAAGCTGCATACGCAAGTGGTTGCAAACGATATGATGGTGCTATCAAAGGTTTTGGTGGCTGCCCAATGGCTGCTGACGAACTCACCGGCAACATGCCAACCGAAAATGTGATTGGTTTTTTTGAAGAAAAAGGAATAAACCTTGGCTTAAATAAAGTTGAGTTCTCCCAATCAATGGGAGCTGCAGTAGATGTTTTCGGGATGTAAAACTTGTCAAAAAAAAAGACCTTCTGCCTAAGTAGAAAGTCTTTTTCAAATTATTTCTTAAATGGAGTAATTAAAATTAAAAATTCTCAATCCCCAATTCCCACAGCGTAATTCGCAATCCCCAATCCCCAATTCGTAGTTCCCACTTCCTACATAAACCTATTGCCCACCCACACAAATCGCTTGACAATAAATTCTGCCGAGGTTAAACTACCATTTCCAGCAGGATTCCCTCCTGTAACATGCATATCGCTAAATGCTGCATGTGAGTTGATAAATGCAGCACCAGTAAAGTTAAATGAAACAGGTGTAAACACGCTATTCATCTCTGTTTCAATTGTGCTTTGTATTGCATTGTCAGTAGTATAAGCACCACAAGTAATTGCGCCTTTTGTTTTTGCTAAGTTTTTGGCAAGTGCTATTGAGTCATCTGTCGATTTTGTTTTTACCACAAATACAATCGGACCAAAACATTCGTGGTTAAATACATTTTGTTGCTCACGTGTTAGCTCAATAACCGCAGGACTTGCAACTCTTGCATCTGCAAACTCCTCATTTTTAATAGGCATCGAAGCCAGCAATACTCTTCCGCCTAGTCCAGAAGCATCCTGTAAACGCTTGTAGGTGGCATCTGATTGAATAGCTCCTAAAGTTGGCGCACCAGCTTTTGGGTTTGTTACCAATCCTTGTATCGAGTCACATAGCAACTTCACAGCGTCATCATAACTCACTAACCCATCATCTGTTTTTACCCCACCTTCAGGTATAAAAATATTCTGAGGTGCGGTGCACATTTGTCCTGAGTAAAGCGAAGCCGAAAACGCAATATTTTGCATCACAGGAGCTAACTGCCTAGCTGAATCCAATATAATCGAATTCACACCCGCCTTTTCTGTAAACACCGTTTTGTGTTGCAACCCTTCAATGTATTCCCCAAATACGCTTCCACCTGTATAATCTACAAGTTTCACACTTGGATGTTCCGCCAATTTTTTAGTTATTGGCTTATCTAAAGTATCTACGGCAAGTTGTACCGTATTTGAATCTAACCCATTTTCACTAAGTAGTTTTTGAATTTCACCTACCACTATCGCAATTGGCAACACGGCTTTAGGGTGGGGTTTTACAATACTTGCATTACCAGTAATTAAATTTGCAAACAAAGCAGGTACAGTATTCCATATAGGGAACGTACTGCAACCAATAACCAATCCCACTCCTTTAGGTATTGCCCTCCAGTTTTTATTTACAACCAAGTCAAATTTACCCATTGGTTTGGTCCAAGTAGCTTGGGCAGGCATGCTTGTAAGTTGTTTGTATCCCTCTATCACAGCCTCTAAAGCCCTATCATTGCTATGCGGACCCGATGCTTGAAACGACATCATAAATGATTGCCCAGTTGTATGCATCGTTGCATAAGCAATATCGAAAAAACGGGTTTTCAATCGCTCTAACACCTCAACCAATAACCCGGCTCTGTCTTCTATCGAAACTTTACTCCATTGCAGTTGTGCTTTTTCTGCCATTGCAACATAATGATCCGCACTACTGTTTGGGTATTTAACACCAATCCCTAATTGCAAATAGGGCGAAATTTCTTCTCCAATCCATCCATCATGCGCCTCTTGTTTCAACTCCGCAAAGTTGTTATTCATTACAGTGCTTATGTATGCCTTCGCTTTTGCATCACCATCTTCGGCATAAAATTTAGGAATTTCTGGGTATGGCGTATAATAATTGCGAACTGCAGTGGCCTTCATGGCCTCATGTATTAGTGTTTCGTACTTGCTAAATAAACTCATGTATGAATGTTTTAAGAGTGCGAATCTATAAAGTTTATCCTAATTCTTAATAGCAATTTCATGGCTTGTTTTGTTTGTACCCACACACGGGTCCTGAGAGAACAAAAGCGGGCTATAGTTGCTTGATCGAAGCAAAGTGCTAGATCTTTTGCCGG
>JALONP010000023.1 GCA_025454875.1 Bacteroidia bacterium | reverse complement strand
GTTCAAATGATACTACTCCAGCTATTGCTCCGCCCGCAAAACTGAGTGTGTCATAAATGCCTGAAATGAATTTTTGATGCATGTTCCGCTGGTTTGCGAAAACAAAACTGCGGAACAAGAAAGTGGGGTCTGAAAAGGATAGTTAAGGATGCGTAGGAATGGTAAAAAACAGTGAAAAATGCAAATGAATTTTGGTAATATTGTAGTGCCTATGTCTGCTATTCAAGATGCATTATTAATCCTTTCAGATTACCTAAAAGGGAAGTCTATTTATCCACCTGTCAGGAGGATGTTAAACCTGTTATTTGCGGTTAGTATTTCTTCTTTCTTTTACGAAAGTGCTTACGGAAATTATGCATGGTTAGACTATAATGATTATAAATCTTTACTGGATTTTATTATAAAAGGTAAGTTCTTCATACCCTTTAGCATCTTTATAGTTGTTAACTTATTAATTCAGGGTATTTCTAACTTGGTGTTTATTCCGATTAGCCATTTTGTTACGGTGAAATGGACGAGAACAATAGTCAATTATGAATTGCAGAAAGAAAGTATTGATGATGGCGTAAACAGAGTAATAGAAGTTTCCGGCATAGTGACACCAATGCAGCTTAATGAACAAATGTTGATTGAAGTAGGAAAGGAATTAAAGGAAAAAATCACTAATGAAACCTATGATAAAATAGAAAAAGACTTATCTAAGCCTAAACGTGACCTTGAGGCGAGTTTTCATTTTGCTTTTAAAGGAATAATAGCCATAACAATCTATTTTATATCGTTACCTGATTTTGGCTGGATTCTGTACTCCCTCACTTTAATCTTGGCAGTAATTGCAATGTTCTTAACTGTTATTGCTCATTGTTTTCTTGGAATTCTGCCTGCACTTGTAAGAAGATTTTACAAGGAGGTCACAGAATATATTTCTAAACATCAAACAGTATAAAAATGGGTAGGTGTTACATATGCGAAACTGAACTGCTTGAGAAAAGCCCAACTCATGAAGGCAATAAAAGTATTGAACATATTTTGCTCAATTCAATTGGAGGAAAACTCAAATCCCGCGAATTGATTTGTAAAAAATGTAATTCAGAAATGGGTCATGGTGCTGACCAAGAACTTGCTCATCAACTTGCTTTTCTTGCAACTTTCCTTGCAGTTGAACGTGATGATAAAGAGCCGAACAAAATAATTAAGGGAGCAAAGACAGCAAACGGTGAAGAATACAATATCGGTTTGCGAGGTAAACCCATACCAGCAAAACCGACTCATAAAGTAACCCCGGGCGACAAGGGGACAGACCTACATTTTACTGCCCGTAGTGAGGAAGAATTGACCAAGAACTTGAAAGGCCTTGAGAAAAAGTATCCGGGATTCAGCGTTGATGAGGCTAAAAAACATTTTAAATGGACTGAAAAATACCTGAACGAACAAGTTTCTATCCCCATAACAATCGGTGGTGAACCAGCGTTTCAATCAATAGCCAAATCAGCGGTTAACTTCTATATGTTAAACAATGGGGAAAGGGAACAAATCAAACATTTGATTCCTTATCTTAAAGGAAAAGAAACACTTGACGTAGTTCAGCATTATCACGTTTCAGGTGCTTACGAAATGGACGAAAATGAAGTACTACACCTTTTGCATTTAGTTGGTAATGCCGAAGATAAAATCTTGTACTGTTTTGTTGAGTTTTTTAGTTCGTATTCATTCATTGTACTCCTTTCAGAAAACTACTCAGGTGATAGTTTTACAGAAACATATAGTTATGACGTTATCAAAGGTGAAAAAGTTGATAAAACCGTACAGTTAGATTTGAACAAAGCACAGTTAAAAGAAATCTTTGATAATAAAACCGATTACAGAGGCTCGGTTTCAGAAAAGGGTGGTCGTGTTATACAGATAGGAAATAAAATAGCATGGGACTTAGAGTTAGAACGGATTACTAAAAATGTGTGGGATAAAGTATTTTCAACAGTACCTGAAGGTACAATAATTACAGAGGATATGGTTCAGCGGTTATGTATAGAACTTGCTGAAAAATACGTTGAGTTTATAAATAGGTCGAACAAATAACAATAAAACAAAAGTGATATGATGAATTTTGAAGAAAAAAAGGACTTCACGCTACTCATTTTGTACAAAGAAACAAAGGAGCGAGGAATGGTATCAATTATTGAGGCTTTTCAATCTCAGGGAGAATATCTCCAGTATGCTGAACTTGAGCAAATCCAACAAATTTTAACAGAAGGAAGATTAGCTGTTTTTCAACCTGAAAGAGGAAAGGATTACCGCGGACAAATAACTGATGAAGGTGTGAGATTTGTTGAGAATACCTCATTTTCTGAACCCGGTAAATCAATACTATCTCTGGAAGAGCCTGAGCCTTATCCTACGTTTGAAAGTAAAGAAGATTACATTAAATGGCTACAACAGCTAATTGATGACAATGCAGAAAAACAGAATCTTTTTTTGGAAGCAGAGAATACATACACCTCAAAACTTAAATCAGGAGATGTTGATGCAGAGTTGTACAATGAGTTAATGCTAAAAAAGCAAGACTGGCAAATTTCGCATAATGAGCTTTACAGTGCGTTGCATTATGTTAGAACAATAGGGCTGTTTCAGTGAGCATATATTTCTATATATTCCTTTTGAGATTTATATACTCTGAAAACCTAACCCTGAATTGATGTACGCTTTGAAGCTGGTGAAGTTTTTCTTTTAATACTATTGGGATTATATTCTGAGGAAGCTACTATACCATTACTTGTAATTTGTTTATCAAATTCCAAGATTAGATTGCTTATACTATGCTTTGCTTCACTAACTATTTCATAGCTTAAACGAATAGTTTTGTTTGGTTTAGCAATAATATTAGGGAATCGAGAACAAAATTCCTTGTCAGCAATGCCTTCTGCATGAACTATTCTGTGTCTAATCTCGAAATAAGGTAATGCTTTAGATATTAACTCATCTGGAATATTTAAGTCTAGCTTGTTTTTCATTTCCTCGATAAGTGTTTTGGTGGATTTCTCATTTTCAAGCTGACGAAAAATCGAAGCTGCGATTGTTTCTAATAATTTCGGATAGCTTCCAATTTCAATAAGTTCTTTGCATGAGAAATTCCTTGAATGTTTTCCTAAAAGCCTTTCTGTATTTATCCCTTTTCGCATTGCAGCTTTTAGAATGTCTTGAAAATAAGTTGAAGCAGCTTCATAAATGCTTTTTATAAAAGCCGCTCTTATGGAATTTTTTAAATGACTCGCTGCCGTATTACGACTGTGATGGGAATTTGCTCTAATTGATAACTTTGAGTGCGTTTCCTTCACATAATCAAATATGAATTTTGACTGGTCTGTTTTAAGGTTTCCCCGATCAACAGCAATTTGAATAACATCTACAAATTCCAAGTCAGCATCTAAGTGCGCAGCCGTGCCCAAAAACTTAATTAGATGTTTTGTTTTCATAAGAGGATTGCTTTGTAAAAGCAATTTATTAAAAAGATTGGATTTCCGGTTTCTTATTTCAGATTAAAAGCCGGATGGCCTTGTAAAGTGCTTAGTGTTTGAATCAGTTTTACATTCAAAAACCGTATAAAATTTCTTTCCGTGTTCATTTGCGTATTCCAGCAGGAATTTAACCTTTCTAATTTCTGCTGGAATCCCTTCAGGTATCAAACGTTTACTTTCAGTTGACTGGTGAAGTACTTTGTAGGTAACATTAATTGTTGCTTGAGAAGCGGAACGAATAGGGATAAATGGATTTAGAGAACTCATTTGGGTGCTGTATGGTAATGCTAAATTGGACTTAATAACAGGTGAAAATGCATCGTGGGCTGAAACATTCTTTATCACAATATCATAGCACCAGCAGGCTTCATAAACATAAATAGGTTCTTCTGTGTTTTTTTTCTCATTTACCTGCCATTTTTTGAGTAAGTAAAACCCCTCTGCTGGACGAAGCTCTATTTCCAGTTTTGGACGGTTAAAAATGGACCTTTTCAGATAAGGTTTAATAACGATAATTAAGAGAGTGATTGCAGCAATGTCAATCCCCACAAGTAAGGAGTATAAAATGGTGTTCATAGTGCCTAAAAACAGCGCGGGCTAAATTGCCAGCTTGCCTCGAGGCTCTGGTAAGCCCACACACAAAGCATAGCAACCGCCCACGCATACCGTGAGCGCTCGCATAAGCTGCCCTTGTGTGATTGAAATTTACCAGATTTCGAGGTCAAGGAGCTTTAGCAAACGCTAAATAAATATAATATTTTCTTGTTCAAAGATATGATTTTAGATGATGATTTCATTCTATCTTTATTCCTAATGCCTCATAAACCTCATTTACATCCTCTATACCTTCCAGTTTGCAATACTCACGAATGGTAATGCTCTGTTCCTTTTGCTTTCCTAACATATCCCTGTATAACTGATAAGTTCGGTAACATTGCGACATAGAACGGTTTGTTAATACACACAGGTCGGAAACCTCCAAAATAATGCGGTGTTTTTTGCTTGCCATATCCTTATCGTTGAGTATTATCAACTCTGAGTTTACCGTTCACATATTCCAGTAACACGGGAATTTTCCCGGCTCGGTTATCGTAAACAACTATCCTGGTCGTGGCATTAATTATCTCCTGAATTTTCATTTTGACCGCTCCAAACTCTGTTCCCTGAGTAAAACCGAAATAGGTGCGATAGTAAGTCAATAGCCATTCGCTATTCCACATCCATTTGGGATGTTTTGAACCCGGTTTAAAATAGGCTACTAAGCGGAAAGTGGGGTTGTTCTTACCAGTTGACTTTGCGGCTTCCTGCTTGATTTCGCCCATAACCTCATGGGTCAGATTTTTAAATGTTTTCTCAGTCATTTTTTAAAATTCATTTTTGCGCCTTATTCTGAAATTCTGAATATTCCGAATATTCTGAATATCTTAAGTTCTTAAGGACTTAATACCTGAATACAGCATGAAATGCTATTCCACTAAAGTGTTAACCATTTTTTGGACTGAACCAGTTTTTATCCATTTTTATGAAATAATTATCGTGATTGAATCGGGCAGTTGCCACGTACTTTCCAAGGTGGTTTTATCCCAACCAGTATGATAGAACACCCTGCTTTTACGCATTCTTTCCGGGCTTTTTAAAAGCCTTCCTTTGATAACGGCAAATCCTCTTTCCTCTAACTGGCCTTTGAGGTAACCCACGCTTCTATTGCTTTTCAGGTTAAATGCTTTTCTTAGCTTTGGTACTGACCTGTGTATATCAGCATTCAGGCTGTGTAATACGCTGTAAATAGCCTCAGACCCACCACACCCGTTTACAAAGGTTTTCATTTGTAGCCATTGTAGTTTTTCTACCGTGTTTACGTTTGTTTCCTTTTCGTTCAGAATGCTTTTTATATGTGGATTTTGACGTATTTGTTTTAGAACATTACTTGCTTGGTATTGCTGATTTTCCTGAATTTCTGCACTTGCTAAGTAGTATTCCGGTGTTTGCCCTTTCTGTTCTGTATCATACGTGTATTCGGTAAAAACTTTGTCTTTTAGATTGAACCGTTCAATCAGATTATCCCAGCAGGTTAGTCTTAAATGGTCGTTATTTTTCTGAATGAGATTCAGCTTTATACACTCATTCAAATAAGTATAAAATGAACTTCGGCTTTTCTTTGCAACTTCGCACAATAGCTCGATTTGTTCAGCATAATCCTTTATCAAACCTGAAGAAGTCAAGCTCTTTAAAGCACAGTAAAATCCATAGTATTTTATTGACCTATTCGTTTGATAAGTGTTTCTTAGCTGCCTATCGGCCACAATGCTACGTGATAAGCCCTGAGGTATTTTAAGCCTAATTATCATACCCAATAAGCCTATCGGACAAATTTTAACTTATGAGCCTTGGCTATTAAAAGATTTTTGGTGATTAAATCTTCCGCATTGCAAGGGAAATATTGGTTAAACCAACGTGCGATTAATGTCGCATCAGTTAGTGATAATGTTTTTGTATCACCACGCTTAATACGTCTGATTTTTTGAGCAGGTATCTGAGTAGCTTCTGAAAGTTTAATAATAGCTTCTCTTGTGTCTAATGGAACCCGGATAAGTAAATCATGTAACCGGGTCGTTTTGGTTTTGGAATGGTACATAGAACCGTTGTTTCAATTACATTATGATTGGCAAGGATATGGCAATTGTGTCTTATAAATATGACTTTGAGTACGTTTATCTAAACCTAATATTTATAAAACTCTCAGATTCAATTCGGAAATTTTTCTTAATTTTATGGACGGTAAAAAATGGCCAAAAATAGCTGTTTATCAGGTAAAAAGTACTGAATATAGATTTTATATACACTTTCGCTTATTTTTTAATTGCAGATGATTATATTCGATTAATGATAATCAAATATGATTGTAAATAGTTATGACATTTATACGACATCTTGTTTGTTACAATTGAAAAAATGAAGAACACAGAAAAAAGCCAAAATTTACTCACAAGTAGGGGAAGGAGAATTGCAGAGGTGCGAAAGCGGGTATTGCACGTTTCGCAGGAAAAACTTGCAAATCAAGTCGGTGTGAAAATGCGAACCATACAGAGGTACGAATCTGATGAGACACCAGTTCCTGAAAGCTTTTATCAAAAATTATCAGAAATAAACAGGTTCATTAATGTTGAGTGGATACGGACTGGGGTCGGGAGTTTATACAACCTTACCGACCCAACTTCAAATTTTTTCCTTGATTATGAATCTATTCGCACAAAAGTCAATGAAGATGATTATAAACAAAAGTTACAATTAGCAATTGCAGAGATTAATATGCTAAGAGCGGCATTAATCTACAAAGATAACCTGTTAAATGTGCTTGTAAATCAATCGGTTGTTTTCTAACGTCAGTCATCGTCAGTTATCGTCAAAAAAATAATTAATAAAAAGTATGAGAAAACCCAGCAAAACCAGTATTATTGCCCCAATGAAAAACAACCCAAGTCGGATTCAAGTCCCGCCTCGGGTACTAAAGACTTTTGGGTAATTCTGATATTATGCGGGTTCAATCCCGATAGTTATCGGGACCGCCTCGGGTACTAAAGACTTTTGGTTAATTCTGATATTATGCGGGTTCAATCCCGATAGTAATTAGGACTGCCTTGAGTACTATGGTTTTGTAATTTATACTTACAATGGCCGTTAAAAGCTAGATTAACATTGAGATGTGTTAAAATAACCATTGATGTTTGAAATAGTTGTACACTGTGTTGCTGTTATCTTGATTGTAAAAGTTAAAAGAAAGCCAGCAGCAAACACAAATAACAGAATGCGAATACAGGTAGATAATTTTAATACCATGAAAAAAACAGCGATTACTCTTCTTTCGTTTGCAGCCTTTGCATTTTCTATCGCATCATGCCACTATGGTCAAGATGAAGCCAAACAAACATTGGAAAGAAACGAGCAATACAAGTCTGAAAAGGCTGAATACTCTGTTAACCGCGCTGGAGGTGACGCTCCCAAAGCAGAAGCAGCTCCAGTTGATAGCACTCAATAACCTTTGCAGCTAAATTCTTTCGATACCGCTTCTGGCAAAGAGGCAAATTATGCTGCGTTATTGCCTCAATTGCAAGCATTGTGTGCAGGCGAGAACAATACTACTGCAAACCTTGCCAATATTGCTGCTGCACTTAAACAGTTGTTCAATTGGTGGTGGGTAGGTTTTTACTTGGTTATTGACAATGAGCTTGTTGTTGGCCCGTTTCAAGGCCCAGTAGCATGCACCCGAATTGCTAAAGGAAAAGGTGTTTGTGGATCTGCATGGCAGCAAAAGCAAACAATTGTTGTTCCCAATGTTCATTTGTTCCCTGGTCATATTGCATGCAGCAGCGAGTCACAATCAGAAATCGTAGTGCCAATCATTGCTAATGGAGAGGTATTAGGCGTATTGGATGTAGATAGCGAATACCTCAATCATTTTGATGAAACAGATCGTAAGGGCCTCGAATCCATAATGCCGTTCATCGCTTCTCTGCTTACCTAAATACCAAGTTCTATTTATTATATTGCCCTAATGCAATCAGAAAAAAAGGTTATTGGTTTGATTATGGTAGCCGCCTTAGGCTACTTTGTTGATATTTATGATCTCATCGTATTTAATGTTGTAAAAAACGAAAGCTTGATGGCTTTAGGTTTCACAGGAGAGGCGCTCAAAAGCAACGAGATTTATTTGTTTAATATTCAAATGACTGGGATGTTGCTCGGTGGTTTATTATGGGGAGTATTAGGAGATAAGAAAGGTAGGGTATCTGTTTTGTTTGGATCCATTTTTATGTACTCTGCAGCCAATATTGCAAATGCATTTGTAACCAGTATTGACCAATATGCATTTTGGCGTTTTGTGGCAGGACTTGGATTGGCTGGAGAACTAGGAGCAGGAATTACCTTGGTGAGCGAAAGTATGCACCGCGAAAAGCGAGGTTACGGAACAATGATTATTGTAACATTTGGCGCATTAGGTGCTGTAGTAGCATCTTTGGTTGGAAAATCATTTGGTTGGCAAACCACTTATATTGTTGGCGGTTGCATGGGTTTGCTCCTTCTGTTACTCAGAGCAGGTGCATTTGAGAGTGGACTATATGAAAATGCCAAGAAACAATTAAATGTTAAAAAAGGAAGTTTACTCACCCTCCTCTCCACAAAACAAAATGTGTTAAAGTATTTAGCCTGCATTGTTATTGGTCTGCCAATTTGGTTTGTGATAGGAGTGCTCATTAATTTATCAAATAGATTTGGTTTGGAAAATGGAGTAAGCATTGATGTTGCGGATAGCGTGATGTATGCATATCTTGGATTATCTATCGGTGATTTGTTAAGTGGTATATTGAGTCAATGGCTTCGAAGCCGTAAAAAAGTGGTGATGGGTTATTTGGCGGCTTGTTTTGTGCTTATCATCGTTTTTGTGTTTAACACCCAAGTGGATGTTTTTTATTACAAGTGGATGTGCTTTTTGTTAGGCGCATCTACTGGTTATTGGGCATTGTTTGTTACCATTGCTTCAGAGCAGTTTGGAACCAATATCCGTTCCACGGTAACCAATACTGTACCTAATTTTGTAAGGGGTGCTGTTGTTCCCATTACCTTAAGTTTTAAATCGTTGATTCCTTATATGGGCTTGTTCAATGCAGCCTTTACCGTTGGATTGGTTTGTTTGTTGCTTGCTGTATTAGGTACTTGGTTTGTTGCTGAATCTTTTTCAAAAGACCTCGACTATTATGAGTTGGATTGATTAAATAGGGTCTACATCAATTGCTACCACAACTTTTTTAAATGCAGGCTCTGTTAAGGTGCGGTAAATTTGAGCTGCAATAAACTGTTTGATTCGATTTAACGATTGCACGTTACGGCTTACTTTAATCAACATTTCTTTTAGGTGTAAGTTCCTAATTCTTGATACATACGGGCTTTCAGGACCAACAATTCCATCTCCTAAACGCGCATGCAATGCTTTTTGCAAAAAGAATGCTGCCTCTGAAGCCGTGGTATAATCTTGGTGTTTTACGGTGAGTTTAATAAGTCTATAGAATGGAGGATATCCATATTGCTTGCGGTCTTCAAGTTCATTGGCATACAATTGTAGATATTGTTGATGCAATACTTCTTGAATAACATGGTGGTCAGGTTGTGATGTTTGGATTACCACTAAACCTTGTTCAGCTTTGCGTCCTGCTCTGCCGCTCACTTGGGTAAGCAATTGATAGGCACGTTCATTGGCCCTAAAATCGGGGAAATACAACAAAGCGTCTGCATTTATTACTCCAACCAATACTACTTTTCCAAAGTCGAGCCCTTTGCTTAGCATTTGTGTTCCCACTAAAATATCAGCTTCATGGTTTTCGAACGATTGGATAATTTGCTCATGCCCATTTTTTGATTTTGTTGTATCCAAGTCGAGTCGCGCTATACGCGCATTTGGAAATAACGCTCCCAATTCATCTTCAATCTTTTCGGTTCCAATCCCTTTAAGCACAAGGGCATGAGAACCACAAGCAGTACAACTTTTAGGTGGATGTAAGGTAAATCCGCAATAGTGGCACTTAAGTGAGTCGTTGAATTTATGATACGTTAAATGAATATCGCAGTTTTGGCATTTAGGTGTCCAATGGCATTGCTGGCACTCGAGAACAGGTGCGTATCCGCGTCTGTTTTGGAATAAAATAACTTGTTTGTTTTGCGAAAGGGCATGTTCGATATGGTTGTAGAGAACTGTGGTGAAGTTTCCCTTCATGGTTTTGGTACGTTGCGCTTTTGCAATATTTGCAGTAAGCATTTTGGGCATTGCAATTTCGCCCCAACGTTGGTTTAAATGCACCAAACCATACCGGTTGTTTTGAGCGTGGTGGTATGATTCAAATGATGGGGTAGCACTACCTAAAATGGTTTTACATTGCCAAATCGAAGCAAGAACCATAGCGGCATCACGAGCATGATACCTTGGGGCCTTATCTTGTTGTTTGTAACTCGACTCATGTTCTTCATCTACAATTACCAATTGCAATTTGTGAAAAGGTAAAAATACTGCAGAGCGTGCACCAATTACAATTTGATAATCGCCTGATTGAATTTTATGCCAAATTTCAACACGTTCGTTTTGCGAATATTTTGAGTGAAAGGAAATGGCTTTATCGCCAAAGTACTTTTGTATTCGTGCAACAATTTGAGAAGTGAGTGCAATTTCGGGTAAAAGTAATAATACTTGGTTGCCAGAAGCAATAGCTTCTTCAATGAGTTTTACGTATACATGGGTTTTCCCGCTCGAAGTAATACCATGCAATAAAACAATATCATGCGAAAGCAATTGCTGTTTTAACTGCTGATACGCAATTTGTTGATGTGGATTCAGTTCAAATGATTGCAAAGGGTTGGTAACAGGAGCAATACGATCAATGGATAATTTATATGAAACAATGATGTTTTTTTTGAGCAGTGTTTGAATAGCGCTTGCGCTAATACCATCATATTCCGTCAATTTGCTTTTTGCTACATGTTCGTGTTGTTGTTGCAGCTGTATCAATGCTAGCAATGCATCGGTCTGTGCGGCTTTTTTATCAAGTTTTATAAACAGTTCGTGTAAGCGTGTTTCATCTGCGTATTGCTCATCTAATTTTACACAGGTAATTTGTTTCGGTTTGTAGGTAGCATTAAGTTCTTCACTCATCCAAATCGCATCCTTTGCATACAAACTTTTGAGCAACGGGAACACATTTTTTTGTTGAATAATTTCGCTCAACTGCTCCATGTTTAGTTGAGGATGCAGTGAAAGTGCCTCAAGGACCACAAATTCTTTATCGCTTAATTGCTCAGCATCTATTTCAAATGCTGGGTTAAGTTGTATAATGGTACTGCTCTCAATGCGAAATGCAGCAGGTAAAGCGGCAATCATAACTTCGCCTAAAGAACACATATAATAAGCTGCAATCCATTCCCAAAATCGAATTTGTGATTCATTTACCAAAGCAGCATCATCTAATACATCAACAATGTACTTGGCTTCATAACCTTTAGGTGGGGTGTGGTGTATTTTGTAAACCAAACCAGCATATACTTTGCGTTTACCAAATTGAACCGCAACCCGCTGGCCTATTTTAAGTTCAGATACAAATGCGGTAGGAACGCGATAAGTATATTGGTTTGCTAAGGGCAGGGGCAAAATAATGTCAATAAAGGTGGCAAATTGCTCGCTCATATTTAACTAAATGGAGACCATCGCAATCAATTTGTGTTGAGTGGTTCAATACAAAAGTAGTGCATACAATCCGCGTTTCAATATATAGGATAACTGCTTTTCAGTAGCTGATGGTTTCTTGGTTTGATTTAAACCTTGCTTTTAGGGAAATCGAACCATACCAACGAACCACAATGCTGGGTAATCATTTTCCAATCAGGTGCATCAAATTTGATTAGGGCAACGCCTGCCGTTGGCAATTGTTCAATAAAACTACTTGAAAGGTAGCCAACCAATCCGGTAAATGTTGGGTTATGTCCAACAAGAATAACATGTTTTGCTTCAGGAGGTAATTGCCTAATTAACTGAAGCACTTCATCAATATGGGCTTCGTAAATGCTTTCTTCAAATTGAATATGATGCTCCGCATAATGCAATTCACTGGCAATGGCTTTTGCCGTTTTTGACGTGCGTTTGGCAGGGCTACTTACAATTAGATCGGGTTTAAATCCAAACTGTTTGATGCGTTTGCCCATTTCTGGCGCATCTTTTTTGCCACGTTCATTCAACGGTCTATCCCAGTCGGTAATACCTATATCGCCAATGCTTGCCTTGGCATGCCTCATAAGCAGCAGTTGTTTCATTGTGGCTATTTGTTAAGGTAAGCAGAGTACATCCAAACAAGTTTTTCTTGTTCTCTGATATAATCACTCATTAAGGCATTGGTGCCTTCATCACCTGCGTCAGCTGATAATGTGAGTAGCTCGCGTTCAATCCCGATAAATACACTGAACGCCTTAAGTACCTGCTCAATTGCTTTTTTACCATCCGAAACATTTTTGTATTCTGGAATGGCAGCGCCTTTTAAATAATCTGTATATGAGTGCAGTGGAGTATGACCTAAAGTGAGAATACGCTCCGCAATTTCATCTACTTTTAACTGGGCATCGGTGTATAACTCTTCAAACTTAAGGTGAAGCTCAAAAAACTTTTCACCTTTAATATTCCAGTGATACCCGCGCGCATTCATGTAAAACTGCTGGTAGTTTGCTAGCAATGAATTCAATTTAATAGCCAAGGTATTGCTTGCGGTTTTGCTTAATCCAATAGGACTTAATTCGATTTTTCGGGCCATGTTATTTGGTCAATTTATTTTTACATAGCAAGTACGTATACCTTTTGGTTAAAAGCAAATATGCCCCTACCTTGCGTTCCTGATTTATATCCATGAAGCAGCTCGATCATACCACCAAGAAGCCTCTTGAATGCCCTGTTCCACACGGGGAGCGCAATAAAATGATGCGTTGGGTAAAACGTTTGGGTGTAGCAGGTTTTCTGTTTTTTTTAATTAAGGGCCTTGTTTGGATAGCAGTATTTGTTTTTGGGGCCGAAGCTATCCGCAATTTGTTTTAATCCATGACCCGGAAAGAGCGGTTTGCACAGTTTATTCAGCATTTTGCAACGCACCAACCCGAAGCCGAAACCGAGCTTTATTACGAAAATCCTTTTCAACTCTTAGTTGCGGTTATTTTATCAGCACAATGCACCGATAAGCGTGTAAATGCAACAACCCCAGTATTGTTTAAAGCTTTTCCAACACCCCAGGCATTGGCAAATGCTGATGTGACCGAGGTTTTTGAGTATATCCGCAGCATTAGTTACCCCAATAACAAAGCCAAACATTTGGTTGGCATGGCCACTTTATTGCTAAACGAATACAATAGCGAGGTGCCTAACAAAGTTGAAGACTTGGTTAAGCTTCCAGGGGTAGGGCGCAAAACAGCAAATGTGGTAGTTTCAGTTATTTTTGATAAGCCAGCTATGGCGGTAGATACGCATGTATTTCGGGTTGCCGCACGCTTGGGCTTAACCGTGAGGGCACAAAATCCAAACCAGGCTGAGAAACAACTAGTGAAATTCATACCCGAACAATACATTGCCAGGGCTCACCATTGGTTAATTTTACATGGACGTTATGTTTGCGTTGCGCGCAACCCAAAATGCAATGAATGTGCAATAACCTCTTTTTGCAAAATGTACCAAGCAAATGCTAAAAAGGGATTATTAATCTAATCAAGTGGACTGCTTCCTATATGAGTATCGAAACAATATTAGTGAATAACCAACTCAGGCATTCTTGTTTCGGCTACCATTTCTTCATTAATTGAAATCAACTCGGCACGCATTACTTCATTAACAAAAAGTGGGTCGTATGGGCGTTGTACTTTAATGTAATTGTCTGTAAATCCAAACATGGTCTGCCCGCTGTTTTCTGCTTCCCATAGCACTGGTCGGGTTGTGCCAAGGTGTTGCTCGTAAAAATGTCTGCGTTTTTTATCGCTTAAAATATGCAACATCTTGCTGCGCTGTGCGCGTTCATCTAAAGGAACTTTTCCCTGCATTTTGTATGCAGTAGTATTTACCCTTTCACTGTAAGTAAACACGTGCAAGTATGAAATATCAAGTTCATTTAAATACGTGTAAGTGTCTAAAAAATCTTCGTGACTTTCACCTGGGAATCCAACAATCACATCAACGCCAATGCAGCAATGTGGCATAAGCGTTTTGATGGTTTGCACGCGTGAAGTGTATAAATCAGTGAGGTAACGCCTGCGCATGAGGCTTAATATTTTATCAGAACCTGACTGCAAGGGAATGTGAAAATGAGGAACCACTATTTTTGATTGGGCAACCCATTGTATAATATCATCAGTAAGTAAATTCGGCTCAATAGAAGAAATCCTAAGGCGCTCCAAGTTGGGAACCTTTTCTAGGGCTTGAAGCAATTGCAAGAAAGTTTCGCCTGTTTGGGCTCCAAAGTCGCCAGTATTTACACCTGTAAGTACAATTTCTTTAATGCCACCGTTTACAATTTGCTCTGCTTGCTTAACAATGTTCACAATCAGATCACTTCTGCTTTTACCCCTTGCCAGTGGTATGGTACAAAATGAACAGAAGTAATCACAACCGTCCTGCACCTTTAAGAAGGTACGTGTGCGATCGCCTAATGAGTATGAAGCATGGTACTCCAACACCTCTTTGATTTTGCCCTCTTTGATTTCGGCAACTGGCTTTTTGTGTGTGTCTTCTAAGTAGGCATTGATGTTGAATTTTTCGGCAGCTCCCAATACCAAATCTACTCCGGGAATGCGGGCAATTTCTTGGGGTTTAAGTTGTGCGTAACACCCAATAATGGCAATAAATGCTTCTGGATTGTGCCTAAGTGCTTCTTTTACTATACGCTTGCATTTTTTATCAGCATTATCAGTTACCGAGCAGGTATTGATAACGTATACGTCAGCGCCAGCTTCAAAATCAGTTTTGGTATAACCTTGTTCGGTTAATTGTCTTCCGATCGTTGAAGTTTCTGAAAAGTTGAGCTTGCAACCTAATGTGTAAAAAGCAACACTTTTAGTCATTGGGCGGCAAATATAATATACTGAATGTAATCTTTAACCAAATGCTGCTTATAAATAATGGGTTTATATCGGATACTAACAAACATCAAGCCATTAGCATACAAGCGATTATGAATGGTCGTTTTGCATATCGCTTAGTTCCAATTCGAGTGCTTGGGTTGAAATTTGAATTTCGTACAATGAAAGCAGTAAGGAACATAGCAAGGCAAGTAAACTTAATCCAAACAATGCAGATGCTGCTGTTGAATGACCGCTGTAAAAAAAGAGCATGCTTAATACACATAACAAAAAACTAAATACACCCATGAACTGCATATATTTAATCAACTTGAGTCGCTTACGCAGGTTTTTAATTTGCGACTCAATTAATAGGTTTTGCATGGTGGCATTGTATTTTGAGTGGAGGTTACGTATGAGGTTGGCAATGGCTAAAAACCTATTTGTATACGCCAACATGAGCAAGGTAATTGCAGGGAATAAAAGGGCAGGGGTATTAAATGAAATTTCCATAATGCAAAGTAACGATTGTTGTTAATTTCTTAAAATATTCTCGGACATGCATTATTTATGTTAAAAAGTGTATTTTACAACTGTTTTGAAAATGAATAAACTCCTTTCTGTGCTTATGTTATGCCTTGTGCAACTAGGCGCTTTTGCACAAACCTGTACCATTCAGGTTTCGGTAAACAAAGCATGTGTTGGCAATACCATCAACTTTTCGGTGAATACCACAGGCGGAACACCCACGGGGTATAATTGGGCATTTGGAGATGGATTTACCTCAACTTTGCCTAGCCCTCTCTACACGTACACTACAGCAGGTGTTTACAACCCAACCGTAACAGTTACCTTTGCAGGCGGAGCAACTTGCACTTCAATAGGAAGTGCACTTCCTATTTACGCATTACCGCAGGCTAGGTTTGTGATTGCAAGTTCCGATACATTATGCTTTAAAAACAATGAGTTGTGCATTACCGACCAATCAACCCCTGGTCCATCTGGAGCTCCAATTACCAAGCGTATTTTTCAGTTAAACAATGGGTATGTGCAAACCGAAAATGCACCCTTTACAAGTCAGATTTGTTACCGAAACAATACGGAGCGTATTGGTCATTTATACGATATTGTAGTTGAGGTTACCGATTCTAATAATTGTGTACACCGCATTCAAAAAAACGACTCAGTTTATTTATTACCTGAGCCATTACCTATTCAGTTTTCGGTATCCAATGTGCTAGCTTGTTCGGTTACAACTTCTACGTTTACCAACGCTTCGTTGCGTCCGCGTGGGGCTATCCAAAAGTTTTATTGGGTTTTTGATAACGGAGCAATCGACAGTGTCAATTGGTTGTCTACAAGTATAGTGTATGCGAAATCAGGCCAATACAAGCCACTTTTGGTAACCATAGATACAAGTGGGTGCATAGACACTGCGAATGCTTCAGCAAGTTTATCCATCGCCAATCCTAACGATACAATTTATGGTGAAAGTCCATTTATTCAGTGTTTTGATAGCAATGCATTTGCCTTTAGATCCACGAATTCGGTTCCGGTTGAGTGGACAATTTTTAATATGGCTGGGGATATTGTTTTAAAAACAGGTTCTACACCACCCGTGAATGGAATGCAACATCGTTTTTTAACTTGCGGCAAATACAGGGTTCAATTAAAAGCAGTTTACCCATCATGCACCATCATCTCAGATACTATTGTTACGGTAAATGGCCCTAGGTCAATTATCCAAACACAAATTGAAAAAATTGTAAACAGATCACAATGTGAAATTGATGATACCGTTTTTTTTAAAACGCCCGTTCCTTATTTAAGTTGTAGAGAAGGAAATGGAGCCATGCAACATCTTTGGGATTTTGGCGATGCTTGGGCACCACCTTGCACAACGGATACCAAAAACGGGTTAAATGTAAATACCAACTGTAATTATTCACTCGATTCGATGCAGGTAAAGCATGTGTATACCCCCGGAAGAGAGCAGTGTTATACCACACGTTTAAAAATAACAGATCCTACAACAGGCTGCACACATACTGATACCGCTTACCTGGCACTAACATCGCCTGATGCAGGTCCTGATTTAAGCGCAAGTCCTCCACGTAGAGGCCTTATTTTTGAAGGCTCTCCATGTATTGGCCAAAACCTAAAGTTTTTATTAAACGAAACCTTACCGATATGTGGTTATGAAAGGGCATATATGAATTTTGATTCTGCGTGTAATCCTAATAAGTGGGTATTGGTAGATACCTTAAGCGTACGCGAAGTGTTTCATGCCTATGATACGATTTGTGATCCCAATGGGTGGGTTACTGTTGGTGTGATTATTCAAAATGGTAGAGATGCGAATGGGAACATCTGTTACGATACAGCTTGGTATCATCGTTTTCTAAGAATCTTGCCCGTAGAAGGTATTTTTGATCCTAAGGTATTGCCAGGTTGTAAGCCATTTTTAGTGGATGCTGTTCCTGTTGATTCGGTTATGAAAAACCTCAAACAGGTTAAGTGGAATTTTTACTATATCGATCAATTTTTAGGCGGGCAATTTGTATTCATCGATTCCATTAGTCAGTTTTTTGGCCCTAATGATAGCATTATTCGAACACCTCGTTTTACGGCTCCCATTAGTGGAGTGTACCAAATTCAAATGAATTTAACCAACCAGCTTGGATGTGGAGGTTTTGATCTACGCAACGTGAACTTTGGTTATGTATCTAGGTTTGGATCTTTTGAAACAGACTTGTGTTTGGGCGATACACAGGTGCTACTAGACCAAGTAAATTATTATGATAAAAACACCTTCGACTTTTTAAATCCGGTTCCTTATTGGAAAGACACTTCTCGAAATAGGTTAAACCTTGAAAGGATTTGGTGGGATATTGGAGATGGTACCACTCCTTTACTCCAAGGTTCGAATCCTACGGTGCGGTATACCAAACCTGGGAAATATACGGTTACCCTATTTACCCAAGATAGTTTAGGTTGCGCGGATACCTTGGTGAAGCCTGATTATTTTACCGTTCATGATGTGAATGCTAATATTGGGTTGTTATCAAACGAATATTATTGTGCTCCTCAACTGGTGTTTTTTAGAGATTCGACATTAATCATAGACAGTGTTGGAAGCATTACGCCAGCCCGCGGTGATAGTGTAAGTACCCGTGTTTGGAATTTTGGCGATAACAAAGCAGAGAGTGTACTCAAAAATCCAGCTCACAATTATACTTCTAACGGAAAGTTTTGGGTAGTGCTTAATGTTACAACCAAGTTGGGTTGCAAATCAACCGACTCTTTGCAGGTTGATATTATTGGTCCTCAACCAAGTTTTGTTATTTTAGACAGCACAGGTTGTGAACCATTTACAGCCGTATTTGATAATACATCTGCTGCAGGGGTGCAAAGTTTTACTTGGTATTTTGGCGACAATGCTTCAACCACATTGGGTACAGCTCTTGATACAAACATTACCTTTACCTATCCAGCGGGAACCTATGATGTAAGGTTGCTTGGCGTTCAGAGTATATTTAACCCCAACACAGGTAATACCATTAATTGCAATCAGTTTTTCCCAGATCCGGTTACGTTATTGCCTACCCGTAAAGTAGTTGTTTTGGCTACACCAGCCATTGATATTGGATTTAAAGACAGTATTTGTCCGAATGAACCCATTGTGTTTCGCCCATTGTTTGATAGTATTTACACGCAGTTTAACTGGGATTTTGGAGATGGAGCTACGGGTATTAATTTGGTTCCTGATACAACCATTACTCATACATATACAAGCAAAGGAACTTATTTGGTCAAACTTGAACCTTCTGCTGGTGGTTATCAATGCATTCAGAAGGATTCAGCTGTAGTTACTATTTTATCCCCAGAAGCCAATTTTGATTTAAATAGTGATCAGGCTCCTGTTTATGCAATGAACAATACTTCAACAGGAGCTGTGCGTTATGAGTGGAATTTTGGCAAGCCAGCTGCAGGCGCGGCTAATAGTGCCACTACAACCAATGCAAGTTTTAATTATGAAGGAGATACGGGTGTATTTAAAATATGCCTAACAGCATTTGATGCATTGGGTTGTTGGGATTCTATTTGCAAAGAAACCAAACCACAGGTCCGTCTTTTTATTCCAAATGTGTTTACTCCAGATAATGCAGATGATAAAAACGATGCATTTGATATCGATATTATGGGTTATACCCGTTATGAATTGCAGGTATTTAACCGTTGGGGTGCTGAAGTATACTATAGTTTAAAAGATGGTTTTGGCAATGACGGTATCAACTGGAACGGCAAAGACCATAACGAAGGAGTTATTTGTCCTGCTGGAGTTTATTATTTTATTTTTAAATACCAGCTACTTACTGACGAGTCTGAAAAATCAGTAGATGGCACCATTACGTTAATTAGATAAAATCGTTATTTTACCTACTCTTTCATTTTTTTTATCGAAACAATTGTAGGTTGCACCATGCAAAAACAAGAACGCATTTTACTCTTAACCCTTGCTTCCATCAACTTTACCAATATTATGGATTTTATGATCATGATGCCATTGGGACCTCAGTTAATGCGCATTTTTGATATTACTCCTCAACAGTTTGGGTTGGTTGTTTCTGCTTACACGCTAAGTGCAGGTGTTTCTGGATTTTTTTCTGCGTTTATTGTTGATCGTTTTGACCGAAAGCGTTTTTTGCAGTTTTTATATGCAGGTTTTTTACTGGGAACCTTGGCGTGTGCTTTAGCACCAACTTATGGGTGGTTGCTTGCCGCACGTATTTTTACCGGCTTATTTGGCGGTGTTTTAGGGGCTTTGGTATTATCAATTGTTGGCGATGTAATTCCATTTGAGCGCAGAGGGCAAGCCATGGGAATGATTATGGCAGCCTTTTCTGTTGCCTCTGTGTTTGGGGTACCATTTGGGTTGTTTATAGCAAGCCATTTTAGTTGGCATGCACCTTTTTTATTTTTGGTTATTTGTGGGCTGCCAGTTACCTATTTTGTATGGCGTTATATTCCCAATTTAACAGCTCATATTCACCAAAAAGCGGATAGGCCGCATCCATTTAAAATACTAGGCTCAATTATAGAAGATGTAAACCAACGTAGGGCTATTTTTTTGATGATGGTATTAATGTTTGGACACTTTAGTATCATACCTTTTTTGAGTCCATACTTGGTTAGCAATGTTGGTTTTGAAGAGTCGCAACTGGCCTATGTGTATGCAGTAGGTGGAGCACTTACTATTTTCTCATCACCACTTATTGGAAAATGGTCAGATAAAGTTGGAAAGCTTAAGGTGTTTTCGGTGTTTGTATTGTTGTGTACCATTCCCATTTATTTAATCACCAACGCTTCGCCAATGGCATTGTGGATTGCACTCAGTATTAGCGGCTCATTTTTCGTATTTTCGGGTGGTAGGTTTATTCCAGCCCAAGCCATGGTAACCGCAACCGTGAGCCCCGAAACAAGAGGAAGTTTTATGAGCATCAGTTCTTCATTGCAACAAGTATGTGCGGGTGCCGCGTCTTATATAGCTGGACTCATTGTAGTAAAACAACCTAATGGAACATTGCTTAACTATGAATACGTTGGATATATTTCAATTGGAGCTACTTTATTTTGCTTATATCTAGCCCAACGGTTGCGAAACAAAGACGGAATGCGGTTTTAATTACTTCCAGGCATTTGCCTGCTGTATGCTAGCTTGGTCTGTTTTAAACTCTGAGGTAAAATGAAACTGAATATCTGGATAATTGTCTTGTGTCATTTTTAGCGACCATAAACTGTCAGCCAAAAATACTGGGCGACCTTCTTTATCAAAAGCAATATTGTGTTTTTTAATGGTATTGAATTTATCTAAAGCAGCCTTTTGATCAGAAGTAAACCAACAAGCTTTTTGGTAAGTTAACGGTCTAAACGCACAAGATGCTCCATACTCAGCTAATAATCGAAACTGAATTACTTCAAACTGAAGTTCACCTACAGTTCCTATAATTTTGATATTACCGGGTTGTTGGGTAAAAAGCTGCGCAACTCCTTCATCTGTTAATTGTTGAATACCTTTTTCGAGTTGTTTGGTTTTCATGGGGTCCTTATTTACCAACTCCTTAAAAATTTCTGGTGAAAAACTAGGGATGCCTTTAAAGTGAATGTTCTCACCTTCAGTTAGTGTATCACCAATTTTAAAATTTCCAGTATCATACAGTCCAACAACATCACCAGGGTAGGCTTCTTCAACAATGCTCTTCTCATTTGCCATAAAACTCGTTGGAGAGGAGAACCTTAATTTTTTATCAAGGCGGGTATGCTGGTAAAACTTATTGCGTTCGAATTTACCTGAAACAATTCGGCAAAAGGCAATTCGGTCGCGGTGGTTCGGATCAAGGTTTGCGTGAATTTTAAAGATAAAACCAGTAAAGGTTTTTTCGGTTGGCACTACCTCACGTTCTTCTGTAAAACGAGGCCGTGGCTCGGGTGCAATTTTAACGAATGTATCGAGTAGTTCTTTTACCCCAAAATTGTTAATGGCACTGCCAAAAAATACGGGAGCCAAATATCCTTCTAAATACAACTCGTGGTTAAAAGGTTCGTAAACACCTTCAATCAGCTCTACGTCATCACGCAATTTAGCCGCAGCTTTATCTCCAATTTCTAGATCAAGTACACCATCATTGATATTTTGAATGGCGACAATTTCATTGCTTATTTTGCTTCGGTTAGGAGCAAAAAGTTGCAGTTCTTTTTCATACAAATTGTATACGCCTTGAAAAGAAGATCCAACACCAATAGGCCAACTCATAGGACGAGTGTGGATGTTCAGTTCTTTTTCGATTTCTTCTAATAAATCATAAGGATCTTGTCCTTCGCGGTCAAGTTTATTAATGAACACAATTACTGGTGTGTTACGCATACGGCACACTTCCATGAGTTTGCGTGTTTGTTCTTCAACACCTTTCACACAATCGACTACTAAGATTACACTATCTACAGCAGTAAGTGTTCGGTAAGTGTCTTCGGCAAAATCTTTGTGTCCGGGAGTGTCTAAGATGTTAATTTTATAACCATTGTATTCAAACCCCATTACAGACGTAGCCACCGAGATACCGCGTTGTTTTTCAATTTCCATAAAATCAGAAGTGGCCGTTTTGTTTACTTTGTTGCTTTTAACAGCACCCGCTGATTGAATGGCTCCCCCAAAAAGCAAAAGCTTTTCAGTTAATGTGGTTTTACCGGCATCGGGATGCGAAATAATGCCAAAGGTTCTGCGCTTGCGTAATAACAATTCTTGACTCATGGTTAAATGAAAACGGCCGCCAAGATAACCAAAAGGAATGAAAGTTAAAGCTGAAGTGCTGAAAGTACCTTGTTTGTAGCACCAGTTTGGCTTTGAACCCAGTTTTTGCAACGTGTCCCAATTTCTTGCTGTTCAGTAAGTGGCAATGATAGCAATTGTTTCAAGTCGTTCGAATGGTTTATAATAGTGGCTATTCGCTGCTCAACCATCGATTCAGCTTCTGGAAATCGGTGTACGTGTTTGGGGCCAAAGCAAATGGGCATACCAAAGGCAGCAGGTTCTAATGTGTTGTGTAATCCTCCCGTACCATAACCACCACCAATAAATGCAGCATTTGCATATGCGTAAATAGACGATAACATCCCAATATTGTCAATAATCAATACTTGTGTAGGGTGAGTTGGATTAAATTGACTAAATCTAGTTATTGTGTAATTGCTAAAGGTATGCTCAATTTGGGTTAGTCGAGTCTCGTTGATATGATGTGGCGCAATCACTACTTTCCAGTTGGGTAACGAATCCAATACTTGCGCAATTAAAAGTTCTTCGTTCATGTAGCTGCTACCTGCAACAAGCAAAGGTTGGTTGTTTTTAAATTGGGCAATTGTAGGCAGTGTTATTGGTGTTTGCGCATGTTCCCAAACGCGGTCGAAACGGGTATCGTTGCTCACAGTTCCGTTGGTAATCCCAATTTGGTTAAGCAAAGAAAGGGAAGGAGCGTTTTGGCAAAAAACATGGGTGAAGTTATGTAGCATTGTCCTAAAGAAGTGACCATACCACTTAAAATAAGGTTGGGAAGGTCTAAAATGTGCAGAAACTAAATACGCAGGCACCTTAGCTAATTTAAGTTGTTTGAGGTAGTGAAACCAAACCTCGTACTTTACAAAAAACGCTATTTGCGGGTTCATCAACTGTATGAACTTTTTTGCATTTATTCCACCATCGAATGGCAAGTAGCCAATCCATGCTGCCTCTGCATAGTTTTTTCTGATTTCAAAACCAGATGGAGAAAAAAAAGTAATGGTTATTACCCAATTTGGATGTTTTTGTTTAAAAGCTTCAATAATCGGTCGTGCCTGCTCAAACTCACCTAACGATGCACAGTGAAACCAAGCTACAGATTTGCCTTTCCATTGGTTAGCTGCTTGTGCCAGAGTTTCAAAAGTAGATGCTCTGCCTACAATCATTTGTTTGGCTTTGGGATTCCAAATAGCTACAATTTTAACCAACAAAACATACAAACGAGTACCAATGGTGTACAATACAAATCCAAGCAAATTCATCATCTGTATTCGTATTCGTAATCAAAATTTTTGGCTTGTAAATAAATTGGAATCATGATACCAACTCTAATTCCAAAAGTTGCATCCAATCGCTTTTCTGTATCGGGTAGTTGGGTATCAAAATTGTATTTGCGTACACTTTGAGTAAAGGCTTGCATAGCATCAACCCCAATGTAAAAGTTGTAAAAACGATTGGCACTTTGATACGAATAACCAATGAATTGGGTTAAGGCCATTCCTGAGCTGAGGCGGTCGTATCCTTTTTTGAGTGATTCGGTTAACGTAGGAATATCATTGCGGGGTGTTGCAATATTGATTTTATGAGCATACCAACCACCACCTGCCAAAAGCAAAATACCAGAGTTGGGGTTTGCTCTCGTAACTGGAAACAATTTACCGCCTTTTACAAATGCACCCATACCCCTCATGCCAACATTGTAATTAGCTGGAAATCCGCTACTATTTAAAATTACGCCATTGCTGTTTGTTAAGTTTACCAAAAAGTTTAAGTCATTCACATTACTACCAAACTGATATGCAACATCAGCAGTACCTACCCAATTCCGTTGGGTTTTGTACATTACACCAGCTGCAATGGTATGAAAAGAGCCAAATCTTTTAGCCAAATCAGCCGAAGGTTCATTCCAAACATAGTTGAACTGAATATTCACAATAGGATCGGCCTCAGCAGGTTTCCTTTTGGATTGTTGTGCACTGGCAAATAAATGCAGCGCGGTTAATACTACGAGCCAAACTGTTCTCATTCAGTACAAAAGTATTTGTTTAAAAATAACCACAAAACAAGTTTTGAATATGGTGTTCAATTATATTTGCCCTTTATACTTTATACCGTAGATGAGACCAATACAAATGGTTGACTTAACCAACCAATATTTACGCATCCAACCCGAAATTGACGCTGCCGTTTTGGATGTTATTCATTCAACAAAGTTTATTAATGGCCCTGCAGTTAAAGAATTCAGTGATGCTTTGGCTGCTTACTTGGGGGTTCCTTATGTAATTCCTTGTGCCAATGGCACCGATGCTTTGCAAATTGCCATGATGGCATTAAACCTTGAGCCTGGCGATGAAGTTATTTTGCCAGCATTTACTTATGTGGCTACCGCGGAGGTAATTGCATTGTTAAAGCTCAAGCCGGTGCTTGTTGATGTTCATCCACATAATTTTTTAATTGATACAAACGCTATTGAAGCAGCGATCACTCCACGCACAAAAGCAATTGTACCCGTTCATCTTTTTGGGCAATGCGCTGATATGGAAACGATTTTAACCATTGCACACAAGCACAAACTATTTGTTATTGAAGATACGGCCCAAGCAATTGGTTCGGTATACACATTTACCAATGGTAGCCAAAAGCAAGCAGGTACCATGGGAGATGTGGGTTGTACATCATTTTTCCCGTCTAAAAATTTAGGTTGCATGGGTGATGGCGGAGCAATGTATACAACCAACGAAGTACTTGCAAAACGATTGAAAATGATAGCCAACCATGGGCAAAGCATCCAGTACCAACACGATGATATTGGCGTAAATTCAAGATTAGATACGATACAAGCGGCTATTTTAAACGTTAAACTTCGCCATTTAAACAGCTACGCAGCAGCTAGGCAAAAGGTAGCCGACTATTACGATAAGGCTTTTGCAGGAAGTGCTCATTTGTTGCCTCCTGTTCGGGTTGCGAACAGCACCCATGTATTTCACCAATATACCTTGCAAACGTGTGGTATTAATCGAGATGAACTGCGCGCTTATCTTGCACAACATGATATTCCGAGCATGGTGTATTACCCAATTCCGCTCCATGCGCAAAAAGCATATGCTTCGCCTGATTATCCATTAGGGAAACTTCCCATCACTGAACAGCTTTGTAAATGTGTTATTTCATTGCCAATAAGCACCGAAATGGAAGAAGAACAATTAGCTTATATTGTTAAGCATGTAAACGAATTTTGCAACCAACAAACACAATAACTCGCATAAATGAAAATAGCTATCGTAGGAACCGGATACGTAGGTCTTGTTACAGGAACATGTTTTGCTGAAGTGGGAATAGAAGTGGTTTGTGTTGATATTGATCAACATAAAATAGCTCAGCTTAACAAAGGACATTTACCCATATATGAGCCAGGTCTTGAAGAATTGGTGGAGCGGAACACACAAGCCAAACGACTTGTTTTTTCAACATCATTGGAAGAAGCGCTTGTAGATTGCAATGCTGTTTTTATTGCAGTAGGAACACCACCAGGAGAAGATGGAAGTGCTGATTTGAAATATGTATTGGCTGTTGCATCACAAATTGGGTCTTTGTTAAATGACTATTGTGTGGTGGTTACCAAAAGTACTGTTCCTGTTGGAACCTCATTAAAAGTTAAAGCAGCTGTAAGTGCAGCATTGGCACAGCGCAATATGGATATCGCTTTTGACGTTGCATCCAATCCTGAGTTTTTAAAAGAAGGAGCAGCAGTTGATGATTTTTTAAAGCCTGACCGAATTGTGGTGGGTGTTGAAAGCAAACGTGCCGAGGATTTAATGCGCAAATTATATAAGCCATTTTTACTAAATGGGCATCCTATTATTTTTATGGATATACCTAGCGCAGAAATGACCAAGTATGCTGCCAATGCAATGCTTGCCACCAAGATTAGCTTTATGAATGATATTGCTAATTTGTGCGAAATAATGGGGGCTGATGTAAACATGGTTCGGAAAGGAATTGGAAGTGATCCACGTATTGGCAACAAATTTATTTACCCAGGTATTGGGTATGGTGGTTCTTGTTTTCCAAAAGATGTAAAAGCATTAATCCAAACAGCCCAGGAAAACGGTCACAGCATGCGCATTTTAAAAGCAGTTGAAGACGTGAACAACGATCAAAAGTTGAAGCTTTTTCAAAAAGTAGTTGCTCATTTTGGAGGTCAACTTAAAGGAAAAACATTTGCTTGTTGGGGATTGTCGTTTAAACCTAAAACCGATGATATGCGTGAGGCGCCTTCGTTGGTTATTATCGAGCAATTGCTTAAAGCAGGCGCTAATGTAAAGGCATTTGACCCCGTTGCTATGCATGAAGCTAAGAAAATTTTGGGTGAACAAATTACTTACTGCAAGGACCAATATGACACATTAATTGATTCAGATGCATTGCTGGTAGCAACTGAATGGCCTGAGTTTAGGTCGCCTAATTTTAATGTAATTGCCAAATTGCTTAAGCAGAAAGTTATTTTTGACGGACGCAATATTTATGATCGCGAAGAGATGTTGGAATTGGGATTTGCTTACTACGGAATTGGCATTCAGCAATCAGTTAACAATTAAGGCATGACACAAAAAAGAATTTTAATTACGGGTGCTGCCGGATTTTTAGGGTCACATTTATGCGACCGTTTTGTGAAGGAAGGATACTATGTTGTGGGCATGGATAACTTAATTACAGGTGATTTAAAAAACATTGAACATTTGTTTAAGCTCAAAGAGTTTGAGTTTTACCATCATGATGTAAGCAAATTTATTCATGTGCCTGGTAAGTTGGATTATATTCTTCATTTTGCTTCTCCAGCCTCTCCGATTGACTATTTAAAAATACCCATCCAAACATTAAAAGTGGGATCGCTCGGTACCCATAATTGTTTGGGATTAGCCAAAGAAAAACAAGCCCGTATTTTGGTAGCGAGTACATCTGAAGTTTATGGAGACCCTACAGTACACCCACAACCTGAAGAGTATTGGGGCAATGTAAACCCTGTGGGACCAAGAGGAGTGTACGATGAAGCCAAGCGTTTTCAAGAAGCAATGACCATGGCTTACCATACGTACCATGGATTGGAAACCCGAATTGTGCGTATCTTCAATACGTATGGTCCCCGAATGCGACTCAATGATGGTCGTGTATTGCCTGCATTTATAGGTCAGGCATTGCGTGGTGAAGACTTAACGATGTTTGGTGATGGTTCGCAAACACGTTCATTTTGTTATGTTGATGATTTAATCGAGGGCATTTACCGTTTGCTCATGAGTGATTATGTATATCCTGTAAATATTGGCAATCCTGATGAAATCAGTATCAAAGCGTTTGGCGAAGAAATTATCAAGTTAACGGGTACCAATCAAAAGCTGGTTTCTATGCCACTGCCTCAAGACGATCCTAAACAACGTAGACCAGATATTAGCAAGGCAATAGCATTGCTTGGTTGGGAGCCTAAAGTAAGCAGGGCAGAAGGATTAAAAATTACCTATGATTATTTTAAAAATCTGTCGCCAGAAGAACTTCGTAAAACTGCGCATCGTTTTGGATAAGCATTAAGACGTTGGTAAGGCCATTAATTCATAGTCGCCTACTTTATCTACTTCAAGCACAGTTGCAGCGCTGTTTTGAGCTCTGTGAAACATAGGGGTAAATTTGGCGCCCCATACAATTTCGTTGCTATTGTAAGATATCCGCGTATATACAACTTGTGAATAGGTTTCGTCAAACCCTTTAAAATTGCAAACAAATTCACAATCCATTTCTTTTAAGTCATTTAAAGAAAGGCCAACCAACGGGCTGTCTCCAACAATAGGATGCACTACGGTCCAACTTAAAGCCAATGCCGAAATTTTATTATATTCAAGCGTAAGTGTTTCAAATTCCCTACGATTTGTTGCGCGGTCAATATAACTCATAAGCAGTTGTGCCTCGCATTCAATTAATTGGTTTGATCTTGCGTTTGCTATACGAAACATCAGAGCTGTTCCTCCTTCAAACGGAGCAATAACAGCTTGGTCGCTACTTGCTAATTTTGCGCGTGGTCTTGAAAAACGCCCATACAATACACCCGTTAAGATGGCAAAACTCATTAAACCAATTAAACACTCGATAGCTGCTACTAAGTTCGCTGCAAATCCGATAGGGCTTGTTCGGCCATAGCCAACTGTGGTCATTGTTTGCGAACTAAAAAAAAATGCATCCCAAAAATGCTCGGCTGTAGTTAGCCCTAAATCACCTTCAATTTGTTCCATACCAACCGCCATAAATATCAATGCAAATAGGATATTCATTGAAGTGTAAAATGTAATAACCAATAGGTAAAATTTCCACCACTTCATGGTAATCAAATCATGGTAATGGTTAAATCGGCTCGAAAAAGGCATGCCCGAGCGAATCACATTGTAAGATCCATCTTTGCGCACCAACCGTTCGCCTTGGTTGGATGCTTGGGTGCCAAAACCTGTAGTGGTTGCTTTTCGGTTCGAAAATCGTATGGTAGCCATTTTTCAAGTATACAACTTTGTATGGTGAATTGGCAATAGGGTATTTTGATTTGAAAGTGTTGTGTTGTAGTATTGCTTCAATGGAAAAAGAGTATTACGCGCATCCAACCGCAGTTATTGATGATGGTTGTACAATTGGAAAGGGTACAAAGATTTGGCACTTTTCGCATATCATGAGTAATTGTGTACTTGGCGAAAATTGCAACTTGGGACAAAACGTAGTTGTGAGTCCCGAGGTTGTTTTAGGTAATAATGTTAAGGTACAGAACAATGTATCAATCTATACTGGAGTTATTTGTGAGGATGATGTTTTTTTAGGTCCGTCATGCGTATTTACCAATGTAACCAACCCTCGAAGTGGTGTGAACAGAAGAGGCCAGTATGCCAAAACACATGTTGGTAAAGGCGCTTCAATTGGAGCCAATGCAACCATTGTATGCGGACATGATATTGGCAAATTTGCCTTTATTGGAGCTGGTGCAGTTGTTACCAAGCATGTTCCAGATTATGCCTTGGTGGTGGGAAATCCATCCAAACAAATTGGTTGGATGAGCGAATACGGACACCGATTGGTTTTTAATGAGCAAGGAAAAGCAATATGCGAAGAAAGTGGACAACAATACCAATTGGTAAATGGTGAAGTAAGCAGGATATCTTAATTGAGTGTATTCAAACCCCATAAAAAAAGCCGCTATTGAGCGGCTTTTTTTATGGGGTGAAACAAGTTTATTTCAATGAGTATGCAGTTTCTGCTACCAATGTTCCGTCAATATAAACTAAGAAAGTATAATTACCCGAAGTTAGGATGCGTTTGTCTGATTCAAAATTCAAACACAAGTTTTGTTTATTGCCATTGAAATCAATTTTTTGAGATGCGGTAGCTTGAATTTCCTCCCCTGTTTCGGCATCATTAAAGGTTGTTTTACTGTAACCTGCTAAAGGCTTACCTGTAGGCTCTTTCATTACAACATACACCATTCGCTCGCCACGTTCGGCAACCATATTGTCCATTACAGTGAAACACAAATCAATTTTGTTGGTACGCTTGGCTGTTGTTGATTCAACAAATTTTCCATTGCTTTTCTTTTTAAAGGTTGTTACTTTTAAGTATTCAGCTTTAAGCTGAGAAGCTTGGGTGACTTTGCGTTGCAATACTGTTTTTTCTTTCTTTAATCCACCAACACTTTCTTGGAGAATTTCATTTTGTGCTTTGAGCTCTTTGTTCTCTGCAAGCAATTGGTCTATTTTTTCAAAATACTCATCTTTTAGTTTACGTAACTCCGCTAACTCTCGTTTTAATTTTTCGTTTAAAGAAGCAGTATTTTTTTCTTTCGAAATTAACTCACGAATGGTTTTTTCTTGTGCAGCTATTTTTGCATTTGCATCATTCAGCAAGCTATCGAGGGATGTAGACATGCCTCTGTATTTTTCGAGCTCAAGTGTAGCTGTGGCTAATTCTTTCTCTAACTCCACACGAACGCTCATTAAGCTATCAATTTTTACTTGTGCACCTTCCGAAATATTATCTGGAGCGCTCTGTGATTGCCATTGATACACATTAAATCCAACCGATCCAAGCAGCAAAAGTGCGAGCAACAAGGTTGCCATTTTGTTTTGGTTGTTGTTTTTTGATTGTTGTTCCATATTGTGCGATGTTAAGTAATTAATTGAAATCAAAAGTACATAAGCAATTCGCTTTTACGCAGCATTGTATACATTTGTTTCGGTCTCAAGGTTGTGGGAAGTACTAAAAATTATACATTAGTGCGCGCAGTAACTTTGGTATTTAAACAAGAACGTAAACAAACATAATGAAATATTTCATCATTGCAGGAGAGGCTTCAGGTGATTTACATGGAAGCAATTTAATGAAAGCGATTTGTGAAGAAGATGCTAATGCACAGTTTCAATTCTGGGGTGGAGATGCAATGGCAGCGCAGGCTCCGGGATTGTTAAAACATTATAAGGATACGAGTATATATGGCTTCATTGAAATAATCCGAAAATTAAGGAGCATTAAAAATTACATCGCAACCTGCAAACAACACATAGAAGCATTTCAACCTGATGTTGTAGTGCTCATAGATTACCCTGGATTTAATATGCGTATTGCTGAGTTTTGCAAAAAGAACGGTTATAAAACGGCATACTATATTTCGCCTAAAATATGGGCATGGAATGAGGCTAGAGGGAAGAAGTTGGAAAAATATGTTGATACCTTAATGCTCATTTTTGAATTTGAGGTTTCTTATTTCAAAAAGTGGAAAGTGAACAGTGTATTCGTGGGCAATCCATTGTTGGATGCCATTGCACAGTTTCAACCCAATCCCAAGTTTAGGCAACAAAACCAATTGGACGATAAACCCATTATTGCGCTTTTACCAGGAAGTCGTAAGCAAGAAATTACCACCATGTTGCCTAAAATGATTGAAGCTACTGCCTCGTTTTCTAATTACCAATTGGTGGTAGCAGGCGCACCTGCAATTGATGCTGCTTTTTACCAGCCGTATCTTTCCAATCAAATTAAGGTAGTATACAATCAAACGTATGATGTTTTAAAACAAAGTGAATTGGCAGTTGTGTGTAGCGGAACAGCTACACTGGAAACAGCGTTATTCAATATCCCCCAAGTTTGTGGATACATTGCAAATCCAATCACTTATTGGTTGGCAATGTTGGTGATTAAGGTAAAATACATTTCACTTGTGAATTTAAACCTGGGTCGTTATTGTATTGAAGAATTGTTGCAATCCAATTTTTCAACAAGCAATTTGCAACGTTCATTGAGTTCCTTAATGCCTGGCAAACCTGAGCGTGAACGAATGTTAGCTGATTATGCGGAACTTCGAAATATACTTGGAGGAGAAGGAGCAAGCAAACGAGCCGCTGCGCAGGTTATTGCATTGGCAAAAGCGATTAAAGCTTAATTAGCCAATTTCGATTATTGAATTATGGCCAACATATTCATGTTGTGCATTGGAAGCAACAATGATGGTGCGTGTTCCAAGTTGTGTAGCTAACGTTGTTTGGTACCAGTTTATTCCAGCCTCATCAAGGTTACTAGTTGGTTCATCGAGTAACAATATTGGTGTTTGTGCGTAAAATGCGGCAATTAACTTTACCCGTTGTTTCATTCCAGACGAGAAATGACGCAGTTGTTTGTGTTTGGCATCACTTAACGAGGCAAGTGATAACATTTCGGAAAAAGAGATTGCTGCTTTTTTAAATTGAAAATGAAATTGCAAAAACTCTTCAAGCGTAAGTTCTTCTGGTAATTCGAGATAAGGAGCAACAAATGAGATTGATTTATGCAGTTCAGAGCTTTCAATTGGTTTATGAGGGTTAATAATAACTTTTCCTTGACTAGGCACTTGGTAACCCATTATTAGCTGTAATAAAGTAGATTTTCCACTGCCATTTCTACCGGTTATTGCCGCAAGGTGATTGGAGTGAATAGTAGCTGAAATGCTCTGAAACAGCCAGTTGCGTCCAAACTTTTTACCGATATGATCGAGTATTATTTCCACGGTTACCTACCGCTAAATCCCTTTAATACGCCACGTTCGCTATTGCCAATAAATTGCAAAATCTCATCTCGTTCTGGTGAAACATGAATTTCTGTTTCCACAATTTTCATGGCTTTGCTTAAGTTTCGGTTATGGATAAACAAGATGCGGTAAATATCTTGAATCAAGTTAATGGTATTGTTATCCATGCCTGATCTACGTAATCCAACTGAGTTGATTCCTTCGTAAGCCAATGGATACCTACCTGCTTTTACGTAAGGTGGTACATCTTTACTCACCATACTGCCTCCTTCAATCATCACGTGTTTGCCAATCTTTACAAATTGGTGAATTGCTGAAAGTCCACCTATACGCGCGTTGTTGTGCACCGTAACATGCCCTGCCATTTGCACTCCATTTGCAATAATCACATTATCGCCTACAATACAATCGTGAGCTATATGGGTGTATGCCATTAATAAACAATTGCTTCCTATGGCTGTGGTAAATTTATCTTTTGTTCCGCGGTTAACAGTTACGCATTCTCTAATGGTGGTGTTGTCGCCAATGGTAACAGTTGTTTGTTCTCCATCAAATTTTAAATCTTGAGGAACGGCTCCTAAAACAGCACCAGGAAATATCCGGCAGTTTTTGCCGATGCGGGTTCCTTCAAAAATGGTTACATTAGAGCCAATCCAAGTGCCTTCACCAATTTCTACATTTTTATGAATGACCGAAAATGGTTCTACAACTACATTTTCGGCTAGTTTTGCTTGGGCATCTATATAGGATAATGTTTGAATCATTTTTGTTTGAATTAGTTCGTTTGTTTTATTTTTTTGCTACTTGGGCCATCAACTCTGCTTCGCATACCATTTTGTCGCCAATATATGCAGCAGCTTTCATCATACACACACCCCTTCTAATGGGTCCGATTAAATCAAGTCTGAAAATAAGCGTATCACCTGGAAGTACCTTTTCTTTAAACTTGGCATTGTCTATTTTCATAAAGTAAGTGTTGTAGTTTTCTGGGTCTTCTACCTGCGCTAAAATCAACACTCCACCGGCTTGCGCCATTGCCTCAATAATAAGTACACCCGGCATTACCGGATTACCTGGAAAATGTCCTTGAAAAAATGGCTCATTCATGGTTACATTTTTAATAGCAACCACATGGTTCGAACTCATTTCAGTAACTTTATCAACCAGCAAAAAAGGATACTTATGCGGTAACATGCGGCTTATTTGCTGCACATTGTACACAGGCTCTTTGTTTGGGTCATAACGCGGAACATTAATATTGGCTTTGGTTTTTTTGATAAGGGCTTTGATTTTTTTACCAAAAGCAACATTGGCTGCGTGCCCTGGTCGGGCAGCCATAATTTGGGCTTTAATTGGTGTTCCGATCAGGGCTAAATCGCCAATTAAGTCGAGCAACTTATGGCGAGCAGGCTCGTTGTGAAAACGCAAATCGCTGTTTAAGATACCCTCTTTTTTGATTTCAACTTTGGGTTTGTTGAACATTTTAGCCAAGTGGTCAAGTTCATCGTCTTCAATCACACGGTCTACAATAACGATTGCATTGTTCAAGTCGCCTCCACGAATTAGGTTGTTGTTATACAACATTTCAAGTTCATGCAAAAAGCAAAATGTGCGGCATGAAGCTATATCGGTTTCAAACTCTTTAAGGCTTGTAATTGAAGCATGCTGGCTTCCCAAAACTGGCGAATTGTAATCAACCATCACCGTTAAGCGGTAATCATCTAAAGGCATGGCAATCATTTCCACCGAGCGATCGTCTTCGTGGTAATAAATGTTTTGCGGTAAGGTAAAGTACTCTCTATCTGCTTCAAGTTTTTCAATGCCGGCTTCTTTGAGTGCTTTGATAAAAAAGCGTGCACTGCCATCCATAATGGGGGTTTCTTCTGCATCAATTTGGATTAGGCAATTGTCTATTTCCAAACCAGCAAGTGATGCCATTACATGCTCAACCGTTGCTACCTTCCCACCATTTTGTTCTATTGTGGTTCCGCGTGAAAGGTCGGTTACATTGTCAACATCTGCATTTACAATTGGTTTGCCTGGTAAATCAATGCGTTGAAATTTGATGCCATGGTTTTCTGGAGCAGGCATAAAAGTAAGGGTTACTTCTACACCTGTATGCAATCCAACACCGCTTAATGAAACGGTTTTTTTGATTGTTGTTTGTTTATCGTTTAAGCTCACGGTTTCGAGGTATTTAATAATTTTTCAAGTTCTAAAAGTCTTTTTTCCAATTCAGGTAAACGTCTAAATAGGGCATTTGAACGTTGGGCACTCAGGTATTCAAAATGAGGAGATCCGAACCAACTTTTGCCTTCTTCCTTTATCGATCCTGAAACGCCAGTTTGCGCGCCAAATTTTGATCCATCGGCAATGGTTATGTGTCCGGCAAAACCAACTTGGCCGCCTACAACACAGTAGTTGCCTATTTTGGTACTGCCTGCAACACCTGATTGTGCAGCGATAACCGTGTGTTTGCCAATTTCAACATTGTGTGCAATTTGAACCAAGTTGTCAATTTTTGCTCCTTCACGTATAATGGTGGCGCCCATTGTTGCTCTATCAACAACACTGTTGGCACCTATCTCTACATTGTTTTCTAGGATAACTATTCCTGTTTGCGGAATTTTTTTATAGCTTTTATCAGGCAAGGGCGCAAAGCCAAAACCATCGCTGCCGATAACTGTGCCCGCATGAATAATGCAACCATCGCCAAGCACACTATCGTGGTATATTCTTACGCCTGGGTAAATCACGCAGTTTTTACCAATTTTTACCCGATCCCCAATATATACCTGCGGAAACAACTTGCTTCCTGTTCCTATCGAAGCACCTGGTTCAATAATGGTGCAGTCACCAACGTATACATTCGGTTCGATAGTTGCCGAGGCATGTATGGAAGCTGAGGTAGCAATACCATGTTTGTGAAGAGAGATTTGGGCAAATTGCTCAAGCAACTGTGTAAACGCAGCATACGCGTCATCAACTTTAATAAGCACTGCTTGCACGGGTTGTGCTGGTTCAAACGATTTGTTTACAAGCACTGCCGAAGATTGGGTGGTATACACGTGAGCCTCATATTTAGGATTGGCTAAAAAGGATAGCGCTCCCGTTTCACCCTCTTCAATTTTGGCAACTTTGTTTAATACTGTGGATCCGTCTCCAACTAACTCACCTTGGAGCAACGCAGCCAACTCGGCAGCAGTTATTTGCATGTAGTATTCTTGCTTGTTTAGCCGAGCAATTTATACATTTTTCGGATAACATAAAAAGTATTTAGTAACAGGTTTGGCAAGGGCCGAGATGTTATATTGATCTGATGCTTCTGTGATATCGCTTACTGCACCAGTTCTATAAAGCACCTTAATGTTAAATCCTTCTGGGCTGTAAGCCTTGTTCATTACACTCTCACTGTATACTAAGTATTGAGCATCACTTAATGAAATGCCATATTTAGCTGCTACTTTCAAACGTATTTCGGTAATATGTTGATCGTCAAAAGGAGCGGAACTGATTTCAATTTTGGGTAAATCGCGGTTAACCAGTTGCTTGCAAAGCTGTGATAAAATAAGGTCTTGGTGGTTACTCCATACTTTTACGGCAGTAAATACATCGTAATCGTCTAATTCACTATACAATGTTAGCCATTGTGGATCTGAAGCAAATGCATTTGCATTTGGTCTTTTGGTTAAAAACGCCTCAAAAGCGGGCGTAGCAAATAAGGGTGTGCGCTGATTGGCAAGCCATACGGCACGTTCCATGATTTTTACCAACAAACTCTCTGCGGCTATTACCGTTTTGTGTAAATATACTTGCCAGTACATCAGTCTGCGGGCAATTAAGAATTTTTCGATTGAGTAAATCCCTTTTTCATCAATTACCATTTCATCATTGTGCACGTTGAGCATGTTAATGATGCGGTCGTGGCCAATTACACCCTCTTGCACTCCAGTATAAAAGCTGTCTCTTCTTAGGTAATCAAGCCTATCCATATCAAGTTGGCTCGAAACCAACTGGTGCAAAAATCGTTTGGGGTAGGTATTGGTAAAGATGGCAATAGCCATATCAAGTTTGCCATTAAACGTTTTGTTTAACACATGCATAAAGGCAAGTGATATGGCTTCATGGTGTACGTTGGGAATAATCACTTGTTCAAGCGTATGTGAGTATGGCCCATGTCCCATATCATGCAACAATACGGCTGCGCACACTGCCTCCTTTTCGGCATCAGTGATGATTATCCCTTTGTTGCGAAGCACATCTACAGCTTGAACGGTTAAGCTCATGGCGCCAATTACATGTTGAAACCGTGTATGCAAGGCGCCAGGATATACCCAACTGCTTAAACCTAATTGTTTAATTCTGCGCAACCTTTGAAAATACGGGTGCTCAATTAGGTCGTATATCAAATCAGAGGGGATGGCTACAAAACCGTAAACCGGATCATTGATGATTTTTTTCTTATTCAAAGCAAATAACTAGTTGAATGGGATTGCAATATACAGTTTGCAAATGCATTTTAGCTGTAAGACAGAATACTTAAAATCGAAATTTATATCTTAACACAATAAATTTGAACTTATACGTTTACTTTCGAAAACTCAGTAATACATAATTTATGCAAACAACAAAAATCCTTTGGGCCGATGATGAAATTGAAATGTTAAAACCACATATATTGTTTTTAAACAACAAAGGATATGAAGTGCATAAAGTAACCAATGGACTTGATGCCATTGAGGCTTGTAAACAAGCTGATTATGATATCATCTTTTTAGATGAAAATATGCCTGGTATTTCAGGTTTAGAAGCCTTGACCCAAATTAAGAATGCAAAACCCGATGTACCAGTAGTGATGATTACCAAAAGCGAGGAGGAGCATATTATGGAGGAGGCAATTGGTAGTAAAATTGCCGACTATTTAATTAAGCCAGTTAACTCCAATCAAATTTTATTGTCAATTAAAAAGCTATTGGATAACAAACGGCTCGTAACTGAAAAAACGGCACAAAACTACCAACAAGAATTTAGGCAAATTGGAATGGAACTTTCCGATAACCTCGACTATGAAGGTTGGGTAAACCTATACCGAAAATTGATTTACTGGGAGTTGGAATTAGCTAATAGCGGAGAAACAGGAATGGATGAAATTTTACTGATGCAAAAAAGTGAAGCCAACCGTGAATGGACAAAATTTATCAAAAAAAACTATCTTCAATTTATTCGAAACAACAGTGAGCAAGCTCCAGTGATGAGCCATACCGCTATTAGGCGCAAGCTATTGCCAATTGTGCAAACACCGCAGCCAGTATTTGTTTTATTGCTTGATAATTTTCGTTTTGATCAATGGAAAGTAATTCAATCAATGTTGGGAGAATATTACAAAACCATTGATGAAGATGTATACCTTACTATTTTGCCAACCACTACCCATTACGCTCGTAATGCTTTTTTTGCAGGAATGATGCCTTCTGAAATTGCCAAAACTACGCCCAATTTATGGGTTGACGAAGAGGAAGAAGAAGGGAAGAACCTTCATGAGGAAACTTTATTTAAAGCACAACTCCAACGTGCTGGTTACAAAGAAAAAGTGTCGTATACCAAGATTACCAATTTGGATGCAGGTAAAAGATTGGTGGATGATATCCCTAATTTACTTGCCAATAAGCTTAATGTTATCGTATACAATTTTGTAGATATGCTTAGCCATGCGCGAACCGAAATGAATGTGATGAAAGAACTTGCCGAAGATGAGGCTGCTTACCGAAGCATCACTCAAAGTTGGTTCGAACATTCACCTCTGTTTGATGCACTCAAACGGTTGGCTCAGCACAAAGTAAAACTTATTATCACCACAGACCATGGTTCAATACGCGTGAAAGACCCTGTAAAGATTGTAGGTGATAAAGCAACAAGTACCAATTTGCGCTACAAACAAGGGCGTAATTTAAATTATAACGAATCCGAATTGTTTACCATTAAAGATCCTTTAGAAGGCTACTTGCCTAAACAAAACATCAGTTCGCGTTTTGTGTTTGCAACTGAAGATCATTTTATGGCATACCCAAACAATTACAATTACCATGTAAACCTATATCGAAACTCATTTCAGCATGGTGGAATTAGTTTAGAAGAAATGCTGGTTCCATTTGTACATATGGAAACCAAATAGCATGGATGGTAATTAAAACATGCTCAATATCCTTTCAAACAGGTTAGTTGAGTTTAGCTAAACTAATAGAAGTTCCAACACAATTAGCGCATCAAAGTGATGTTTCCTGTAATGGAAATACGTTGGCCTTTCTTTCCGGTTGCTTCAGCTTTGTAAACATACACATCCGATTTTGCAATTTCACCGTTTATGGTACCGTCCCAACCTTGGTTGATATTATTGGTTTGAAAAACCATTTTGCCCCATCGATCATAGATAGAGAGTTCAAAGGTTTCAATAAACAGTCCCCTTATATAATACACATCATTCAAATTATCTCCATTTACAGTAAACACATTTGGAGCAAACAACCGAGGTTCAGTTGATACACAAGCAAGGTTCGACTCGCTAATAATGGATGTATCTCCTTGTTGGTAAGCGGTAATCAAATAACAGTAATCATCCTGAACCAAATTAATATACTTATGTGTTGCTGTTAAGGTTAATGAATCGGTGCGAGTAACCAAGTCGGTGCGGCTATCAACCTCGTTTAAAAATGTTGCATTGTAGTGGTGTACGCCATTATCCCATTTTGTGTAAGGTGTCCAAGTTAGTTTAGGATCATGTTTTAAAATATCATTGTCTACCATATACACAGTTAACAAGATGCTTCTTGCCACATTACTTGGTTGGCTCATTCCACCACAAGCATCTACAAGGTATGTCGTATACGAATAAGTATGTGCATTTACATCAACGTCCGTATCGATGAGCACCGTATCTGTTGAAGGCATCGTTTTAAAATAGCTTGGTGGGTTTCCATCAACAGCACGGTATATTTGGTATTCAAACGAACGGTAGTGGGTCCTTAAGTTCCATTCTAAGCGCACAGCATTTCCTATTACAGTAGCTCTTATGTTTTGGGTAAATGGAAGGGTATTGATATAAATAGGTGCAGCACCGCTTGTGTCACTCCACGAAAACTGAAGATAACCACTTGTTTCAATTGCTTTTATTTGGTACGTGTAGTAACTGTAACAAAGTACGCTTGTGTCTTTATATTGGTTAATTTGTGCTGGCAAAGTATCCAATACCACGTAATCAGCATCGTTTACTCCTTTGCGCCAAATTGCATATTGAAACAAAGTATCAAATCCTAAGTAATGCGTCCAAGCTAATCGAATGGCATTGGTATCTGGAATTGCTTTTAGCTCAATGGTTCGGTGTATTTCACTCGTGGGTGATTGGTTGTTGCAAACATCCACCGCTGCCATTTGGTATTGGTAAGTAAATTCAGTGGTGTTAAGACCCGTTTCAAAAAATGCAGTATCGTTTATGTTATCTTTTTGGGTGGCACTTGTGTTGTGGTAAATAACATACTTGGCAAAATCAAACTCAGCATTTGGTTTGTACTCAAACAATACACTATCATTGCTCATTACCGTTGCTCTCTTAACCAAAGGTGTAGCAGGTGGGATGGTATCGTTATTTACTGTGATATAATCAGGCTTAACAATGGTATTTGTGCATCCAAGGGTATCGGTTGCTTGTAATGAAATGGAAAATACACCTTCTGTATTATAAGTATAGGTGAGGGGGCCCTGCATCATAATGCTATCGCCTGTTCCAAGTTTCCATTTCCATTTGTTGATAATGCTGCTATGTGGAGCTGTGGTATTGGTTAACAATACTGACGTGCCTTTGCAAATAATTGTTCTGTTACTTTCAAAGTCAGGATTGGGAAGTGGTGTAACCACAATCGAGTCGATTGCATCATAACCAAAATCACATGTGAGCGAACTGTCAATTAAGGTTAATCGTGGATAATACACTCCTGGTCGCGTATACACGTACCTATGGGTATCTATGGCAAAGGTGTCGACAACACCATCTGCATGGTCCCAAATAATTAACCGGGCATTGGGTGTGTTTACATCAAAAAATACTTCAGTTGGGGTACAACCCTTTTTAGGGGTAAATGAATACGAACCAAACGGGCCACCAACAACAACAAAATCAGGTATGGTGTTCGTATCCCTGCATCCTGCGCTGTCTTCAACCATTAACGATACGGTATACCTACCTGGTATAAAATATATTTTCTCAGGCGAAGGCAAACTGTCAGCTCCTGTATTATCTCCAAATAACCACCTTCTGAATCGAATGCCATTTCCTCCATTAATGGTTTGGTCAAAAAACCTGACTTTGGTATTACTCTTATAGCAAGGAATATTTCGTGGAGTAGCATCAAACTGAATGGTAGGGGGCTTCGTATTAATTCGTAATTGTTTAACTAAACTATCAATACAACCGTTGGCATCTGTTAGCGTGAGTTTAAAAGGCAACAAAGTATCGCCTGAGGCATTGTAAAAAGTAGAAGTACCTGTTGCCTGTGTATTGTTTGGAAACCTCCATAAAGCTGTTGCGGGTGAAAGGATTGATCCTGCACTAAATGTAGTACCAAATCGTATAGAATCTTTGCCGCACGTTTTAAACCTTGTTTCGGTAAATGTAACAACTGGTTTGGTAGGTACAACCAAACGAGTGCTGGTAAATGAACATCCTTGGCTATCGGTTACAACAAGCCGAACAGAAAACCCAAGTGACTGGTTTGTTTTGTTGGCGTCTGCATAGGTATAAGTTGCAAATGTGTCTGATACTAATGTGCTATCTCCATTGCCCCATAACCACTTACGAGATTGGATACCATTTTCGGCTTTGGCAGAATCTTTTACATTCAACACAAATGGTACACATCCCTTGTTTGCAGATAATGAGAAATTAGCGGAGCCTCCATACACCTTAAATTTACTTGAGTCGGTTCCGAAATACCGACAATTAAGGTTGTCAGTAATTTCGAGTTTTACGTAAAATAGGCCAGGACTAGAGAGGTTTAAATTGGGATTTCGACCTGTAAGTATAGTATTGCCAGGTGTTACCCTCCATGCCCAACTTCGGATTGTTCTACTCGAATCCACAATAGATAAGTCCCTCAATTGTGGTCTTAGTGGACTACACCCTGCAGAATCGAGAGGCGAAAACTTCACTTGAGGTTTATTGATGATGATAATACTTCGGCTAAGGGTATCGTAACAATTGTGAACAGTATCACGGGCTATCATTTGTACTTTATAGGTTCCAGGAGTAACGTATACTTTTCTCGGATTCGATAAGTTGCTAGTGGTTGCATCACCAAAATTCCATACGTACGCATTGCGTCCAATGCTCCGTTGAATAAACTGAACGGAGTCTGTTTGGCAAGAGTCGATTTTAAAGGAAAAATCGGCTATTGGAGGGAAAATTTCAATGTAATCTCGCTTAATAACTTCGGTACTGCATCCACGATACGTAGCGGTTAATCCAATGGTATAAAGCCCCGTGTCGGTAAATAATCTAATAGGTATAAATTCATCAGAGCTTCCATCCTCAAAATCCCAACGCATTTCTAAGGGTTTTACACCAGTCCATGTAGGCGTGAAGGTTATCATTGTTCGATTGAAGCAACCATTCAATTTATCAGCTGTAAAGTTTACAATCGGCTTTATCCCAACTTGAACTTCATCAAACAACACAATCTCGCAACCTTCGCTATTGGTTCCGGTGAGTTTCAAAACAAATACACCTGTATCGGTAAATGTTCTAATAAATAATCGGTTTGTTGAAATCGTTACGCCATTTAATTCCCATTTCCATGATGTGAGGGGGATTAAACTTTGGTCAATAACTTCAAAGGTATCCGTTAAAGGGGCGCATCCTTTTTTTTGGTTCCGTCTCACTATTTCCGCTTTGGGTTTGGCAACGGTAATTGTAGCAATGGCAGTGTCTCTGCAATTGCTTCCTTGCGGCCCAATAGCAAAAAGACGGGGTCTAAAAGTACCTTCTGCATTATATACAACAGAGGGATTTACCAAAGTTGAAGTAACGGCATTCCCAAAATTCCAGTTTTGAGAGGTGGATCCTACAGAAGTGTTGGAGAAACTAACTGAAGCTGGGGTTTCACAAAAATTGGATTTGGAAACAGTAAAACTAGCGGTTGGTTTTTGCGCAAGAGAAAAGGATTTGGTGATGCTGGATATACAACCGGCAGCTGATTGTGCAGTTAAGGTTATGGAATGCGAACCCGTTTGGGTGTAGTTATACAACGCATTGGTACTTGTTTGTGTCGGAAAACTAGAAGTCCATGTGAACGAATTGGTTGGTGCAACGGGCGTACTTTTGTTTTGGCAAGTAACATTTGTAGGAGCACAAACTCCTGCGGCCACAATATCAAAATCTGGAGTGATTCCGCCAATTTGGACAAGGCCGGTTTGTGTTATTTTTTGCTTACATCCAGATGCCGAAGTTACTTCTAATTCTACAGTATAGTTGCCATTGCTGGTATACGTATGCGCTGGATTTTGCGTTGTTGACGTATTGCTGTTTCCAAAGTTCCAAGCGTACGTGTAGCTTCCAGGTGGGCTAACTGTTGGCGTAAAGGTTGTTGTGAGAGGTGGAGCGCAAGCTGAAGTAGGTGATGCGCTAAAACTTGTAGTAAATGGGACAGTTGCTGTAACAAGGCCCGCTTTGCTTCTTGAACTTTGGCATCCATTTGCATCAGTTACAATTAAAGTAACTGTGTAAGTTCCAGCAACACTGTATACGTTTGTTGGATTTTGTTGGGTAGAAGTTACCCCGCTCCCAAAGTCCCATATCCAAGAGGTAATTGGAGCACCTCCAACAGTTGTATTGTCGGTAAATGTAACGGGTAATGGGATACAACCTGAAACTGGTGCAGCAGCAAATTCAGCAATAGGGTTGTTGTAAATAGTGATGTATGCATTTACCACCTTGGTATTGGTTACCGAGCCATTGCCAACGGTAAGGGTAACAGTATAGGTTCCTGGAGTTACATAAATTGCAGATGGGTTGGGTAAAGTAGAAGTATTGCCGTTACCAAAGTCCCATAAAAAGGTAGTTGGGTTACCTGTTGACGTGTTGGTAAATTGAACCGTTACTGGACTGCAGCCTGATGTACGGTTTGCAGTAAAATTTGCCACCGGTTGCGAAAAGGCCTTAAAGCTCAATAACAGGATTAAAAATACGATATAGGGTGAGTTAACTTTCAATCGCTGTGAAATTAAGACTAACCTAAGTGTTTTCAAAATAATCGTTTGTCTTCATCTTTATTTAACATTCAATATGCCTAAACCTGCTTTGTTATTGGGATCGTATTAAGAGTATTTTAATGCTACTAAATCGTTGATACAATATTAAAAGCCGATTGTATTAGCTATGATTTTCATAATTTGATTATTCACTTATGGTAGGTAGGAGGAGGGAAGCAGGAGTAAAATATCCTTAGGTAATTTTACTCTTGCGGGCTAATCATTATCGGAATGGGTATTGTTACTTCACTATCACCGTGCCCCATTTATGGGTAAGGTTTGCTTGCAGTTCTTTTAAATGGATATGCGTCCGTTGCAGGTTTTCTATTTCCTCATCTGTTTCTGCTGAGTTAAAAGAGTCTTGGTTGTGCCGAATCATTTTGTCGATGTTTTTCAACTGCAGAGCGGCCAAAGCAGCATTGGCATCTTGCAAATAATTACTCCCAGGCGGGTCAATAATAATATCATAAAGGCGCTCCCAATTTGGACTAATCTCGAGCGGTTGCGCTAAAATATCGGCAGCAAACTTGCTAATTTCAGGATTGCTGTGGTGTATAAGGTAGTTACTGTTAAATTCGGCTTCTTTTGAAAGTTGCTCGTTCAGCTCTTCAATAATGGCAAGGGCAATTGGATGTTCTAAAGCAATTTCTTCAGCAGCTAAATGATGAAGGATATAATGTGCTACATGGTGAAATCCTTCAACAGGCTGGTTACCGTACCAAAGCAATACCCTTATTAAATCTTTTTCTTGGGCATCGTGGTGTTGCACATCTACTAGTTCGCGCAACTCTTGTTGGTAGGTTGGAAGCGATGACTCTATTGGTGGGATTGACGTTTTAGCCTCACCAGACAGTTTAGTGCGAACAAGCCTATTTGATTCCGTTACCAATAATTGTTCATCAACAGCGAGTAACTTGCTTGTTTCACGGATAAAACTCATCCGCTTAAACGCATCTGGAATCTTGCTAATGCTTTCTACAATTTCACGCACCAGTTGGGCTCGTTTAATGGGGTCGTTCCCGGCATCTTCTAAAAGCAAGTTCGTTTTAAAGAGCATAAAATCTTTTTTATGCTCATCTAAGTAAGTTGCAAATGCTTCTGGGCCGAGCTTTTGACAATAGCTATCTGGGTCTTCGCCTTCGGGGAACTGTACGGTTTTTACATTTAGTCCCCCCTCAAGCAACATATCTATTCCACGCAACGAGGCTTTAATACCGGCAGCATCACCATCATACAAAACCACTACATTCTCAGTAAACCGTTTAATCAGTTTAATTTGGTTTTCGGTTAACGAGGTGCCAGATGAAGCAACCACATTTTCAACACCTGCTTGGTGTAAACTTATAACATCAGTATACCCTTCAACCAAATACACATAACCTAATTTGCTGATGGCGTTGCGTGCATAATACATGCCATACAACTCGTTGCTTTTATGGTATAAAACCGTTTCGGGAGAGTTTACATATTTAGGACTTTTAGGGTCCTTTTTTAAAAACCTTCCGGCAAAGGCAATCGGTTTGCCGCTAAGGTTGTGTATGGTAAACATTACCCGACCTCGGTAGGCATCATACAGTTTGCCTTGTTCACTCTCTTTTACTAGCCCACTTTTTTTTAGCAACTCGCTGTTAAATCCTTGCGAAATGGCGGTTTGGGTAAAGTGATCCCAAGAATCTTTGCTATATCCGAGCTTAAACTTTTCGATGGTTTCAGGTCTAAAACCGCGCTCTTCAAAATAGGATAAACCAATGGTTTGCCCTTCTTCGTCATGTTGAAGCGTATTGGCAAAATACGTTTCGGCAAAATTATTAATGATTTGGAGCGATTCCCTTTCGCTTGACCGTTGCTTTTCGGCTGCGAGTTGTTCGTCTGTTAATTGTTGTTCGGGCCAATCAATTCGGTATTTTTCAGCTAAAAACTTGAGAGCAGGAATATACTCCAAATGCTCATGCTCCATTACAAAATTCACCACGTTTCCAGCTTTGCCACAACCAAAACATTTATAGATTCCTTTGGCAGGCGAAACATTAAAAGAAGGGGTTTTTTCGTTGTGAAAAGGGCAGAGCCCTTGCAAATTTGCTCCACGCTTTTTTAATGAAACATACTCGCCCACCACATCTTCAATCGATGCTGCGCCAATTATTTCATCTATTTTACTGCGTGGAATCATTTGCGGTAAAAGTATTTATTTTATGCCTTAAAGCCAAAGTGTAAGCGCGCTTAATTGGGAATAAATTTGATTCGAAACAAAAAATATCCTTAATTTGCCATCCTATTTAACAACACTTTTAGCGCTATTGTGGTGTTTGGTATTGTTTAATGGAAGCATATCAGCAATGATAACGGAAAACGGTTTTCACTGATTAAAATGAAAACGTTTACATGGTCCTATAGCTCAGCTGGATAGAGCACCGGTTTTCTAAACCGTAGGTCGCAGGTTCGAATCCTGCTGGGACTACACCTAACCGCGCCCCGAGTACTCGGGGCGTGGTTTTTGTTTTAATCCAATTGGCCTTGTAGTACAATGGATAGTACTAGAGTTTCCGAAGCTCTCGATCCAGGTTCGATTCCCGGCAAGGCCACTTTTCCAATTTTGTTTATTTTACTAGAGAGTATTCTTAATATGCACGAGCTTAGATGCTCGAGGGGCAGCTTTGGTTTATTTATTGATGCTCTCTCACGAATTGCAAATGCGCGAGAACGAGGAACTGGGCTTAATTATTCCTTACTTGTAATTATAAATTGACCTAGGTAAAGATTCTTGAGTTTGCTACCGCTAATATCCAATGTGGTTAAACAATTACCTACCATGTTAAAAGTAGGATTTCGCAAGTGTAGACGTTGCTTGTATGTAAGTTTATTAATGGTAGTTGAAAATAGGGATAGGTAGTACTTTTTATTTTCATAACTGCATATCACAATCATATCGTTTAAGGTAGCTGCGTATACAATTTTATACTTAGTGCTCGCACCAATAGAATATGGATTCGAATATTGTTCAATATTATTGCTTAAAAAAAATTTTATAGAAGTATCTCCAACTAGGTAGATATAGGGTTGCATTTTTTCTGTTGCATAAATTCCATACGAAGTTTTAAATAACGAGTAACTAAGATTAAAATAATAAGTATGACTCAAAAAGGATTCTTTAGGAAGGGTATTTTGATAGTACGTGATTGAGCCGCTTGACATTTTAGGTTTTTTTGCAAAAACGGGGTATTTGAAATTTTGCTTATCTAATCCAAGACGACTCTTTTGATTTACATCCCCAGTTGCGGTATAAATGTTAATAACTTGAAAGGAGTCAGTGTCAATAATACCAGCTCTATAATTGATAAATAATCCAAGGTTGTAAGCTTCCCCGTTTTCTGGGCCAGTTAAAAGTATAATTTCAAACATACATATTTTCCAATAATTGAATTGGAGTTTTAAAACTTAAAGCTGCAT
>JALONP010000022.1 GCA_025454875.1 Bacteroidia bacterium | reverse complement strand
TTAATCGACCGTATTCAAGAGAATGACCAAGTACAATTTGAAACAGAAAGAGGAAAAAAAGGAATCAACGCGGTTAACGTGAAGGTTATTTAATACAATGGATGTTTACCCTAAAACGCCCACCCACAAAGGTGGGCGTTTTTTTTACCGAATGGCTTCCAGTAAATAATCCAAATATTCTTCTTGAGGAATGGCACAAGCGCCTAAACTTTCCAAATGTGGAGTAAGGTATTGCGTATCCAACAGTGTCATTTCGTTTATTTTCATCCACTCCACCAAATAAGCAAGCGCCACCTTCGATGCGTCCCGCTCTATATGGAACATGCTCTCTCCAAAAAAAGCCTTACCCAACCGAACTCCGTACAATCCACCAACCAAGTCACCTTGTACATTGCGGGTTTCAAAACTGTATCCATAACCCATTAGGTGCAGTTCTGTAAATACTTCAATGATTTCTTCACTAATCCAACTTTCATATCTATTAGCGCACATGCGCATTACCTGCTCGAACGATCTGTTCAGGGTAATAGTAAATTTTCCGGAACGCAATGTTTGGCGAAGTGATTTGCTAATTTTAAAATCTTGAGGGAAGATAACACCTCTCATTTTGGGCTCGTACCAGTGAATGGTATTATTGTCATCACTATCGGCCATTGGAAAAATGCCCATTGTATATCCATGCAACACTTGCTGCGCAGTTAACTGAGTTGCCATTACAAATCAACTATATGCTTATTAGAAGGCGAGCGTAGCATTTCAAACTCTAATTCGTTGTAATAGGTTTTGATACGTTGAAATGCTTCATGCGTTTGGCTTCCCCTTTTAAGCTCCCCTACATTTTCAAGCTTGTGTATTATGAAGCCGATAGTAAGTTTGGATGCGTCTACTGCTGGTGTAAATACATTTTCCTTTGATTTGCCATCGACTGATTCAACAACCAATTTTGCCTTGATACAATTTGACAAAACAGTACGGCACAATGCTGCTGGAATGCCTAAAGATTTGCTCAATTCAGTTACAGATGGAGCCGGACTATCTTGCGTGAATTGTTTGGTCACATGGTGCATTACATGCAAATGATACAACATCCGCATTTCATGACTCAGGTTCTTGGTTCGTTCTTGCGCTTCAAACGTTTGTACATGTTGAATCGAATAAGATATTTCAGCACCCACCAGCACTATCGTCCAACTGTAGTACAACCAAGTAATAAAAAGAGGAATGGATGCAAAACTACCATAAATAGTGTTTAACCTCGATACACCGACTTGAAACTCGATATAACCCCATTGAAAAAATTGAAATGCAGTTCCGGCAATTACTCCTGCAATAAATGCTGAACGAAGTTTAACGCGCGTATTGGGCATCACCACATATACCATAAAAAATAACAACCAAGTGCTCACAAAAGGAACCAACTTGATAGAGAATACCATCAACTGGTGAACACCATCACCCAATACCGAAGCCATATTGGCAAGTGCTTCAATTTGCGTTGATACAAAAATGGTAGCCGCACCCGAAACAATAATGAAAACTGGTGATACTACCATTATGGATAGGTAATCTGTAAACTTACGTGACCATGTTCGCGGGGTTTTTACATACCAAATTGAGTTCAACGTATCTTCTATATTACTTAATACATTTACTACTGTCCACAACAGTAGCACAAAACCCAACCCTGCAACCCATCCTCCACTTGTGCTTTGCAAAAGGTTATGTGAATACGTTTTGAGATTTTCACCAATATAGGGTTGCGAAACAAATGCCTTGTTTAGTTGCTTATCAATGTATTGTTCGAGTCCAAATCCTTGTGCAATCCCAAATATCATTGCAATAACAGGCACAATTGACAACAAGGTGTAGTATGTTAAAGCTGAGGAACGTAAGATGAGCTTTTTCTCATTAAAATCATTCACACTTAACAATACAATTCGAGCTGTTTTAATTGCAGCGCGTTGCCATTTTGGAAAACGCTCAAGTTCTACATGCCAAATATCGTTGGTAAAAAACTGAAAATATCTTTGGAGCAACCGTTTCATGTGTTGGTAAAAATATTAAAATACCCACATAAACGACACAAAAAAAGCGGGGCAAGCCCCGCTTTTCAAAGATTGTTCGTTGTTACTCTTGAATTGTAACTGGAAATACCGCTTCTACATCTGTTTCGCCTACAGCTGGATCTGTAGATTTGTTAATGCCATCGTAGTGCTTAAGTACTACTTTAAGCGTACCTGCTGCACTGCCGCCAGCAGAAACATCAACATGAATAAGCATACCCAAAGGTTGATTGTTTTTATCCTTGTCTTCTCTTTCCACGATTAAACGGCTGTTTGCACCACCCTCGGCAGTATAAAAGAACTGATGAGCTTCAGCTTCTTTCTCAGCAATTTCGTTTGAAATGGTATCAACAGGCGACTTACTCTCGTCAAGGAGTAATACTGCTCCATCATAATGCATTCCTGCCTTTAACGTTAAGCCTGTTATTACAGGAGCACCTGGGCCATCTGCATCTGCATCTTTCCAAGATGCTGTAACCAAATTGCCTAAAGTGTCTTCCATTAATAAAGTAACAGTTGTAATTACTTCTTTGGGATTACTTGGAGCTTGAGGCGTTTCAGGTTTTTTGTCATCATCTTTTTCGCATGATGTAAAAGTGAATGCGCAAACCAATAATGCGCATGATACTAAAATGTTCTTTGTTGTTTTCATTGTTGTTTTTAGTTATTTATTTATGATGGTTTATAGATAGTAATCGGAATTGTGAGCCTCAATAAAAAATTAATGCCAGGCTCAAGGGTATAATAACGAAGTCGGCTTAAATAGTCACGGTAAGAAGTACTAAGCATATTGTATACACTCATTGAAACACGAATTGGTTGTTTGCCAATATGGGTTTCACATCCGGCATTTAAATCGAGTAATCCGTAAGCAGCAGGAGGATCAATAATATCAATACCTTTAGGGAATCGACTTTGCATTGCAACATAGTTGTATTGTACATTTACAAACACCCCTTTTATCTTCCAAATAGCCTCCTTTTGGTAAGCAATAGTAAATCGAGCGCGATTGGCAGGCATAAATATGAGTGGTACATTATCAGATGTATTTTGTGCATATAAATATGAAGCATTAACACCTGCAGAAAACGACTTATTTAAATACCGGGTAAGGTTCAATTCAGCACCTTGCAGCAACGCATCGTCTTGCACAAAGTTCATCATCGGAAAAGATCCCCGAATAGTGATGGTAGGAACTGGATTAGGCAAGCGGTAAATGAAGTTGTGAAATAGGTTACGAAACAGGTTAAATTCTCCGGTCCATTTTGAATGGTGAAGTACCAAGCCAATTTCACTGTTTAAGCTACGCTCCGGTACCAAGTTCGGATTTCCAATTTCAAACGTGGCTGTACCTCCATGCAGTCCATAACTATATAACTCATTAATGCTCGGTGGCCTCCAAGCGGATGAACTATTTGCATTGATCTTTAGATACTCGTTTACTGCATAAGCTGCACCAATTGAATAGGTCAAACCTGAATAATACATGGCATTGGATTGTATACCATTTTGGTAAATGAAACGTGTTTGGTCACGCCAATCTTGTCGTATCCCCAATTCTGTCATCCACCGACCACGTTGCCATTTTTCAATCACAAAAATCCCATAAGTGTAAGCTCGGTAGTTAGGTAAAATTGGTTGCAGACCTTCGCTTACATTTCCTTGGTTCATCCAATTTACACCTACCACACCACGAACATTTTTAAGTAATTGATGTTCAAGTTTAGCCTCTACAATATCGGTCGTAAGCAACAACTGGTATGCAGGAACTGTATTGAACAAGTCTCTTTGTGATTGCCTAGGAGGGCGATCATACTCAGCTCTTTCGTTAAATTGGCGGCTCAACTGAATATGAACCTTGGTTTGGCTGTTAAATCCATACCACATTTTTATTGATGAAATGAGATGCGATACTTGCTGGCTTGGTGTTTCAATTTGATAAGAGAAAGGTGCAATAAAAGCTGGCTTTCCAAGCTGTATAGCGTTTAGTAAGTCGCCTCGATTACCAACATGTGCCGCTCTTAAGATGCCCATTTCAGTCGTAAACAAACTTTGTGAGAAATCTGCATGAAAACCTTTATATGCGTAGTGCAGGCCGTATTGTCCACTCATTTCTTGAAAGCCCGTATTCGACATTACATATTCAGGAGTGCGCGAGTCACCTGCCTTGCGAAAAGACCCTTGTGCCCTCCAACTAAGTTTATGCCTATCAAAGTGAGAGCCTTCCATCTGAAGTGATCCAGCGCCCATCCCATTATTACTTGCGCCCATAAGTTGAAGTTCTGCATTGATTCCCTTAACATCCATATATGGTTTAGCGTTAATACGAACAACACCACCCATAGCTTCAGCTCCATATTCAACAGAGGCTGCCCCTTTAATTACTTCTATGCTTGCAGGAGCGAAAGGGTCAATCTCAGTTCCATGGTCACTCCCCCATTGCTGCCCCTCTTGCCTTACCCCATTGTTAATAGTAACCAATCGATTGCTATGTAGACCTCTAATTACAGGTTTTGCAATGGCAGGACCTGTACTTAGAAGTGTAACTCCTGAAAGTTGCTTCAACTGATCTACAAAAGTGATACCTCGATTACGTTCAATTTCTTGCGCACTAAGTATTGTTCTGGTTTGTACTGTATAATCCCTTAACTCATCAGAATGGGATACAATTTCAACTTCATGCAAGTGTTCGCTTTCTGGGCAAAGTTCAATGCGTATCTGTTTATCACTTTCGATCCAAATCCTTTGCTGAAAAGCGTGATAACCAACAAATGAGCATTGCAACGTGTACCAACCCCCAAGCAATGAGTCAGCTTTTACCATTCCCGATAAATTGGTAATGGCATGCCATTGAGTTTCGGCAAGGGTAATACTTGCCGCTTCTAAAGGCTTTTGTGTATTACTATCAACAACCAGAACTTGCAAGCTAAATCGCTTTGGCAGGTTCTTTTCAGCCTTAATTAATGAAGCGAAGCACAACCCTGCACATAACATGAGAATTGTTTTGTACACGTTGTAAAAGGAAATAAATGTTGCAAAAAAGGGACTTAAGAAAGTAAAGTTGGTGGGCCCTTATTGCTTAGCTCAATGATTACATTGAGAATGTTAACCGAAACCGGCTGTGCGAAAAAGTGATGCTTTATAATATTCGCATTTGCTGTTTCAATTAACCGCGGCTCATAATACTTAATAAAGTGAAACGCACAGGTAAAGCACTTGCCAATAGGTTTGGCTATGTGCGTATCATGCCCGCAATGCTCATTTAAAGAGGGCTGGCAAAATTGTTCATCGAGTTCACAATGATGCTCTTTAGCCTTATGAAAGTGCGTAGCAATCACATGATCATCTTCGTCATGATGATGCATGGCGTTGAAAGGAATAAACGTAACCGTAAAAATTCCGAGCAACAAAAATGCTATATGAGAAACTTTGAATTTCAAAATGCGCCTCAAATATCCATAATTTTATCAAACAATTTATTTCTTTGTTGGTATTAATAGCAATAACATAATGAATACAAGCAAGCGAATCATCATCTTTGTAACCGGAATATTGCTGTGTGCTGCTATTGCTTATACACAATTACCAGAAAGAACTAAATCTGTTAAAAAAATGAAAGTAGAAATTTGGAGCGATGTCATGTGTCCGTTTTGTTATATCGGCAAACGTAAATTTGAAGCAGCATTGGCAAAATTTGAACACCGCGAACATGTTGAAGTGGTATGGAAAAGTTTTCAATTACAACCCGATATGAAAACAGACCCAAGCAAAAGTACCATTACCCATTTAGCTGAAAGCAAAGGTTGGACGCTTGCTTATACCCGCCAGGTTACTGCCAATGTAACACAAATGGCCAAAGAAGTTGGCTTGTTATATGATTTTGATAAAGCGGTTGTTGCCAATTCGTTTGATGCGCACCGTTTATCACATTACGCCAAAAGCAAAGGCAAAGGTGACGCCATGGAAGAGCAATTGTTTAAAGCCTATTTTTGTGACGGTAAAAACACGGCCGACCATACAACGCTTACGCAACTAGCTGTTGCCATTGGCCTAAATGAAATGGAAGTGAAACAGGTTTTGGCTAGCAATGCTTATGCTGATGCGGTGAGACAAGATATTTATGAGTCGCAACAAATAGGTGTAACGGGCGTTCCATTTTTTGTATTTAACAATCAATACGCTGTTTCCGGTGCCCAACAACCAGAGGTATTCTTAAACACGTTACGAAAAGCTTGGAGTGAAACCGAAAAAGCTGATACGGTACAAGGATCTGTTTGCAAACCAGATGGTAGCTGCGATTAAATATACCCAAAACGGTTAAGGTTTGTCTGTTAAATACAAACCAAACCTGCGCATGGTGTAAGCAACCTCACCATAACGATCTAAATAGGCAATGTACACAGTGTCAAAATCCTTTTTAAAAATAATCCCTCGTACAGGTTGATTTGCGATGTAAATAACCACCTCCGTATTTACCTGTGTTTGGTCAAACTCAAGTGATTTAAGTCGTATATTTTCCATATTATTCTTACGGGCTGCGGCTAAGGTGAGTCGGTTATAAAGTGAGTCTCTCCTAACTGTAGCAAAATTAGCCGTTGCCGGTACTGGAATAAACGTTGATTTATTTAGATAATACCCATTATATGCAGCGTATGCACTATTGGTATCTGGCCAAAAGTCCACAATATCAGCTGATAATACCGCTTTCCTTACATCAAATAAAATATAGAAACCTGATTTCATTTCGAGCGAAACATTTGCCCAAGCAAGTCCATCACGAAGCGGGTATCTTTTACGCAGGTTGTCTTTTAGCTCTGTTATTTGCGCCTCTTTACTATTGCCGCCAATATGAAAAACATACACGCACTTGTTGCTTGCCGTAACATTGCCAACATACCTGTAATTGGCGTCAGCCAAGGCTGCATTACCTGTAATACTACCATCGTAAAAGGTACAACTCGACACAAAAAATAAACACGTAATAATGCCTGATAGGGTTAAAAACAAGGGTTGTGATTTCATGTAATAAGGGTGTTAAAACAGCAAGATAAGCTATTTGGTTTTATTTAAAAAAAGAGCGGGGTTAGATAACAGTTATTTTCTCATTAACAATTATTTTTGAATCCTTATTAATCATAAAAAACATGTCGACTAAAAGAGTTTTACATGCCGCTACTGGCAATACATTAAGCTGCAAAGGATGGGTGCAAGAAGCGGCCTTGCGTATGTTGCATAACAACTTGGATCCTGAGGTTGCAGAGAAACCAGAAGATTTGGTTGTATACGGTGGTATTGGAAAAGCCGCACGCAACTGGGAAAGTTTCGATTTAATTGTAAAAGCGCTACAAGACCTTGAAGAAGACGAAACATTGTTGATTCAAAGTGGTAAACCTGTTGGTATTTTACCTACACATAAAGATGCTCCACGCGTGTTGATTTCAAACAGCATGTTGGTACCTAAATGGGCCAACTGGGAAACGTTTCATGAGTTGGATAAAAAAGGATTGATGATGTATGGTCAAATGACTGCTGGTAGTTGGATTTACATTGGGTCGCAAGGTATTGTACAAGGTACATATGAAACTTTTGCCGAGGCGGCTCGCCAGCATTTTGGTGGAAGCTTAAAAGGAACACTTACCGTTACGGCAGGTTTGGGCGGAATGGGAGGCGCGCAGCCACTTGCTGTTACCATGTGTGATGGCGTATGCCTGGCTGCTGAAGTAGTTGAATGGCGTATCAAAAAAAGAATTGAAACACGTTATCTTGATGTGATGAGCCGTGACATTGACCAAGCGATTGACATGGCCTTAAAAGCAAAAGCTGCGGGTCAACGTTTGTCTATTGGTGTTGTATGCAATATCATCGACTTATTGGAGCGCTTAAAAGAACGCAATATCACACCTGATTTACTTACAGATCAAACATCGGCACATGATCCATTAAATGGATATTACCCCGAAGGCATAGCAGAAGAAGTTGCTGACCGCATGCGTAAAACAGAGCCCGAAAAGTATGTTTCAAAATCGTTGGATACAATGGCACACCATATAAAATTGATGATTGAAATGCAAGAGCGGGGTGCAGTAGTATTTGATTATGGCAACAATCTTCGTGGGCAAGCCAAAGACCAACGCCATGTAGAAAATGCATTTGCGTTTCCAGGGTTTGTGCCTGCATATATTCGTCCGTTGTTTTGTGAGGGTAAAGGCCCATTCCGATGGGTGGCATTGAGTGGCGACCCAAATGATATTTATGTAACTGACCAAGTAATGAAAGAGCTGTTTCCTGAGAATACATCATTACACCGCTGGTTAGATATGGCTCAAGAACGTATTGCTTTTCAAGGATTGCCTGCGCGTATTTGCTGGATTGGACAAGGTGACCGAGAGAAAGCTGCTTTGGCATTTAATGAATTGGTTCGCACTGGAAAAGTAAAAGGGCCCATCGTAATTGGCCGCGATCATTTGGATACGGGCTCTGTTGCAAGTCCGAACCGCGAAACAGAAGCTATGAAAGATGGCAGTGATGCCGTAGCAGATTGGCCCATTTTAAATTCACTAATCAATACCGCAGGTGGTGCAAGTTGGGTTTCCATCCATCATGGTGGTGGCGTAGGCATGGGTTACAGCATTCATGCAGGAATGGTAATTGTTGCTGATGGAACGGAAGATGCTGCTCGCAGACTCAAACGCGTATTGCACAACGACCCTGCAATGGGAGTAATTCGACATGCTGATGCAGGTTATGATATTGCCATTGATACCGCTCGCAAACACCGACTCGATATCAAAGAGCGTTTAAAAGATAAAACAGCAAAAGCTGGTTACTAAATACATAAAATCCCGTTCAGTATTGAACGGGATTTTTTAGTAAATACAAAAACACATGTATTATCTTTCTTAACAAGAAATCTCAATGCTGCACCACCAAACGCTGTTGGTAATACAACCCACCTTTGGTTGCGTGTAGGATATACATTCCATTCGCAATACCTGAAACATCAATGGTATTTGTTTCTGATTCGCTCAGTACCATTCGACCATGCATATCGTACAGTGTAAGATAAGTTCCGTTTGCTTCCAACTCTACCCAAATTGTATTGCTCACTGGATTAGGCCTAATGTTTACCGCCAATAATGGTTGGAATTCATTGATACCAACAGGAGGCATGTTTAACGTAACACGGTGCAATGCCTTAATTACAATATCAAGAAGTCCATTGTTGTTAATGCTATCTTGATTGGTGAGCACCGCAATGGTAACACCCGAAGTTGTATCGACTATGTTTTCATTAATGTATCCAAAAAAAGTACCTCCATGTGAGTAAGCTGTGCGGCCATTGATTCTGCGGTTATACCTAAATATGCCCAACCCGTATTGTGTATTGTTGCTTAAGTTAACCATGGTTGTCATTTCTCTCCATGATTGCGCATTAACAATTTGACCCGTAAACAATTTATGCCAAAACAGCACATTGTCTTCAGATGAGGTAATGAGCGAACCCGCAGTGTTAGCTAAACTAAACAGTTGCTCAAGGTATGGTGTGGTGGTCATATCGGTAAGGGTTTGCCCGTTTTCAATCATGCTCCAAGGATGTGCAAAACTGCGGTTCCCCTTTTCATTAAAATCCACTGTATTCAACAGTTCGTTGGGCTGCAAAATCAACTCGTTAATGGCTTGGAAGGGAGACTTATTAAGCACCTTTTCGATAATGATACCACAAATAATATAATTGGTATTGGAATAATCCCAACTTGCACCAGGAGCAAATAATGGTGCCTTAGCCAAGAAAAGAATTTCTTCCCTTGTCCATCTTTTTTCAGGTTTGCCCAAAATGCTATCATTAATTGTAGCGTTCTGCAAATAATCAAATATACCACTTGTATGGTTCAAGCATTGCCTGATTGTAACCTTACCATTGATATTGGGGTATCCAGTAATCCATTTGCCAATCGTATCATTTAATGATATAAGTTGCTGTTCCTGCATCTTAAGAAGCGTAGCAGCAATGAATGTTTTGGTATTGCTACCCATTCCAAAAAGCATATCAGTTGAAAGAGGAACACCCTCTTGCGAAACACCATTTACACTCTTCCAAATTCCCATATTAGGAATAAGCACAGCGGCTGAAGTTCCTTTGATATTGTACCGGTTGCAAATGCTGTCAAGCGTGAATTGAAGCCTCCCAGCAACAAATGGTGTAACTTGTGCTTTTGTGTTTAATGCCAAACCCATACAAACGAGTATCAGTATGGCTATCCTGTATTTTTTATTCATCATTCGGTTATTTATTGCATTCAAAAAAACATGAATAACCAATGCAAATGTTTAGAAGTAGACAAACGTGGGTTATCATTCGACTTTTATCTTTCGTCTAAAAAATGACCTTGTTTGTCGAGTAAGCGCTTAATAAATAAATCAGGATTTACTTCTTTGCGTAATGAATCAAGTAAAACATACCTACAGTAAATATATCCAATTATTAGGCTCCCGTATTGCACTTAATAGTTACTTCTGGATATTTTTATTCATTCTTAAAATAAGTGATGCCGATGATCAACATATTCATTCAAACTTATTCTATTACAGCATCATCTTGTTTTACATGCTGTTCTTTGTTATCCTCAGTTATGTAAATAACTTGGTGCTATTACCTAAGTTGTTGTTTCAACAAAAACGCCTGTTATATATCCTCACTTCAACTGCACTTGTATTGATGGTATCATTTGCATACACCTATTGCATGAAGTGGATACCAATTGCATTTGCTGATCCTGGCTTATTTGAAATGAGTATCATCATGACGCCCGTTACCAATGATATGAGTTTACTGGGAATCTTATCCGATACAACATCCTATTTCCCATTCATGGTGGTTTGGGTAGTATTGTTTACCCTGCTTGGATATTACCATTTTTCGGTTGCTAAAAACAAGCAACTTCAGGCCCTTGTCAATGAACACAGGGCAGCCGAACTGGCATTTTTAAAAGGACAACTCAATCCACATTTTTTGTTTAACACACTTAATAACTTATATGGATTAGCGCTTAAAAAATCAGATGAAACACCTGATGCCATTTTGAGGTTATCATCTATACTTAGGTATATCTTGTACGATTCAAACATAGACCAAATCTCATTTGAAAAGGAAAAAGAAATTTTACTTGCTTATGTAGATATTGAATTGTTAAGAATCAACGAAACGCCTAAGACTCAGTTTTCAATAATGGCTGATAAACCGTATTTCATTCCACCACTTTTGTGGCTACCTATTGTAGAAAATATTTTTAAACATACCCGAAATATGGCCGAACTTGAGGTGGATTTTCAATTAACCATTGTTCAAAACCAAATGCACCTTAAAAGCACAAATAATATTGTTGCGACCGCCCAAAATCAAATTGGCGGTGTTGGACTAGGTACGTTAAAAAAACGACTGGCATTGTTGTTTCCGAATAAATACAGCTTAGAAACAACAATTACTGAAAATTATTTTACTATTGAAATGCATATACAACTTTCATAATGCAAAAAACGCTCAGTGTTTTAATTATTGATGATGAGCCTTTGGCAAAGGAAATTTTAAAATCATATGTTGGCAAAATAGCTGATTTAACTTTGGTTGGCACCTGCCGAAATGTATTGGAAGCGTTTGTTATATTAAATAACCAAACAATTGATCTTTTACTACTTGATATCAATATGCCTGAAATGAGCGGCATTGACTTTTTAAAACAACTTAAAAATCCACCTATGACCATCTTTACAACAGCGTACTCCGAGCATGCTGTTGAAAGTTATGAGCTGAATGCGGTTGATTACCTTCTTAAACCCATTTCGTTTGAGCGTTTTACAAAAGCCATTCAAAAGGCGGTTGACCAGTTTCGTTCCCACACCAACCGAACGAATCATACCACACCTATCCAAAACCATTTACTGGTGCGCTCTGAAGGTAAATGGGTTAGAATAGATTTAGCAAATCTCTGGTTGGTAGAAGGGTTAAAAGACTATGTTCGGTTATGGATAAATGATGAACGCATTACGGTTCATAGCACCATGAAAAATTTTGAATCCCAGCTATCATTGCACACGCATTTTATGCGCATCCATAAATCGTATATTGTAAACTTAAACCATGTTTCAGAGGCCAATCATTCGACTATGCTTATTAATGGACAACGCTTAACAATTGGCAGCACGTATAAAGACGAAGTGCTAAAAACGTTTCCTTACCGCAAATCGTAACTACCCTGCAACTCAATCATGTTGAACCACCAATCGTTGGTGATATGTGTATCCATCTTTGTCGAGTTGTATTATATAAACGCCATTTGGAACAGTTGCCACGTTGAGTGTATTTATACCTGTTTGTGCAATTACCAATCTACCTTGTAAATCCATCAAACGAACAGTACTACCAACTGCATCTGCGGTGATCCATACTTGGGTATTTGCTGGATTGGGATACAACTGGAGGGGCCCATTATGATCTGCATCAGCAATACCAACTGCAGGAGCCCTCAGTGCCGTGCGGTGCAAGGCCCTCATAATATTATTAGCAACATGCGCATTGCCCAAACTGTCTTGATTGGTTAATACAGAAACTGTTATTCCAGAAAGTGTATCAACCATATTTTCGGTAATCGATCCAAGGTAGGTACCACCATGGCCAATAATTGTTCTCCCATTCATATAATTTTTGTTCAGAAAAATGCCGAGCCCGTAAGACAAATTAGACGTAACAGAAACCCATTCCATCATTTCGGCCATCGATTGGCTGCTTAACAACTGGCCTGATGCCAATTTGCTCCAGAACAATACATTTTCTTCCGCTGTTGTAAACATAGCTCCCGCTGTTGTTGCCAAACTATAAAGTTGAGGCAATAGGTTCAATTCAAACTCATTCATGTCTACCAAGGATGTACCCGTTAAGTTCATGGTCCATTGGTGTGGCATTGGAGCATCGTTTGGTTCTCCATAAAAAAACGTGTGGTTAAAACCGGCACTGTCCAATATCCATTCACGCATGGCTTGATTCACAGGCTTATCTAATACCGACTCGATAATCATTCCTGCAATAATATAATTGCTGTTTGAGTACGTCCACCCTTCTCCAGGAGCAAATTCAGGGGTATCAGCCAAGGTTAAAATTTCGGGTTTAATCCAAATTTTATTGGGATTCGTAAACAAGCTATCGTTTACCTTAGCCGAAAAATACTCGGCAATACCCGAAGTATGATTCAAACATTGCCTAATCGTAGCGGATCCATTAATGTTTGGATAGCCCGTAATCCAAGTTCCAATTGTATCATCAAGCGATAGCAAATTGTTTTCTTGCATTTTAAGCAACAACGCACAAATAAAGGTTTTGGTATTACTACCCATACCAAATGCCATATCAGGAGTAATGCGAACCGACTCGTGCGAATATCCGTAGGTTCCCTTCCAAATGCCTTGATCCGGAATCAATACCGCTGCGGTTACTCCTTTGTATTTAAACCTATTGCAAACACTGTCGAGTGTAAACTGAAGGCGTCCCTCCATAAAAGGAGTGAGTTGCGCATATACACGCGAAAGCAACAACGTTGCGAAAACTAATAACAGTAGTTGTTTTTTCATGAGCTGGTCTATTTGTCATTCGAATATCGTTTTTTACCTTGAACTTATCCAGTCATTTGATAAAGCCAACTTATTGTTGGATAAATGGTCAAATAGGCGTCACCTTAATTTTTTAACAAACAGCTGCTAGACAATTTTGTTACTTTTAACAATCAATGAACACATTATGGACAGAAAAGAATTCTTAGCTTTAACTGGAATGTCGCTAGGTGCATTTATGCTTGCAACTTGTGGTATTGGATGTAAAAAGGATGATGAAGAATCAGCTTCCAAAAATTTTACACTTGACCTTAACGCTGCCGCAAATGCTGCTTTAAAAAACAATGGTGGCTCTGTAGTAAATGATGGAGTGATTGTAGCCCGAACAAATACTGGAAACTTTATTGCCGTAGCTTCAGCTTGTACACACCAAGGAACTACCATTAATTATGAGGCTGCCAATAACCGATTTAGGTGCCCAAACCATGGCGCTGTTTTTAATGAAAGTGGTGGCGTTGTAAGCGGACCTGCAAGCCGTGCACTTACCCAATACAAAACAGAGTTAAATGGGAGCACGTTAAGGGTATTTTCGTAATTAAATTCCCAAAACGGTTTTGAGTTTGCCATAACCCGTTCTGCTCAATGGAACACGCTTACCGCTTTTCAGCAATACTTCATCTGCTGAATCGATCTTGGTAATTTCAGCAACTTGAATAATAAATGACCTGTGAACACGCACAAACACTTTTGGGTCAAGTGTGTTCTCAAAATACTGCATGGTCTTTTTCTTTAAAAAATACCCATCCTTGGTATGTATTTTAACGTAATCATCATATGCCTCAAAATACAAAACCTCTTGAATGGGAATAATGCGAATGCTTGATCCCGTTTTAACCACAACACGTTGCTGTTCCTCTTGCTGTGCAGCAACAGTATCGAGCAATGCTTGTGTGTGTTGAGGTGTTGCTTTTTGCTTCATCCACTTTTCCATCGCTTTGTCAAAACGCTCTTTGCTGAACGGCTTTAGCAAATAATCAATTGCATGTGCTTCAAAAGCACGCATAGCAAATTCATCAAAGGCTGTTGTAAAAATCACTGCAGGAGGTTGGTCGAGCAATTCCAACATTTCAAACCCATTAATTTTGGGCATCTGTACATCTAAAAACACCAAATCAGGTTGGTGTTGGCCAATGGCTTTCATGCCTTCAAATCCATCGCCACATTCTTGGACAATGGTTATTTGCGAATAGGTTTGTAAATACTCTGCAACAATGGACCGAGCCAATGGCTCATCGTCTATGATAATAGCTTTAATCATGGTTGTGGGATATGGATGGTGGTGATAAATAAATTGCCTTCTGTATGGGTTTTAAGCAAATCGGTACGTCCGTATAACAAGTATAACCTGCGGCTCACTGCGTTTAACCCAAAGCCTGTGCCTTTGCGCGGAGCGGCAGTTACCGCATCAAACGGATTTTTTACCTGCACAATCAATTCCTTTTGCGCCAATTGGGCCGTTAACTCAATTAATACCGCATCGGTTGTATCGTACAGTCCAAATTTAATGGCATTTTCAACAATGGGTTGTAAAATTAGAGGTGGCAATTCCAATGCCTCCAGTTCAGCTCCGCATTGAATGGCTGTTTCGAGACGGTGACCAAAACGCACCTTCTCAATATCGAGGTACAATTGCAGGTGGTGCAATTCATCGCGCAAGGTTGTGAGTTGTTGTTCCTCTTTGCGCAATGTGCCACGCAAAAAATCAGACAGTTGTTGAATCATTTTACGTGCTTGTTCAGGCTTGCTCCCCGCAAGTGCACTTATCGAGTTTAAGCTGTTAAACAAAAAATGAGGTTGCAATTGCTGGCGCAACTTGATTAGCTCCGTTTCTTTTGCCAACTGTTCTGCTGCATCTTTTCTAAGCTCATGCTCACGTTCGTCTTTTACGTAATGGTAAATAACAATTGCCGTGGTACTAATGCCTATCATAACCAAATTAAACACATACCGAATAGGTGAACTAAGTTCAACAAAACGAACCACCTCAATTTGATACGAATAAATTTCGGCAATTAACCAACCATGAACTGCGCTAATAAACAATGCATGCAATAACGACCATAAACGCAAGTACAATAAATTGCCGCGTGTAGGACGGTAAAATTTAATGGTGTTTAACACCGCTATGGAGGTGAGTGCCAATAATGCCATATTGATTGAAGCATCAACAAGGGCTTGTTGCCAAGATACTCCATAAAATGTGATGATATACCACACAACTGCGGTCCATAGTACCCACCACGTACCAAATGCAAAAGCTACATACCGAGTAGAAAATTCTTTAAACATTTACTGCCGACTGTGCTACGGATTGTTCTGCTTGTTGTACCAATAATTGACCACGGTGTTTAACATATGCAGCATATGAGTCGGTCGCTTCGTGTTCGTCTATCCGCGAACAAATTTCCATGCCATCAGTAAATGCTTCAACTAACGTTAACTCAATCACATCCACAAATGTCCAAGTAACTTCCAACTCCTGTTCATTGGTATACGTTCGTTCCTCTTTAATGCCAAGCATGCGGGCTTTGATGATTGCTTCCAATTTATCGTTGGCTGCAATTAACCGCAATTGTTCGTCAAACTGTGTTGGCAGTTGTTGTTGTGGATGCTGAATGGCAAAAATCAGTTTTGCAAAGTACCAGTTGTTTTTCATAAGGCAGATCGTGGTGTTTAATAGCTTTTGATTTCAATTCCTCCTAAAATGGATGTTCCCTTTAAGATCAGTGTTTTCTCAGCAGAAACAGCATGGTGTTGTTGGCGTTTATCTTCGATGCCACCTAATACAGCTAACATTTCAGGTTGTACATCCCAGTGAGCGGGAATAATGAGTTTGGTTCCACCTAAAATGCAGTTTACCTCCAATTCAACACGTCCTTCAAAGTCGGCTTGCATCAAATTAATTTCGGCCCCGCCAAATACACACGTAATTTCTCCCCCTTTAAAGTTTTTGGTGAGCATATTTTTTTTCACCCCACCAAAAATGGCAACGGTATCAATAACATCATTCGGATAATTTTCATGGTTGGCTACACGTTCTTCCCATGCACGTATGGCAGCATTTTCTTCTTCTTTGGTATAGCGCTTGCGTTTGTTTGATTTAAAAATCATGAGCAGCCCAACCGCAATAATCAATACAGGCCATACATAGGTTGAAAGATTCACATTGGGAGAAACGGTATCAAGTAAAAATACCCCACCCACTATTATTAGGATATACCCACCCGGATTGCAAAACAAATGGCGTGCACTGATGTAGATGCCAATTGCAATAATGAGTGCAGGCCAAGTGAACAACCAAAACGGAAGCTCAACACCCAGTTGCCTAGCCAATAACACGGCACCTACAATTACCACCCAGATTCCTGCTGCTATTTTACCTGCGGGAGTATGGCGGTATTGCTTCCATTTTCCGTTACAGGTTTCATCTCTATTGATTGTATCGTTCATTTGAATCTAATTTCAATACAAACGTACACTTAAATACCGTTGAGAACCAACCCAATTAGGTATGAAAAACAGAAAGATAGGTGAATGAAAAGTTAAGGTAGGTGAGTGGATTGTGAACTGATGCTGTCAGTGCTGTCCGACCTTCAGTGAAATCAGGAAGATCCCCTTCTAGAAAAGAATATTAGATTTCTTAACGGCTAAAGTTTATGTGATAGGGTTATGTGCTAATACACAGATACTACAATCACATAGATAACAGAATCATATAATTGATGTTCTTCTTTAAAATGTGAAATAAAAACTGAAGCAAATTCGGGAAAGTAATTGTAAACCAATCACGTTACTTTATTTTAAGTGATGTTACATAAATAAAAACTAAACTTAAACTACTTGAAAGTATTAGTTTGATACTATTTAATCTTAATACCGGTAAACACTCTAGTTTTTTCGTAATAAATTCCATTAACTCTCCAACTATAGAGCTGCCTGATGGTATATAAGGACCCTTGTTTATATATTCCACTTATAGTTCTATCCTTACAATTTATGCCATTACTATCTGATCCGGTTCCGTTTAAATCGATATTTTTATATGTTAAGCTTTCGTAATGTAATCCTTCGTAAGCTGTGTCATTGCAGCCTCTTGGTAACCCGTGAATTTTTATGTAATCTTTCCAAAAACTAGATTCATCATAATCATGACTAATGAATACTGTAAATGGGCTATTTGGCATGTCATTATCACTCCCATAATAAGTACCTTCCCAACTAAATGTATCGGAATACTTCATGAAATATAGACGCCTAGTTACTGTATCTACTCCATCATCGTTAGGAAGGCAAATAGTATTGGGATTGCGCTTTACTATTAACGTGATAGTAAACCAATTTCCTCTACTATTTCTATCTTCTTCCAGGTTTATTGTAACTTTATTGCTGTTAGCAATATCAGACATTTTTTGTTTTCCTTCCACTATCCATAAATAACTCGATGCATCATTCGAACTCGCTTCAAGAACAACAAGCTTATTATATGTTGTATCCGTGTCCATTAACCAATCGGAAAACAATGGATGAGTATCTACATCAACTTTCTCTTTAATGGTAAACGCAGCACTAGTGAGCTTGGCATCAATGCAGGGATTGTAGTTTTCGCAATCAGGGTTGCGTGGGTCTTGGCATTCGTCTTTGCAACTGTTTAAGGTTAGCAAAAGGAAACTGCTGCCTAGTAAAAGTAAGAATAGGTATTTGTGTTTCTGTCTTTTCATCTAGAATATTTATGATAATCCATCCAACTAAATGTGCTTTGCATGTAAGGTCTCTCAGGATTTTTATTTTGAGGAGGCAAACTCCCCCATTGATCTCCTGTGTTGCTTGGAGGAGGATTTGTTGAAATAATTTCAGTATCGCATTGTGCATACAATGCATTATTATAACTGAGAGTAAAAATAAGTGAAGTTAATAAAATTGTATATTTTTTCATTTGAGTAGCTAAGATAAATTAATAATTACTGGATCTTAATTCCTCTAAAATGGTATAATGTACTGTCTTTGCTCCATTGTTTGTATTGCACATAAATGGAATCTGAATTATCGGGCATGCGACACATTACATCAAATAGGTTACACCTTTCACTCAATACTCCGGGTGAGACAAAAACTCGATAATCAACTTCCCAAGGATTATATTGCCTAAAGCTCATATCGCCACCACTAACATATGCTGTGCAATCATTAAAACCTGTAAAAGTCGTATAATAAGTGCCTCTAAAGAAATAGCCTATACGAACTTCAATTTCTTGATTCGGATTTTTGGTTGATATTCCTCTGAATGTTCCAACAATAGGCATATTAATGGAATCATACCTTTCAATAAAGGATAACATTCGATCTACTGTATCCACACCATCATCATTGGGAAAACAGCGCAGGTTAGGTTCTTTCTGTACGATTAATCGGATGCGCTTAGGAGTACGGCTGTCTGCAAAATTAATTAGTATTGATGCTCCAGTGCGAGGTTGGGTTTCGGTACCTATATACCAAGTATAACTCAGTGCATTTTTTTCTTGGGCTACAAACCTTACACGGTCGGTAATACTGGTATCGGTATCATAATCCACCCATAATTGCTCCAATTGTAAGAAAGCATTCTCCTCATACATATGGAAAGACGCACTCACAGGCTGGGCATCTAAGCAGGGGTCGTAATTTTCGCATTCAGGGTTGCGCGGGTCTTGACATGGGTCATTTTTATCTTTGCAACTGTTTAAGGTTAGCAAAAGGAAACTGCTGCCTAGTAAAAGCAGAAAGAGGTATTTGTGCAACATACGCGTTAAGGTTTTGGATGTAATATTATTCCCATTTAATCAATTACAATTATTTAGTTAAAGTGTTTGATTTTGTATAGGATTAACCCCATATTATGTCATATTTTATTTACAAACCATCCTAAGTTGTTTGGTGGAAAAAGCAGACAGCCCATTGGTTAACTCAGGGCGGGTCATCAGTTAAAGAGCAATGTTTTTCCAAAAGCCACACGAGTCAAGTGTTTATGTGGTTCAGTAAACAAATAAGCTATACTTAAACGAAAAAAACAGGGTTGAAGGATGTTGCTTAATGCGAATGGTTATTTAACAGAAGGAAACCTGTTAAACATGCGGTTAATTTTAACTGGAAGTGTTTGGCGGTAATTGGCAGGGTCGATGATACATGACTCAGACCAACCACGCCATACCATGCGGTTTGTATTGCGATCAATGGCAATGATGGTGAGGGTTCCATCTTTAAAAGGAATTTGCCTTGTTTCGTAACCAATAATTTGGGGAGGCTGCATCATAAGTTGCTGTTGAAGCATTTGTTGTTGCAATAACTGCTGTTGCAATAGCACTTGTTGTTGGGCGGGAGTTTGTGCAATACCCGGAACCATTGGGTTAATTGGTAAAATAGGCGGCATAAAGTTTTGGGGGTGCGAATAAATTGGCACTTTGGATGTGTGAACACCCTTCTCTATTTGCAAATCATAATAAAACAACAAATCAGGGGAATCAACACTTAAGCGCAATCCTTTGGCCATGATATTGTCTGCAGCATACGCTTTGATATTGTTTTCGATAATGTGGTTATCGTAACGCAAATCTTTGTATGGCGCATCAGGCGAGGGTATCCATGCGTAGGTTCTGTATTGTTTAAAGTTAACACTTCGATCCAAATCATATTCTACATACCGAATGGATGAACAAGCGGAAAAAAGAAGTGTACAGGTAATTACATAAATAGGCCTCATGCCATGTAAAGAACAATCCTTCTTAAAATGTTTGGTGTGTTTCCGTTAAATGACAAATTGGTGATACATCCCAAAGCAGCTTATGAGTGAATGCTGATGTTGGAGGAATTTGTCATTATTGATACACGCAAGGGATGGCAGCGGCATCCTCTGCGGCCACAGGCCGCAGAGATACAGCCCGACCCTGCTGCAAAGCCGGGATGCGCCCAAACAGTATTACTTTAAGGTAACAACGCCCGTGTTCCACAACATAAAACTCCACATATCAGCCGCATCTTCGATAAGTTTGGTTGTGGGTTTTCCGGCTCCATGCCCCGCTTTGCTATCAATCCGAATAAGGGTTGGGTTTCCATCTTTGGCTTGTTTGCTTTGCAGCTCGGCCGCAAATTTAAAGCTGTGGGCAGGCACCACCCTGTCGTCATGATCGGCTGTCATAATGAATGTTGCTGGATAGTTTGTTCCAGCTTTTACATTGTGCAATGGAGAATACCGAATAAGGTAGTCGAATGCATCTTTTGTTTCGCTGCTACCATACTCAACAGCCCAGCCCCAGCCAATAGTGAATTTGTGGTAACGCAACATATCAAGCACACCTACTTGTGGAATAGCCACTTTAAACAACTCGGGGCGCTGCGTCATACAGGCTCCCACAAGCAACCCTCCATTGCTGCCACCTTGAATGGCTAAGTTTGCACTTGATGTATATTTTTCAGCAATTAGGTACTCTGCCGCAGCTATAAAATCGTCAAATACGTTCTGTTTTTTATCGAGCATACCCGCCTTGTGCCACTCCTCTCCATACTCGCCACCACCACGCAAATTGGCAATTGCATACACCCCTCCTTGCTCTAAAAACAAAATACGACTCACACTAAATGATGGAGTAAGCGAAATATTAAATCCACCATAACCATACAATAAAGTTGGATTGGTACCATCTAAGGTGATTCCTTTTTTGTGCATGATAAACATGGGCACCTTGGTTCCATCCTTGCTGGTGTAAAAAACCTGTTTGGTTTCAAAATCATCGGGATTAAACTTAACCTCGGTTTTGCGGAAAAGCTCCGACTTGCCGCTTGCCCAATCGTAACGGTATATTTCACCCGGATTGGTAAATGAAGTAAAGGTGTAAAACGTTTCCGTATCATCCTTTTTGCCACCAATGCCGCTTGCTGTTCCAATGCCCGGTAATTGAATTTCTTGTTTACCAGAACCATCCAAATTCAATCTGTAAATACGGGTGCTGGCATCCTTTAAATAGTTAGCAAATAATTTTCCGTTCCAATGTGAAACCCCTTCGAGCAAATCCGTGCCTTCAGGAATAATGGTTTTCCAATTTTTTTCGTCAGGTTGCGCTGGATCTACTTCAATGAGTTTGTATTTAGGAGCTCCTTTATCAGTAGTGGCCAATAGTTTGTCGCCAATATTATCTACTACTGCAAAATTGTTTTCGAATCCTTTAAATAAAGTGCGAAAACCTTTTTCTTTTTTGCTTAAGTCGCTTACTAAAATTTCGTTTCCGCTAGTGCCTTCGCTCACATAAATAAACATAAACCGTTCGTCTTCGGTTATAGCGGCATTAAAATAACGTAACGGATGTGCTTTGTCTTCGTATACCAACTGATCAGCACTTTGTGGTGTACCAATGGTGTGGTAGTAAATTTTCATGTACTCATTTTGGTTGCTAAACGCTTTTCCTTTTACAGGTTCATCGTATCTGCTATAATAAAAGCCATTGCCTTTCCAAGTGGCACCACTAAACTTAACCCATTCTATCTTGTCGGTTAATTTTTGCTTGGTGGCAACATCCATTACAAACAGCTCATTCCAATCGCTGCCGCTCTGTGCCACACCAACTGCACATAACTTGTGGTCTTTGCTAAACGTAAAACTAGCCAACGATGCCGTTCCATCTTCGCTTAATTTATTCGGGTCAATAAACACTTCGGGTTCACCATTTAATCCCTTTTGGCGGTAAAGTATGGCTTGGTTTTGCAATCCTTCGTTTTTGAAAAAATAATACCAATCGCCCTCTTTAAACGGACTTGAATATTTTGGGTAATCCCAGATTTGGGTAAGTCGTTGTTTGATTTGATCGCGGTAAGGAATTTGACTAAGGTAATGGTGTGTTACTTCATTTTGGGATTTAACCCACGCCCCCACATCAGAGGCAGTATCATTTTCGAGCCACCTATATGGATCGGCAACGGTTTGGCCAAAATAGGAATCAACAGTAGTATCTTTTTTAGTTTCAGGATATGGCATCATACTTAGGTTTTGTTTTGCACGTTTGTTGCAAGCAACAATAGCAAGTGCAATGAATATGCTATTTGTTATTTTCATACAGCGTAAATTTTTGAGTGAGCAAGTTAGCAATTACCCATAAGGTTTATTCACCATTTATGTAAATTATTGGGACATGGTATGCAGGTGGCTTGTGTCGTTTGTTTTAAGCAATTGGGTTGTATTGTCCTCTATTTGCAGTTGGTACAAACACAAATTAGTGTGCTGAAATTTTTCCATTTGTGTAAGGGGTTCATTTAGTAACAAGCACAAAAAACTCTTCATTGCACGGCCATGCATGCAAATCAATATTTCTTCTTCGGTACTTGCTTGTATTCTGTTCAGTGCACCTTGTTGGCGCGCTTGCATTTCAATTGGGCTCTCGCCATTTGGAATTTTTGCGTTTAACTCGCCCTTATTCCACTGCTCAATAAGGCGCCAGTATGTTTCACGTTGGACAGGTGTTTGCTGTTTCCCCTCAAAATCGCCCCAACTAATTTCATTAAGTTCGGGTAGGGCAATATGTTTAATACCTTGCTCAATAAATTTTGCCACGCTTTGTTGAGAGCGCACCAATGCTGAGGTGTAAACAACCTGAAAGGGATGGTTTTTGTATGCGTTGTAAAACTGTTCGGCTTGCCACCTGCCCTTTTCATTTAGCGGCATATCCACCCCGCTGCCTTGTACAATATTTTGTTTGTTAAAATCTGTTTCTCCGTGTCGGATGATATAAATTGTTTTTGTCATTATTAGTTTGAATTGAAGCTTCCCATTTTTGAAGACGCCTTCATAAAACTCCGCTTTATCAATATCTTCTCATTTACTCGATTAAAGTTGCCCTCCAACTCCTTTAAACTTCTCTACAAACGAAACTAATTTTTGAAATACACTTTGCTTCTTAGTCAAATATTGAGGATTTAATGGACTCATTTTTGGTAAAAGTGCATTCAGTTCTGTTCCGTTTTCGCTTGCATATTCTCGCTTCAAGGAATTTGTTATGTAACGCTTAGCTGCTTCCTCATTTAGATTTTCTTCTGTGATTAATTCCAATGCCTCTGCTTTCTGTTTGTTTTGGGCAAATACAAAAAATGAATCTATAACATTTGCTTTGTCTTGCAAGGTGTCAAGGTCTGTCTCATTTATGAAGTCAACAACCAAACTTTCTTTTGCTCTATTTCCAACACTTGCACGGATTACTCTGCGTATTTCAGTAATTAAACTGTCTTTGTCTTTGGTTTTCTTGTTGTGCTCAAAAATCAATTCAAGAATGTAGTCAAGGTTTATCTCTTGCGATTTTAACAAGTCAACTTCAAACACAACATCGTCCCAGTCGATTTTAGATTCTTCTGCTTCTTTACCGCTTTTCTCCCGTCTTAACCAATCACGTATATCATTGTAAGTTGAACGGTAATCCTGAACTGTCCTTTCTTTAAGCAATTCAATCTTTTGCATTGCTGCAATGTCCTCTTCTGTTACAAAATGAGCTTTTTTAAATTCTTCAACTGCTTCTGGATTATTTAAGTCAAGTCCTTGAAGTGCTTTAAGGTGGTTAAATTCATCGTAGTTCTGGAGTATGTTTTCTACTCTCAAATACTCTCCGAATAGTTTCGCAAATTCCTTTTTGTCTTTTTCTTTTGCGATTTCGTCTGGATTAGGAAATTTCTCATTTAACTCTTTTACTACTTCAACATAACCTCTCCGTGCTTCACCTGTAACAATGTCCGTAAAGCCTTCCAAATATTCTTTGTAACTCTTTTCAAGAACTACATTTTTAGTGTTGCTATCTCCGAAAAGGGTAATTGCGTCAATCGTTGCTTTTTCTAAATCTCTGAATGTAACAATATTGCCAAAAGTCTTTGTTGCATCATAAATTCGGTTTGTTCGTGAAAAGGCTTGAATTAAGCCGTGATAACGCAAATTCTTGTCAACAAATAATGTATTAAGTGTTGGAGCATCAAAGCCAGTTAAAAACATTCCGACTACAATAATTAAGTCAACCTCTTTGTTCTTAACACGTTTGGCAAGGTCACGGTAATAATTCTGAAACTCATTGCTGTCAACGCCATAACTGGTTCTGAACATGGCGTTATAGTCATTGATAGCTTTGGTTAAAAACTCTTTGGCTGTAACATCCATTGCTGAAGGCTCAAAAGTCTCGTCAACAATTTCACCAATTGCACTTTGTTCTTCATTGGCAGCAAAGGAGAAGATTGTTGCAATCCTTAAAGGTTTGTCGCTCTCTTTTTGCAGGCTGTTTAGTTCCTCATAATAACATTTGGCAGCATCCACACTGCTTACAGCAAACATGGCGTTAAAGCCTTTATTACTTCCCTGATTTCTATGGGTTTTTATCTTAAAATTCTGTAAAACGTATTGAGATATTTCTTTGATTCGAGCAGGGTGAAGCAAAGCAGTTTTGTTTTCGGCTGCACTTAATTTTTTCTCATCCATTTCAGTTTCTATGCTCTTAAACCGAGGACGAACATCATTGTAATCAACTTTGAATTTCAACACCTTTTCATCCCGAATAGCATCTGTAATGACATATGAATGTAGTTCACGACCGAAAACACTTGCCGTAGTTTCAGCACCTATAGCATTTTCAGGGAAAATAGGTGTTCCTGTAAATCCAAATTGGTAATATTTCTTGAACTTCTTTTGTAGATTATACTGTGTTCCAATTGTTTTACCATCTTTCTTACTGCTAAACTGAGAACGATGACATTCATCAAAAATGAAAACGACTTGCTTTTGGTAAATCGGCAAGTCACCCTCTGTTTTCATGAGGTTGTTTAGTTTTTGAATGGTGGTTACAATTATCTTATTATCGTCTTTTTCTATATTTCTTTTCAAACCCGCTGTACTTTCTGAACCGTTCACACTATCGGGAGAAAATCGCTGATATTCCTTCATAGTTTGATAGTCCAAATCTTTACGGTCAACTACAAAAAATACCTTTTCAATAAATTCCAATTGTGTTGCTAATCGTGCTGCTTTGAAACTGGTAAGCGTTTTGCCTGAGCCTGTAGTGTGCCAAACATAACCACCACCATCTGTTGTAGACCATTTCTTTGCCTCATAGGAACTTTTTATTTTCCACAACATACGTTCTGTGGCAGCAATCTGATAAGGTCGCATTATAAGCAGTGTATCACTCGTATCAAAAACAGAATAGGTAAGCAGAATATTTAAAAGCGTATGTTTTTGAAAGAATGTAGCAGTAAAATCCTTGAGGTCTTTAATCAGGGTATTGTCAGCCTTTGCCCAATTCATGGTAAAGTCGAAACTGTTTTTGCTTCGTTCAACCGTGTTTGCAAAATATCGGCTGTCGGTACCGTTTGAGATGACGAAAATCTGAATGTATTTAAAGAGGGAATTTTGACTGTTAAAACTTTCTTTTGAGTATCTGTGAACTTGATTGAATGCTTCACGAATGGCAACACCACGTTTCTTTAATTCAACTTGAACTAAAGGCAAACCATTTACTAAAATGGTAACATCATAGCGATTGGCTTGAGTTCCTTTCTGTTCAAATTGAGAAATTACCTGTAATTTGTTTCGTGTGATATTCTTTTTGTCTAACAAGTAGATGTTTTGAATATGACCATCATCAAAAACGAAATCATAGATATAGTTGTCGTGGATTTTTCTTGTTTTCTCAACAAGGTTATCGCTTGGCTTATCTAAATATTCTTCAACAAAACGTGTCCATTCACTATCTGAAAACTCTACATTGTTAAGCGATTGCAATTGCACTCTTACATTTGCCAACATCTCTTCAAGCGTATTTAAGTTTTTCGGATTTTCGTAACCTTGATTAATCAGGTCTTGAATAAATTCCTTTTCCAGTGCTGCCTCTGTTTGATAAACAGCAAGTGCTTCATTCACCTCAAAATGTTTGGTGAATTTATCCAACACGATGAAGTTGTTGGATTCTGCTATGGTTTTATACTGCGACATTTTGTTCCGTTGTGCTTGTGTTAATTGTTGGCTTGAAGCCGTACATTCTTTTTATTTCATTAACGAGGAAGCCCAATACTCTCTTATCATTTTCTTCAACAATTGCAATTTCTTCGCCATTATGTTTTGAATGACTTGATAGGTTTATTATTCTTCTGTAATATGCTTCTCTTGACTCTTGCGGCAAAAGTTCTTCCCACTTATTGTATCCAAGAAATGTTGAGGTCTTTTCTAGTATGTTGCGTAGAAAGTTGAAATGAAACTTTTTTATCTCACCTGCTGGCTGTATTGCTTTCTCTAATTCTGCTAATAGAAACAAGTGATACGAAAAAGGTGAATCGTTTTCTAATTCATTAACTGAAAAAGTACCATCATTCAACTTTTCCAAAAGCCATTTTTTGGTCTTTTTAACTCTATTAAACTCATTGAAAAGCACATTGTAGAATAAAGGATTGTGGGTTGTGATAATGAATTTCAAATCTGAAGTACTTGACTTTATTAATTCTGAAATATTCACAGCCAATTCAATTAGATGTGAATCATCTAAGGAGCTAACTGGGTCATCAATAAAAATATATTCTAGCTTATCGTATTGATCAGTTTCACGATTTTCTTTTTCCGAAATGTTTAAAACGCTTACAACTTGTTCCATTAAACTGAAAAACACACTCCAAATAAAACAGCTTTCCTCACCTTTAGAAATTTTCACAAGTTCAGTGTCACCTTCATTACCTCGTTCAAATGAAAATCGAACCTCTGTAAACTCTTCATTGAATTGCGGAGTTAATTTTTCATTAGTTAAAAGTTGAAAATTCTCAACAATATTGCGGTCTTGACCTTGTTCACGAAGTACCCAATTTGTAAAATTGTTGGGTTGTATTTTTAGCTTTCTGTCTGAGTCTGCCTCTAAATCATTATCCCAAAAGAATAAGTCTTCGGTAAAAGCATTATAGTAAAGTATTTTAATCCCTGAATCTTCTTCCTGTTCTGCTTCGAGTTCTTTTGGGGCTATCAACTGCTTGAATTCACGAGATAAACGAGTTTTACCAGATCCATTAAAAGCATAGATTAGCTGCAACTTTTTATCAGCATCTCTAAGTGTTTCTGCTATTTGGATTAACGACTGTCCCATTTTATGATTCTATATTATTCTTAGGAAAGGTTAGTAATAAATCACGATAATACTCGTATTGCTTTTTCCTTAACTCAATTTCTTTCGGCAAACCTTCGCTAATTGAAGCAGTGAGTATGTCGAATTTATCAAGGATGGTAACAATACGTTCCTGTTCCTCTGGTGAAGGAACTGGGATTAAAACCTTTTCTAAACCTTTGGCATTGATGGCGGATATTTTTCCCGATGAAATATGTTTTTTTATTTGGTCGTGGAATTGTTTAGTACGTGTAAAGTAGGCTACATATTTTGGGTTTAATGGACTTCTGAAAGAAAAGCAAGCATCGTGAATTACAACGCCTTCATCGCCTAACCAAGCTGTACCCAATCCTATATCCTCAATGGTTTCACCGGCAGCCACAATCACAACATCTCCATATTCCGCAACTCGTAGATTTTTTCTTTCTACCAATTCCTCACTTAGAAATGACTTGCTTTTGTTTGCCCAAGTACCATAATAAGTGTACATCTCACCATAATGAATGCAGGGTACACCATCTGCAAGCATATCTTCTCTTACAAACCTTTTTCCTCTTTGAAACCCACCAATTACGCCAAGTGGTTCTCTGTTAGTACCCACTTCATTAAAACTATACAACTGCTCCCGGTAGAAGGTATACTGCTTTTTACGAGCTGTAAGCTCCGCTGTAAGCTCCGCTGTAAGCTCCGCTGTAAGCTCCGCAAATCTGTCAAGTATATGAACAATTTTATTTTGGATATCCAGTGATTTCTTTGGATTATCTGGACACGGAATAGGTATTTCTAATTTTTCCTTTAAATTATTTGAACTTAAATTAGGCTGTGCTCCGCCTCCAGCAAGAACATATAAAAAATCAGATTTAGTTAGAAGATAATGATATAAAAAGCGATTATTAAGTATTTCTTTGTTAGGTATAAATTTGCCTACACGTTGATTTAAGTAGGCTTTTTCGTTAAAGTTGTAATACCCAATTTTACCAGTGGTAGCACCTGACATGGCTATAAGTATATCTCCTTTTTCAACTTCGTAATTAAGTGGGTTACCTGAACTATAGTCAACGGGGTCAAAGTACTTTACATTCGACAAGTCAACATTAGTACCATTAATATTTGTAATTCTAATAATTGGCAAACCTGTTTCTTTAAACAAACTACTCTTAAATGCAAAGCCGTTTTGAAAATCGCATACTTCACCCAAGGCTTTCCATTCAACTTCGATTCCTTCTATTAACTTATCAAAGTAACTCATGCCTCAATTTCTTTTATTATTTTATCAATGTCAGCACGAAGTATATTTATCCTCGCCACAGTTTTTGAAACCTCACTGTTCAATTCAACTATATCAAATTTTTCTCTGTAGTCTTTTGTTTCAACATAAGAGCTTACCGAGAGGTTATAATCATTTACTGCAATTTTCGAATTATCTATAGTCTTAGCTACATATTCAATATCCTCTTTGCTATCAAAAATTTCCATAATCCTTTCAATGTGTTTATCAGTAAGCACATTGTTGTTGGTGACTTTCTTAAAGAAGTCTTCACCACTGGCATCAATAAACTGAGTTTTGTTTTCGGTTTTGTGTTTTGAGAGGACAAGAATTGTAACTGCTATTGGAGTTCCATAGAATAAGTTTGGAGCAAGAGAGATAATAGTTTCAACGAAATTATTATCCACTAAATATTTTCTGATTTTCTGCTCTGCACCGCCACGGTAAAAGATACCAGGGAAACAAACAATTGCTGCCCTTCCTTTACTGGATAGATAACTAAGGGCATGAAGTACAAAGGCAAAATCAGCTTTTGATTTAGGAGCCAAAACACCAGCAGGAGCAAAGCGGTCGTCATTAATCAACGTTGGGTCATCGTCACCAATCCATTTTATTGAGTAAGGAGGATTAGAAACAATGGCATCAAAAGGTTTTTCATCGCCATAATGTGGGTCAATCAGTGTATTGCCAAGGGCAATATTAAACTTGTCGTAATTGATGTTGTGTAAAAACATGTTCATACGGGCAAGGTTGTATGTAGTGTGGTTTACTTCCTGCCCATAAAAACCTTCTTCAATAATATGATTGTCGAAATGCTTTTTGGCTTGCAACAACAAAGAGCCTGAACCAGCCGCAGGGTCGTAAATTTTATTTACCTTTTCTTGCTTGTGCATTGCCAACTGTGCAATGAGTTTTGAAACGTGCTGCGGAGTAAAAAATTCACCTCCTGATTTTCCTGCATTGGCTGCATAGTTAGAAATCAAAAACTCATAAGCATCACCAAAAAGGTCAATTTGGTTGTCTTCAAAATTTCCAAAATTTAGTTCTTCAACACCTTTCAAAACGGCAGCCAAACGTAAGTTTTTGCTTTCAACGGTATTGCCCAATCGTGTGCTTGTGGTGTCAAAGTCGGCAAACAAACCTTTAATGTCTGGCTCTGACGGATAACCATTTGCAGAACTTTCAATAGCGTCAAAAATCGCTTTTAAGTCTGTGTTCAGATTGGGGTTTGTGTTTGCTGTTTTGGCAACATTCACAAAAAGTTGACTAGGATAAATGAAGTAACCTTTTGTTTTTATCGCATCGTCTTTTATTTCGGGTGTAATGTCTTTGTCAGGATAGTTTGCATAGTTAACGCTATCGTCACCACCTTCAATATAGTTGGTAAAGTTTTCACTAATAAAGCGATAGAACAGCGTACCTAAGACAAACTGTTTAAAGTCCCATCCATCCACTGAGCCACGAACATCGTTGGCTATTTTCCATATTTTGGCTTGCAATTCTTGTCGTTGTGCTATGCTTGTCATTTTTTCTCTTTTATTAAGTCTTGTGGTTTAACACCTAGTATTTTGGCAATTTCAAAAAGCACTTCAAGTCTTGGCTGTTGTCGGTTTTGCACATAGCCATTCACCATGTTGTAACTTTTCCCCAGTTGTTCAGCCAACCAAGTCTGTTTTACTCCTTTTTCTTCCAACACTTCTTTTATTCTGTTCATGTCATTTTGAAATGTCTGCTAATATATATCTAACTCTAAAAATATATTATTTTTCAAGATATAAAATACTTGAATTTCTGCTATTAGTTGAATCTCTTCACCAAATCAGCTTCTTATATCAAATATATAAACAGAATTAGACCTGCTGATTTCTAATAAGTAATACATTAAGCTGTCTTTTAAGAAGTTTGATTTTTACACATAATAATTCATTAATCATCTTTGCTTGCTCTCTGATAGCGCGTATCTACTCAAATATAACCATCTTAAACGAGTACAAAAGGAAACCATGCAATATGTTTATACTTGCAGGTGTATTCAACAATATGGGATCAATTTTTAAAGGTGATATTGATATAGACAAAATCAATAAACGAAACGAAAATACATTATGCGAATGGATTGGCATTCGGGTAGTTGAGTTAGGCGATGATTACCTAAAAGCAATCATGCCAATTGACCACCGCACCGTGCAACCTTTACGTATTGTAAATGGTGGCGCCTATTGCGTATTGGCCGAAAGCATTGGCAGTACTGCTGCTAACTTGTGTTTAGACCGCGATCAATTTGTTGCAGTTGGCTTGGATATTAATGCCAACCATATCCGATCAGCACATGAAGGAAGTGGCAATGTGTATGGCGTTGCAAAACCGATTCATATTGGCAGAACCACCCAAGTTTGGGAAATACGAATTACGGACGAAGCAGACAAATTATGTTGCATAAGCAGGTTAACAATGGCGGTAATCGCCTTGCAAAAAGATGAGCGCAACTTTAATCCACCAAAGATTTAACGAGGCTGCAGCCAATAGGTTAAATTTTGCGGCAATTAAATTACCGCAACAAACAGCTATACACTATTTGTACAGCAAAGAAGCGCCAACAATGGCCGCGGTGCAATTTATAACCGATGCCAGAGTGCAATTTGTGTGTTCGCCTTACGGTGCAGCCGACATGGCTTATACCTTGGTTCCTGAGTTGTATTTGATTAACGACCAGGTTCAGTTTGGCAAACCCTTGCCGCCAGTCCATCATCCTGCAAATTTTGATTTACCCGTTACCGTTCAAAACCATTTTGCTAATCAGACTAACTATATTGGTTATGTAGAAAATGGTGTTGCCAATATCCGCAGCCACAAACTTAGAAAAATGGTAGCCGCACGTTGTGCACAAACCCAACTGCCAACATCATTTGATATTGCTCACTATTTTGAATTACTGACCACAAAATACCCAGATGCTTGTGTTTATTTTTTTCATTTTGCAAACGGACCAACTTGGTGTGGAGCTACACCTGAAAAGCTGATTACAATTGAAAATGGATTGCTTGAAACGGTGGCACTCGCAGGAACCCAACCAATTGGCAACAATGCATTATGGACAGCAAAGGAGCGCGAAGAACAGGCACTTACCGAACTATTTATTGAGGACATATTTACCCAACTCAAAGCCAAAAATTACCAAAAATCGCCAGTCGAAACGGTAGCGGCAGGCGCCATCCAACACCTTAAAAGCTCCTTTACATTTAAAGCTAAATCCGATTGGTTCGCTCAACGAATGGGCAAACTACTTGCACTGCTTAACCCAACGCCAGCGGTTTGCGGATTACCTCAGCATGAGGCATCCTTGTTTATTGCGCAAAACGAACAACTTGAACGCAGGTTTTATGCAGGTTTTATAGGATTGCAACGGCAACAACAAACCCATTTATTCGTGAATTTGCGGTGCATGGAATTGGCACAAACAAATGCGCTTTTGTATGCAGGGGCCGGTATCACTGCTAACTCTGATGCAGTAGCTGAGTGGAATGAAACTGAACGAAAAATGCAGACCTTATTATCTGCGTTGGCAGCTCTTTAAATTAATTGCATCAAGGCCTCAGGCACTACTTGGTGCCCTCCATTAAATACAATAAGTTTGGCTTGGTGTGCAAGCATCCATTCTTGAATAGCCGCAGCTTTCTCGGCTGAAATCATAGGGTCGCTTGTTCCGGTAACATACGTTATTGGATAACGAGCAAGTTGTGGCGCGAGCGGATTGGTTAACTCAGCTGCAAGTTCACCTGCGTACACAATTAAATCATCGATTCGCATAGATGTGGCTGCCGCCCAACGCGATGCCGTTGCTACACCTTGCGAAAAACCGAATAACCGAATTCGCCCATTAAAGGATTCCAACCCGCATTGACGGTAAACTTGATCCAAGTATGCTATATAATCGGCAATTTCTAACTCACGTTCTTCTGAGGTCATCCAAGTAGCTGCTGGTTTGCCTCCAAACCCTTTTGCATAAAACCGATTTAATCCTTCGGGTGCAACAATCACACGATTTGGCGCTACAATGCATTCAAACGATTGGATAAAATCTGTTACCAATTGTGCGTATCCATGTAGCACAATCCAAACTTCTGTTGTCGTATCATTTAGTGAACCCACCTGTAAGTAACGTGCAGTTTTGGTAACTTTAATTGCGTGGCTTGTGAATTTCATTTCTTGTAAAAGATAAAAGCCGCGGACTACCTTGCGGTAGTCCAACGGCTTTTGCACGTTAACCCCTATGTGCTTCTTTAGTACGTTTGTACTGTACTTTCAATTAAGTTGTGATTGCTGATGAATCACAGTACAACATTACACTAAAAATGCATAGCCGCAAACATTTTTTTTCATAATTATACAATAGGCTGCTATTTTTTACAAACCGCGTATTCTTAACAATAAAGCCACATAGTTTTTTTGGATTAATCGATTCATGTTTGTTTAAGTCTGATACTTTTTGCTACTTTTGTTTGCGTGAAAAAAGCATGTATCTATTTTTCGGGTTTGTTTTTACTGCTTTCGGCAATATTTCCGGGCGGGGTAAATGAACTGCGAAAGTTGCCTGTTTTAATCCAACATTATGCTGAGCACCGCACTGCTGCCAAAGACAACCTAGGTTTTTGGGAATTTCTGGCCATGCATTATGACGACCAGTCGAACCACAGAGCAGAAAACAAACATGATGAACTACCGCTTTGCAACCACAGTACACACGCGGTTCAATATGCAATCACTGACATTTATGAGGTTGTTAACGCATTGCATTTAAGCCAATGCATTGAATTGGTTTCGGATATCCCAAACCACTATTGTTTATTATTGCGTCAAACTATTTTCCAACCGCCACGTTTAGGCTAATCTATTTGGCTTTTTCCCTTTTTTAAAGGCATTTGCGCAAGCGAGTGCTTCTTTTTTATTTTATCATATTCTAAGTATGCTTGATTCAATCATATTATTCTCCATACGCAATAAGTTAGTGGTGGGGATAGGTTCGTTACTACTGGTAATTTGGGGTGGATACTCTGTTACCCAATTACCCATTGATGCTGTGCCTGACATCACAAACAACCAGGTTCAAATTTTAACTGTTGCACCATCGCAAGCTGCCCAAGATATTGAGCGGCTAGTCACGTTTCCGGTTGAGCAATCGATTGCAACAATACCCTATATTGAAGAAGTGCGTTCGTTTTCTCGGTTTGGATTAAGTGTGGTTACGGTTGTTTTTAAAGACAATATTGATGTGTATTGGGCACGCCAACAAATTGCCGAAAGGCTCATGAATGCCAAAGACGTAATTCCACCTGAAATTGGAACGCCCACACTAGCGCCAATCAGCACTGGGCTTGGTGAGATTTACCAGTATTGCATTAAGCCAAAACCAGGTTACGAGTCGCGGTATTCAGTTACCGATTTGCGCACCGTTCAAGATTGGATTGTGCGCAGGCAATTACTAGGTGTGCCTGGCGTAGCTGATGTTGGCAGTTTTGGTGGCAAGCTTAAACAATACGAAGTAGCATTGGATCCACACAAACTTAAAAGCATGAATATTACCATAACGGAAGTATTATCTGCTTTGCAGTTCAATAACCAAAACACGGGAGGAGCTTATATTGATAAATACCCCAATGCCTATTATATCCGATCGGAAGGTTTAGTTACCCGAACAACCCAAATAGAACAAATTGCTGTAAAGAACAACGCCTCCGGAATACCGATTTTAATTCGTGATGTAGGAACCGTGCAAGAAGGGTTTGCAATTAGATATGGGGCGATGACTTATGATACAACTGGCGAAGTTGTTGGTGCTGTAGTGATGATGCTAAAAGGTGCGAACTCATCAGAAGTGATTCAACAAGTGAAAAACAGAATCAGCCAAATTGAACAAACATTACCTGAAGGATTAACCATTGAGCCGTTTTTAGACCGAACCAAATTGGTAACTAATGCCATCGAAACCGTAGTGAAGAACTTAGCTGAAGGCGCACTCATTGTTGTTTTTATGTTGGTGTTGTTTTTGGGAAACATGCGAGCAGGATTGGTAGTAGCATCCGTAATACCCCTTGCCATGCTTTTTGCTATTTCAATGATGAATGTGTTTGGTGTATCGGGTAACTTAATGAGTTTAGGCGCAATTGATTTTGGGTTGATTGTGGATGGTGCCGTTATTATGGTTGAAGCTACGTTGCACCACTTAGGACTTAGAGGTACAGCTACCCTATCACAAAAACAAATGGATGAGGAAGTATATGAATCAGCTGGTAAAATTAGGAATGCAGCCGCTTTTGGTGAACTGATTATTTTAATTGTATACCTCCCTATACTTGCTTTGGTTGGTGTTGAAGGCAAAATGTTTAAACCCATGGCGCAAACTGTAAGTTTTGCCATCATTGGTGCGTTCATCCTTTCGCTTACTTATGTGCCTATGATGAGCGCATTGGTCTTATCCAAAAATATTCGTCCGCACCAAAACTTCTCCGATAAAATGATGCTCAAAATCCAACAATTCTACAACCCGATTCTGCAATATGTGTTGCGCAATACAAAACAAATGATTGCAGGAGCATTGGCCTCATTTGTTGCCGCATTGCTTTTGTTTGGTCAGTTGGGAGCTGAATTTATTCCTGCATTGGATGAAGGTGATTTTGCCATAGACACCCGTGTATTGCTTGGCAGTAGCCTATCTGCAACAACAGAAGCAACAACAAACAGTGCAGGTGTGTTGCTCTCCAACTTTCCTGACGAAGTAGAAAAAGTGGTATCCAAAATTGGCTCATCTGAAATTCCTACAGACCCAATGCCCATTGAGGCTGCTGATTTAATGGTTATTTTAAAAGATAAGTCAGAATGGACACAGGCAAAAACAACCAGTGAACTTGCCGACAAAATGTCGGAAGCACTCAAGGCTGTTCCTGGTGTTACGCATGGAATTCAACAACCAATACAAATGCGTTTTAATGAATTAGCAAGTGGGGCTCGCCAAGATGTGGTAATTAAAGTATTTGGTGAAGACTTATCAAAACTCAAGCAATATGCTGAACAAATAGGTGCCATTGCACACCAAGTAGATGGAGCCAAAGATGTATATGTTGAAAAAATGAGTGGACTCCCACAAATTGTAATTGAATATAAACGCGATCAACTTGCAAAGTATGGTATTTCAGTTGCCAGCATCAACCAAGTTGTAAATGCCGCTTTTGCGGGGCAGCAAGCTGGTAAATTGTATGATGGTGAAAAACGATTTGATATTGTTGTGCGGTTAGATGAACAACAAAGACAAACGATAGACGATGTACGCAACTTGTTTGTATTAGCGCCATCGGGTATTCAAATTCCAATAACCGAGTTAGCGGATGTACAATTTGTGACAGGCCCCAACCAAATTCAACGTGAAGATGCTAAACGCAGAATTATGATTGGATTTAATGTGCGCGGTAAAGATGTTGAAACAGTTGTAAATGAAATACAAACTGCGATTCAAAAACAAGTGGTGTTTGATCCTGGCTATTTTGTGCAATATGGAGGCATGTTTAAAAACTTAGAAGAAGCACGAAAACGGTTATTAATTGCTGTTCCAGCAGCACTCATTTTAATCCTACTGTTGCTCTACTTTACCTTTCATTCGCTCAAGCTTGGTTTGGTTATTTTTACAGCCATTCCTTTATCGTCAATTGGTGGAATTTTAGCATTGTGGCTCAGGGGAATGCCGTTTAGCATTTCAGCAGGAATTGGATTCATAGCTTTGTTTGGTGTTGCTGTGTTGAATGGAATTGTGTTAATAGCCGCCTTTAATAGGCTAAAAGAATCGGGTACGCTAAGTATCAAAGATATTATTGAACAAGGAACTGCAACACGTTTGCGGCCTGTTTTAATGACTGCAGCAGTTGCTTCACTTGGATTTTTACCCATGGCATTGTCGCATGGCAGCGGTGCCGAATTGCAAAAGCCCTTAGCAACAGTTGTAATTGGAGGTCTCATTTCGGCAACTTTGTTAACCTTATTGGTGCTGCCTTGCATTTACTTCCGCATGCATTTACCAAGAGTCAAAAATGCCCTCCCAATATTGGTCATTGGTTTGTTTGCTTCGTTCCAAACGCAGGCCCAACAATCTATACAAATGAGCCTTGATAGTGCTTTAAAAATTGCACAGACCCAAAACCTCCAGCTAAATGCGGCACGCTTAAACCGCGAGTCGGTATTGTACCAAAAACGAAGCAGTTCAGAATTGCCAAAAACACAGTTGGGTTTGTTGTATGGTCAGTATAATGGTTTTTACAAAAACGATAACCAATTTACCGTATCTCAAACCATTCCATTTCCGGGATCAATAGCAGCAAAATCAGCGTTGGGCAAAGCGCGTTTAGATGCAGCTACAACACAAGTTGCCATTACCCAAAATGAAGTGAACTACCAAATAAAATGGCTGTATTACCAATTGTTAGGCGTTCAACAAAGATATACATTGTTGTTGCGACACGACAGTGTGATACGTGATTTAGCAAGAACAACTGCGAGCAGGTTTGAACAAGGTGATGCAACCTTACTTGAAAAAACAAGCACCGAAATGCGCATGCTTGAGTTGCAAAATATGCTATTGAACAACCGGGCAGAAGCAAGCGTTTTAGAAACACAACTGCAAGCCATTTTGGGAACCAACCAACCAGTGAGTGTATTGCCAACGGAAACATTTGTACGTGTACTTAAATTGCAACCCGATACCAATGCCTTTCAGAACAATCCTCAACTTCGGCTATTAACTAACCAAATCGCTATTGCACAACACGAGAAATCAGTTGTAGTAAATAGTACCCTGCCCGATGTGAGTATTGGATATTTGAACCAAAGTTTATATGGTGTACCCTTAAGTGATGAGCCAGGTGTATTGGCCGATGCCAATCAACGCTTTCAAGGAATTTCTGTTGGACTCGCATTTCCATTATGGTTTGCACCTGAATTGTCAAAAATGAAACAACTAGATCGTTTACGGCAAGCATCAGAAGCAAATATTGCACACCAAAAAAGAACATTGCAATCTCAATTTACCCAGGCCGTACAAATGTACTTACGAACCGAACGCAGTTTAACATATTACCAAACCAAAGCTTTACCCAATGCTACTTTAATACGCACACAATCTACACAAGCCTATCAATCAGGTGAAATTAGTTTTGCGCAACATTTGTTAAACATGCAGCAATCGTTAACAATTGAAGAAAACTATGTTCAAACCGTACTGGAGTATGACAAAGCCATTATCGATATCGAATTTTTAACATCAAACTAACCAACATGAAAACCAAGTATACCATTATTTACATACTCATATTTGTTTGGGGCTGTACATCAAACTCCCCAACCGAAAGCAAAGAAGCAGCAATACCAACTCAAGATGTAATTGAACTTTCAAGTGAGGAAAGGGCACTTATTAAATTGCAAACAACAACACTTTCGCAACAAACAATTAGCAGCACTATTAAGGCAAGTGGCATGTTGGATGTGCCGCCCAATAGTAAAATTAGCTTATCGGCACCCATACCCGCATTTGTAAAACACACATCCATGTTGCAAGGAACCCATGTTCATAAAGGAGATGTTGTAGTTCAATTGCAACACCCTGATTTTATCCAACTGCAACAAGATTATCTAGAACAAAAAAGCCAACTTGCCTATTTAGAAGCTGAAAATACCAGGCAACAGCAACTGGCAAAAGACAATATCAACGCTCAAAAAACAGCGCAACAAGCCAAAGCCGCTTTTGAAAGTGCGCAAGCACGTGTGAAAGGACTCACTGCTAAACTCAAACTCTTAGGCGTGAACCCGAGTACGTTGTCTTCGGGAGAGCTGCTGCAATGGTTTGATGTGAAATCGCCTATTGATGGCTATATCACCCAAGTAAATGTGAATATTGGTTCTTTTGTGAATCCAACAGAAGTAATGTTCACGTTGGTAAATACCGAACATTTACATGCTGAACTTACCATTTTTGAAAAAGATGTTTCCAAGGTTGCTGTAGGCCAAAAAGTAGTATTTACCTTATCGAATGAAACCAAAGAACGCACCGCACAAATTCACTTAATAGGCCGTGAAATTAAAGCCGATCGCTCTGTGCAAATTCATTGCCACCTGGATAAAGAAGACCGAAACTTATTGCCAGGCACCTTTTTAAAAGCCGAGATTGAAACAGATGCACGAACGGTGATGAGCGTTCCTACAGAAGCAATTGTTGGCTTTGAAGGAGCAAATTATATTTTTATTGCGCGCGATTCAGCTACGTTCGAATGCATCAAGATTGAAGTTGGAGCGCATGAAAACGGATATACTGAAATAATGCCTACTAACAGCATTACGGAAAAAGACAATATTGTTACAACTGGAGCATATGCCTTGCTTGGTAAATTAAAAAATGCTGCGGAAGAGGAATAACTTATTTCTTTATTTCACTAAGTGGTGCTTGTAAAAAATCGACTAACGGTTTAAGCACCGCAAACGATTGAACCATGTTTTGTGTCATTTTTGGGTGGTATAAATCAACAGAAGAAAGCGCTTTTTGTGCAATAAAGGTTTTGAGTTTTAAGTATTCAATTGCTGGATTGTCTGCGTCATATCCTTTAGGTGGGCGCTTGAGTGCTTCACCACTGATCTTACCAAACTGTTTGGTAAATGCAGGGTGCTTTACAATTCTGGTAAATTGGTTGAACTGATAATCAATTTCTTGCCTAATTGCGGCCAGAAATGCGGGCTCCGGCAAATAAGCCCCACCTGCAATGAAACAATTATCCGGCTCAATATGCAAGTAATACCCACAAAAGGGAGCTTTTTTACCGCCAGGGTTTAAGCTCATTCCGAAATTGGTTTTATATGGCGATTTATCAGAAGAAAAGCGAATATCACGGTTAATGCGAAACACACAATCTTTAGGCTCCAGCTTAGCAATTGAAGGCCATTGGACTGACATAGCCATAATTGTTTCTGCTACAAAATCCAACCATTGCAAACGCAATTGCTGGTATTGCTTTTTGTGGTCGTCAAACCATTCTTTGGTATTGTGCTGCTTTAATTGCTGCAAAAAAGACAAAAGGGAATCAAACTCCATAGATTGCATTTTAAAAGTAGTCAAAGTTATACAATTGTATATTTTTGCAACCTTGTATTGAGCACACAAATTTACCAAGTAAAATGGCAGATAGAGAAAGACCTAGTTTTGAAGATAGCAATAACGTAACGGTTCAACGTTGTTTTTTTGCATATGAAATCGCACAACAATATGTTAATGGCAAGCATACTGCTGATATTGGATGTGCTGACGGATATGGTACACAATATTTAGCCGATTACACAAATACAACCATTGGTGTTGATTACAGCGAAACAACCATTGCCGAAGCTAGGCTGAAACATGCTGCCAAAACCAACCTGACATTTAAGTCAGGAAGTGTGCCTCCTTTGCCTTTGGATAGTGAGAGTGTGGATGTGGTAACAGCTTTTCAATTTATTGAACATATACATGCCCGACTAGAATTTATGAAAGAAGTATACCGTGTATTAAAACCTGGCGGTATCTTTTTATGTTCTACGCCTAATGCATTGATGAGTATTGCACGTAACCCGTTTCATGTGCATGAATATACCTTTACTGAAATGGAAAGTGAAATTAGTAAGGTATTTGATTCATATTCGATTCAGGGTGTGCAAGGCAATGCCCAAGTAAATGCTTACTACGAAGACAATGCCAAGTGGGCAAAAAAAATATTGCGCCTTGACCCATTAGGAATACACAAACTTATTCCAGCTTCGTGGTTAGTTGCACCTTACAACCTACTTACCACACTTATGCGTAAAAAGCTAAAAGAAACCAATCAAAATACTTTAGCCATCACTACTAAAGATTTCTTCTTAACAACAGAACGATTAGATTTTACGTGGGATATTTTTGTTACTGCTCATAAAAAACAATAGCTCGTACAATGGTTCAAATAAGATTCATCGGCACTTTTTTATGTTTACTTGTTGCTACTGCATTCGCACAACAACCTGCTGCAACTTATACTGAGGCGCAAAAAATTAATCACCTCATCGCTTTTGTTGAACACTTAAAGGGTGCTACTTTCATTCGCAATGGAGAGTCTTACACACCAAAACAAGCTGCTGATCATTTATCCATGAAACGAAATAAGGCTGGTAACCGCATTAAAACAGCTAAAGAATTCATTGACAAAATAGCTACAGCGTCATCACTAACGGGTGAGCCTTACCTTATTCAATTCGCAAACGGAAAGGCGTTTCCAACACAACTGGTATTGATGAGTGAGTTGAAAAAGTTGGAAGAGGGAAAGGTACAATTGCTAATGCTTACCGATTCAAATAAATAGATAGAGGCTCCCAATAGTACTGGTGCCAACCTGCTGCAATTTTATCGGCTAAAAGAAGAGGAATACCGTTATGGCGGAGTTCCAGTTTGCAACCCGCTGGTGTATTTTCAAGTCTAATCACCAATTCCGAAAAATGATTGACAGGCCATTCAGGTTCATTTGCTCTCCAGCGTTGAACAATTTTTAGACCACGCTCCAACTCAAGATTGGTTTCTTCAATATAACCCGATAATGCACTAAACGCAGACCCTACTTTGTCTTCAATACTGGCTACATCTGCTGTGAAAGAACTGTGTTTGCGTTCGTCCATTAAACAATCGTACAAATCAATTGCATCTGTTGCAAACACAAGTTGTTGGTGTATATCCGTAGTGTGCATGTAACAAATATACACCAACCACCTTTAGAAACCGATTAAGGTAATACCGGCTGAAAACATACGCAAATCAGGCGCTTTACTATCGTTGAAATATGGTGTAAGCGAGTAATTGGCAAACAACCTAAACCAATCATATCCAACACGTAAAGTTGCATCTACTCTAAAAGGATTGATATTAAAATCGTCCTTCAGTTCGGTGCGTTGTTTGTAACCATTCGATGTAGTCTCAGTAACAACACGCGATATAGCAACATAATGGATAATAGTTCCAGCCGCAATATGAAACCCACCGTCTTCCTTTTTAGCTCTACCAGGCGCCCATTTAATAAGTAATGGAGCGGTGAGGTCAAACGTATATAATTTGTTTTTCGTTAAATTAACCCCAGGTAAAGACGCTGTTGACGAAAAAGAATCAATATTGGGAGTAAGGTACTCGTTTCCATCAAATCGGATATTGTTCCACAACAATCCAAACCCAGTTGTGAATGCCAATTTATTTTGGATTAAGTGCGCATCAAATTCTGGAAAGTTGAGTCCAAAGAACCACGATTTTCCAATATCACTTGTCATAAAATCATATGGAGCTGCTATGTTAAAATTAAGTTGGTTGTTGGTAAATCCTTGAACACCTAACTCAAAACCACCCCAAACCGATTTTAAATCATGCTTGCGCTGGTCAGCTCCGTAAGCTTTCCCTTCTGGTTCATCATCACCTTCGTCAATGATTGTTAACCGTTTTTTACCAAACTTCAAACGTGTGGTATCTCCATTTGAACTTATTTCAGGTTCGTTATCTTCTGCTCCATTGATGCGTGTTTGATTGGTATCAATGGTCATACTTTGAATCTTAGCCAACCCATCAATTGAAAGTCCTTTGGTTTGCGGATTACCGCTGTACATAATTTTACTCATGCCATCAGCTTTGGCTGTAATGGATTCAGATGCCCATACCGTTGCTTTGGATGCTCCATCTGTTTCAATTGTTAATTGTCGGGTACTAGCCAATGCAGCTTTGTAATTAGATGCTCCATCTGTTTTCACAATCGCTTGGTCTATGATACCCGATACAATTGCTTGCGAAGCACCATCCAGTTCAACTGTAAGTTTTTGGATGCTTAGTGGAACTTTGATCATTGCTTGACCATCGCCTTTAATCAATAGCTGTTCACCTATTAACGTATCTACGGTTTCTATTCTAGCAGCATCGGTTGCTTCAATTAATATTACCTTTTTAGTAAATACCTTAACCTTGTTCGCATTGGCGTTTTCAGCCGTAAGGGTAAGTGTGCGGTTAACTACTTTTGCCATGGTTAGTTCAGGCATGGCCCCTTCGAGGTATAATGAGTGTCGATCGGCAATAACCAACTCCACTTGCACTTGATCTGATACAATAATTTGATCAAACTCTGGTAATACTTGGCTGCTTTGCCCATAAAGCGATTTGATAAAAAGGATTGGGCCACCTAACAGTACAAATACCCATTTGTAAAATTGCTTTTTCATATTTTTTTGTTTGTTGTAATACGGGCTGAATAATTAAAAGTTACAGCACATATAATTTATTTTGATTGTGACCACTCAAAACCCAATGCGGCAATGCCCAGTCTGCTTATTCTATTGTGTTCCTCATCGCGTTCCACTACAATACCTGCAGCATCGGTTACCGTGGTGGTTGCTTTGGTTTGCAAGGTTGTAGTTGTTTCTTTAAGCTTGGCCATCATTAGCTCAGATAAACTCAAGTAACGGTGTTTTTCTTTAAGTGTATCGGTTGCCAACGGTGTTGCCATTGATTTAGGTTTATTAGCAATTGCAACAACTACTGGAGTAAGTTTCACTGTTGCTGGCTCCTTTATTGAAAATACTGATGAAACCATGCGTTGGTCAATGATTTGAATTTGTGATTGCTTCACCTCCATATTTTTTGAAGGAAGTTGCGCTGTTTTACTTTCAGGCAATACAGCATGCTTAGGCAAGTGTGCGGCAACTCGTGTTTTTGGCTTATCAACTGATTGTACCTGTTGGCTTGTTTTGGTTTGGATTGCCACAGTTTGGTTACCAATTTCTTGATTACTCATAAACCATCCAATACCAACCACTGCAATAAAAATTGCTGCCGCTGCCTGCCATTGTTGCAACCGGAATAACCTAAACAAAACTGCCTTTTTTAATTTTTGCTTATCCGGAAAAAGAATAAATATATCCGGTTCACTCACCGTAGTTGCATACAAATGGCGGTCGTGTTGCAGTTGTGGGTATAACGCCTCATAACGTTGCAACATGGTTTGTTCTTGCTCAGTAATTTGGTTTTCGAGCTCGGCTATGAGTAGGAGTTGAATATCTTTTTGTGCTTGCTGGTATAGTGGTTTTTTAAGAAAGTCCAAATCGGGCTGAGGGTCAGGTTCTGCCGCAAACAATGGCCCTTGCAGCTCCAAAAATTCTTGTTTGATGGCAGGGTGTTGCTCCAAAAACAGCAATACCTCAGAAACCGTTATCGGATCCAAGCTCCCATCAAGGTAATCTATCAGGTATGTTTCGTAGTTGTGAATGGAAATACTCATACGAGGTGGTCGACTTTACCGATAAATGATTTTAAAAAAAGACGGGCCCTGTAAATGTACACTTTCACTTGGCTTTCGGTTAAGCTGGTAATTTCTCCAATTTCTTCATAACTGTAACCTTCATAATCGCGAAGCAATACCACGGAGCGTTGTATAGCAGGCAATTTGGCCAATGCCAATTGCAGTACTTGCTTTAAATCAGAATAACCATTGTTAATATGCGGTTGGTTTTCTTCCAATCCTTCAATATCGGCTGTTGGTTTGTGTTTGCGAATGCTATCAATAAGGGTGTGGTAAGCGGTAGTAAAAATATATGACTTTACGCGCTCCATATCCAAATCAGGAGCCTTTACCCAAACCTTCTCAAACGTATCTTGTACAATATCTTTAGCCTGCTCAACATCGCGCACACTTTTAAGCACAAATCGGTAAACCGAATCGGCATATAAGTCAACACAACGATTGTAGTCAGCTGCAGTCATGAATAGGCTTTCGGTGGTAATACGGAAATCCCCTATCAGAAGTTACAAATACAATCATAAAAAATCATATTGTATTCAAAATGAGATTTTTACTACAAAAATCCCATGTATTTTTTCAACTGTTCTTGCTGCCATGCCTCCCATTTTTGTGTTTTGTAATAGGCAATAAATTTATTTTTATTGGTTGTTTGTTGGGCTAAAAACTCAGCTAATTGCGAAGCAGGTGTTGCCAAACGCGAGTTGGTGCTGAGCATTGCATCAAACAGATTTTTAACCAAGGCTTCGTCACAATAACCCAAAGGCTTTAGCGAAGCGAATGCATTATTGCGGGTGCGAAACTCCCATTGAGGTGAAGCATATTGCACCAACCGTTGCAGACTTGCATTGCGGTATGCAGGTAAATCGGTAGCCAACTCATGCCATTTTATATTCACGCTGTTACCCATTCCATAAACATCTTTGGTAGCCTCCAAATATTGAACCGCTTCTTCTGGATATTGCTTGCACAGTTTTTCTAAAGCAGCTTGTACCACATCGTAGCTTGAATCAGCTAGTGCTTTCACAAAAACTTGTTTCCATGAATCACTTGTGCCTGCATAGTTTTTAATGGCTGCTATTTTTGGCGCTGAGTTGCGTTGTGTAAACACGCTTTGCAATGCGGTTGCAGATGCATCATCATTCACCAACTGGTTTATAATTTCAGCTTTAATCTGGTGAAATGGTTCTTTATTAAATACATTAAGCAACAGGTCGCGTTTCTGCGCAACAGGGAAAGATTTTAATGCCAGAACAGCATCGTATCGATCGAGCATGTGTATAGCCATGGTAGCCTGATACTCCAACTCCTCAAACGACTTTTTAAACGTAACTGATTTCATTACTTGCGAGTTGGGATCAAACAATACGAAAGCAATTTCTTTATGCCCTTTGTTATCAATTTTTACAACTTCAAATGCGTCTTCAATCATTTCTTTACGCTCATCCATGCTTCCATCAGTGTAATATACTTGGAATACAATTGGCATTTTAAATAAGCCAACAACTTCATCGCGTTGGTGCGTTTGTTCAACAGCAATTTCGGTATGGCGCGTTCCATTTGCTTTTAAAATATCTTCGTAATGCACAGTGTATGCAGGTTCGCCACCCTTGTAAATCCATTGCTCAAAAAACCAACTCATATCCAAACCCAATTTATCTTGAATGGCTTGTTGCAAATCATTTGTTTCAACATTGGCATACGCATGTGTTTTTAAATAATGGTTAAGTGCACGCTTCCATTGATCTTCGCCTAAAACATAAGCCAACATACTGATAACGTTAGAGCCTTTAGGATACACCCTTGTGGTTCCGGCATTGGTGTGGCGTATCGGATTTTTGTCTTTTTTGCTGGCCTCAATTGCAGCATTTTGCTCACCTCTGCGTTGCCAGTTGTATTCATCATTACCTAAAATAAGTTTGTTAAACTGTTTCGGATAATACGTTGCATAACTCTCTTGCAACCACGTATCGCGCGCATCACGCGCGGTTATATAGTCGCCAAACCATTGGTGTGTAAGTTCATGGCAATTTACACCCACATAATTCCGGTCGATATAGGCACGCTCATCTACATTGAAAAAATCACCAAAAATGGTAGCAGTGGTATTTTCCATAGCACCATATAAAAAGTCTTGCACCATTATTTGCGAGTAACTTTCCCAAGGATATGGAACGCCAGTTTCGGTTTCCAAAAAATCAACCATGCGCTCTGAGTAACGGTAAGTAGGCGCTGCGCGCTCAGCAAACTCAGGATAATAATACAAATTCATCGGAACACCTTTGCTGCTTTTGGTTTGTTGAATAGCATACTTGCCTATACCCAACATTAACAAATAACCAGCATGTGGTTTGCTCATGGCATAATGCCAAGTTACTGTATTGTCTTTGTTGGTCGTTTTCTTTTTGAGCAATCCATTTGAGAGTACCTGATAATCTTTATCGAATGTGATAACAGTTTCGGTAATAAACTTATCGTTCATATCATCGTACATTGGTATCCAGTAGCGGTTGTCAATGCCTTGACCTTGGGTCCATATTTGTTTGCGCACCGCAAACGGATTTTTCTCTGGATTTTCAGGCACATTCCATCCAATAAAATAAATTCCCTTGCGTGGAGTGGCTTCGTATTGAAACACAATATTACCTGTTTGATCCCAAGTAAGCGGCTTGGATGGCTTAACCCAAACCCCAGTTTTGGTTGAGGTAAATGTAAGTGGCGCATTGTTTAAGGTTGCTGATAATATGGTAATACCTGGACCATCAAAAAATACGGAATCAACTTGCTGTTGCAAAACGGTGAACGAATGGGTAACCGTTCCAATTACCAAACCAATTTCGGGTTTAAAACGCACCTCTACTTTCATTTTGGTAATATCGAGTGGGTGCTCACGATAGGTAGTAGCGTCCTTAATATACGCACGATACGTTTGTTGCGCTTGTGCCACATACATCACACTGATGCAAATAGCTAAAAAGGGAAAACCAATTTTACTCATACCTGCAAAATGGGCAAAGTATCAGGTATTCGCAAAAAAATGTTTTAAGCGGTTAGGAGAATGTTGAATGCTTAATGTTGAGTGTTGAATGTGTATATCCCTGAAATAGGTTGACCACAAAAGTCAATTTAAATGAAAGGGAATTTAAAACAAATTCGAAAACATCGCCAATTCAGCGAAGAGTTCAAAAAAGAGATTGTTACTATTTTTGATGATGGCAATTAATTAAAACCGGTCAACACTATTCAGGGAAGTTCAATGAATTGGGTATGCTTAATTAACTGCGTCAGTGTTTAATAATCTGAATGTTGGGCGTTTAATGTTTAATGCCAAATACCAATTGCGGGTGACTACAGCCAATTGCCTAAACAACACTTCCCGAAACGATCCTGCGGCTATACTGGAAGTGACGGTTGCATCATCTCATAATCAAATTACCTAATGCCTCATTGAACATTGAACTTCTCAATTCGTCATTACTCTTAATGTTGTACCACGAGTTTATGTGTGCTTTGGTTCCCATTAAGCAATTGCACCGTAACTAGATACAAGCCCTTGGGCAAATGCCCAACACTAAAGGTATTATTTGTTAGGGTACTGCTCCAAACTTGCTGGCCGGTAATACTTGTAATGCTCACTTGTGCTCCTTGCCCTCCTGCAATACTCACTGTATGGTTAGAAGGGTTTGGATAAATAGACACCGTTGAACCTTTCAGTTTTGTTTGTTGCTCAAGGCCTACGTTCCAACCACGTTGGTCAGTTTGCCAAACATGAGGTCT
>JALONP010000005.1 GCA_025454875.1 Bacteroidia bacterium | reverse complement strand
TGTTTCTGTGAATTTTGAATGCTTCATAATTGTCATTTAAAGTTAATCATTATTTATTTAATCAACTTTTAAATGGCTAACTTTCGGGGAAGCTTACATCTTTATTATAGTAATACTTTACACAGTCAAACTTTCCACTAACCTTGTTTTTACATTGACATTCCACCTGCTTATAGTCAGGATTAATTGTAAGACTCAAATATGTAGAATCCTCATTAATGTAAATTGCGGAACGATTGTCCCATATTGTTAGCCCACTATCAACATAGTAGTCCACAAAACGATCTCCAGAGACATAATCACCTCCGTCAAACCGTTGCATCCATCGTCCTGTTTTTTTACCATTGGAATAAGAGCCGCTGTCAGTAAGAATTCCGCTAGGTGAGTATGTTCTCCATACCCCGACTTTTAAGTCGTTAATATACACTCCTTGTTCTCTCGGCAGGCCATTTATAGAATAGGAATACCAAGGACCTTGTTTTCTACCAAGACTGTCGACTTTATTTTGAGAATAGCATCCTAGGCATAAAGCAAGTAGAAGTATAAATAACAAATAATTTTTCGCAACAAGCATATTCTTTCTAATTATTAGTAATCAATATAATTATTATTTCCGTCAGACCGCTCAACTTCTCCATTCTCAAAGTTGGAGGGTCGTTTACTAACATCCTCAGTCTTGAAGAATTTAGCTTTAGGAGGGTCCCTCCTGTCTTTTGTTTTTTCGTCTTCACCGTCAATAGGCATAGGTTTCGACCCTATGTTACTATCCTTTAATATCTCCATTACATTCCCTTTTGTTACCTTCATCGATGTTCTGAACACCCCAGCTAAGGCACTCATAAATCCCTTATAGAAATGCCCCAACCCCAAAGAATGCCCTATTTCATGTGGATCTGTGGCCTCTGCTCTTGATCTGCGCACTGCTATGTGTTTTCCATCTGTAGTATTACCGTTATGCATTTCGCCCTCTTTTTCACCTGGTTTGACTAATAAATCGCTTATTACATAACTATTTCCTGATGCATCTGCATTAGCAGCAGCTATTGGATCCTTCACCTCCTTAACTGACAAACTGAAATTAATAGTATAGGTCTCATCTCCAACTTTATACTCATATACACCGCTTGCAGCATTCCAAACGGCCACACCTGCAGATGCTGCAGCTTTAGCCTCAGCATCACCCTCAGGAACATAATATGTTGCAACTATAGTTATCGTCTTCGTTTTATGATCAATTACTAACTCATAATCTTTACCATCCACATCCCTATATATTAACGGACTATTTGCCGTGTAATTATATGGACTTAAATTTGGATACTTCGCCTGCAACGGATCTAGACTCAACCATTTACCCAACCTAGGATCATAAATCCTAGCCCCATAGTCATAACTATTTTCTACCCCTTTAATCTCATCATCCTTTTCCATACCATTAAAACCAAAACGGTAATTCCAATCCTCTGCAATGGTGAGGTAATCTAAAAACAGGGTTTCTATGGTTGGGGTGGTAGCTGTTGCTGCCCAGCCACGTGTTAGGTAAAACCGCGTGGTTCCCTCAGTAGCTGTAAAGGTTACTTCTTGGTCAATGCCATTTACCGCTGCTGGTGTAAGGTTTGGTGCCACATACAAATCAACCCTGCTGGTTGGTGCAAACACACTAATATTGGTAAAGCTAAACGTAACTCCACTTAACCGATACCTAATTTTATAAACCCTACCCGGTATAGTTGCTATGGTATAATATGCTTGGGCATACCGCTTGTTGGTTTGCATGCGCAGTTTGCCGCCTACCGCACTTAACGTTACCGAAGGTTCGGGTGAAATGCACGTGGTTGGGTTGCTGCAGAACATGGTGGTCCAACCAGTAGTTGCCGTAATATTGCCTTGTGGCAAATTAACCGCAATTGCATCTGGCTTTAACTGCTGCCAATTGCGCCCTGGCAAAGGTGCACCAAATGGGCTATAATCAGTTGCAGAGAGCACATCGGCACCAAAATGTGAGAATGTTCCGTTGGTACAAACTGCTACTTTCTTATCAGACACCGTAGTTAGTACATTGCCTAAATGATTGGTTAGCTCATATGCTTTTTGGCCCCTCATTAATACAAAGCTATCTAAAATTAGTTCACTTTCATCGTTCACGTAAAGCCATTGTTGGTTCGATAGTAACCCGTTGGTTTGGTTGGCAGTGAATTTAACTGAAACCAATGGTTTTGAGGCTTGCTGCGTGCCAAGTCGTGATGAGCCGTAAATAACCCAATCGTTTAACCTAAAGGAATCGATATACGTTTTGGATACATTGTAAAATGGCGCAAGCATATTGTCAACAAAATTGTTTAATACGAACACGCAATGAAAAAATAAATTAGCGAAATTGGCGGCTCTGTGTTTCATATAACTTCTCAATATGAACCTGAGACGCTACTCGAATTGACCATGCGCAATTGCATTATCAAATTATCTCAATATCAATCAACCATTGACCAATAACAAACGGCCAATGACCAATGACCAACGCCCATTGACCAACTCACCTCCTCACAAATAATCTGGACACTCGGTAAGAAAGGTATACTGTTTAAAATCGGCAGTGTATCCGATATATACATGCTGTAGTCCGTTGGTTACCCATAAATAGGGCGCCTTAAAAACAGAGTTGTATATAGCAATTTGCTCAAAAACGGTTTGTGTTATTGCTATATCCGGGCTTTTACACTCCACAAGCAAGTATGGTTTTCCGCTTGGCATAAATGTGAGTGCATCAAATCGTTTTCGTCTTCCATTCACCACCAATCCACGCTCCACTGCGAGTAATGATGCCGGATAGTTCTTATTTTCAACCAAATAATGCAGTACATGTTGCCTAACCCACTCCTCAGGTGTCAATACCACATACTTTTTTCGCACAATGTCGAAAACATAGTTGGTGTTTTGTTCGCTTTTCGTGTTAAACTTGTACGGAGGAAATTGCAACTGCATGGCAGCGCAAGTTAAACATTATACCATACATGGCAGCAGCCGCTTCTGATTTTAATTCGATCATGACCCAACTCAAAGCGGGTAAATACGCGCCAGTGTATTACCTGTATGGTGATGAACATTATTTTATTGATGAGGTAAGCAACTATATTGAACACCATGTGCTAAATGATGGTGAAAAAGGGTTTAACCAAACGGTTTTATATGGAAAAGATAGCGATGTGCGAACCATCGTTTCCAACGCCCGTAGGTTCCCAATGATGGCTCCTTACCAAGTTATTATAGTGAAAGAAGCCCAAACCTTAAAAGAGTTAGATGAGTTCGAGGCTTATTTCGAAAAACCGGTTCCGTCTACCATTTTAGTTATCTGCAACAAAAGCAGCAAACTCGACAAACGTACCAAGTTTTACAAAGCACTTGCCAAGCACGTGATTTTTGAATCAAAAAAATTATACGATAACCAACTCCCCCCTTTTATTGAAGCATATCTTAAAAGCAAAGGTTTTAAGATAAGCACTCGTGCTACACAGCTCATAGCCGACTCACTTGGTGCAGATTTGGGTAAAATTTGCAACGAACTGGATAAACTCATCATCAACAAACATGATGAAAAAGAAATTACAGATACCGATGTTGAACTTAAAATAGGGATCAGCCGTGAGTTTAATATTTTTGAATTGATTGGTGCCGTAGCGTTAAAAAACAGCGCACGTGCATTTCACATCGCCCACCATATGGGCAAGGCTAAAGACTTCTCGATTATTGCCACCCTCATTAACATGAACTCTTTTTTTAACAAAGCCTACCTTGTTAAACAAAGCAAACTCAAAGACCGCAATGCAATCCAAAAGGAATTTGGATTTAATTACTACCAAGCAGGCGATTATGTGAATGCCATTACCCGCTACTCATCACAAGAACTTGAAAAGTGTATCCGCATTATGCATGAGTACGACTTAAAAAGCAAAGGCGTGAACAATATCTCAGCAACTCCAGAAGAACTGCTTAAAGAGGTTTTAATCAAAATTTTATAATACATACCCATTTGCTTTCGTAATGCGAACGGTTTAAATTGCATCATGCAATCAGCCGCTACCACCGTTACACAGTACATTGCCGAGTTGCCTCCTGAAAGGCAAGAGAGTATCAATAAACTGCGCAACCATATTCTCAAGAACCTACCAAAAGGATTCACCGAAACAATGACCTACGGAATGATTGGTTATGTGGTACCGCACTCCATCTACCCAGCTGGTTACCATTGCGACCCAAAATTACCTTTACCCTTTATGAGTTTGGCTTCGCAAAAAAATGCCATCTCATTTTACCATATGGGTATTTATGCTGATGCTGATTTGATGAATTGGTTTACGACTGAATACCCCAAGCACGTTCAATCAAAATTAGATATGGGCAAAAGTTGTATTCGTTTTAAAAAGCCCGAACATATACCCTACACACTTTTAGGCGAACTTGTAGCCAAGATGAGCGTTAAAGAATGGATTGCTTGTTACGAAACCAATTTTAAACGTACTTTAACCAAATAAATAGTGCTAATCAACTTACACCCAATCAATCCAAACATACGTGATGTTAAAAAAGTAATTGACCTATTAAACCGTGATGGTGTCATTATTATCCCAACAGACACTATCTACGCCATGGCATGCAAACTTGAAAGTAAAAAAGGGATTGAACGGATGGCTAAACTTGCTGGTAAAAAAGTGGAAAAGATAAACTTCTCCTTATTATGTGCAGATTTATCGCATATCGCAGATTACACAACTCTTATCGACAAAGCAATTTTCCGTTTACTCAAAACCAATTTACCCGGACCATTTACGTTTATTCTAAAAGCCAACTCTAATGTTACCCGATATTTTGCAGGGAATAAAAAAACAATTGGCATTCGTGTTCCTAACAATACCATTGCCCAAACTATCATCCAAGAACTTGGGATGCCATTGGTGGTTTCTACCATTCACCATAATGATGTGGTGCTTGAATACATGACCGATCCAGAAGAAATTGAGTCCAAGTTTGAAAACCAAGTTGATGTGGTAATTGATGGTGGATTTGGCGGGAACGAACCTTCAACCATTATTGACTGTACCGAATCAGAACCTGTGATTGTAAGACAAGGTAAAGGAATCGTAAATTAACCATGAACCCACAACAGCATATTGCCATATTTTGTAATCCCAAAGCAGGAAAAGGAAAAGCAATACAGATACTGCCTCTATTTGAAAATTGGCTTACAGAACGTTCAATCGAATACACGGTATTTAGCAACAAACTGCCAATATCACTCATTGGTTTCACCGACATGGTGGTAATGGGTGGTGACGGTTCTATACAATTTTTGTTAAACCATTTTCGGGAGATAAAAATTCCAATAGGTTTTATCCGATGTGGAACTGGAAATGATTTAACCAACTTGCTTTTCGGGAAAGCTTCATATAAATCGCAATTCGAAACAGCTACGAACGGCCCGATTCAAGCAATAGACGCTGGCATTTGCAATGACCGATATTTTGTAAATGGTGTAGGTATTGGATTTGACGGATGGGTGGTTAAAAACCTAATTGAAAAAAAATGGCTTACTGGCAAAGCTGCTTATTATGCCACCGTATTGCGGTTATTGCTTTTTCACAAAGAATCCAATATGCGTGTTACTACTAACCAATCATCAATTGACCTCAATACGTTTATGATTGCTGCTGCAAATGGAAAAACATATGGTGGCGGATTTATGGTTGCACCACGCGCATCATTAACTGATGGATTACTTGAGCTCGTAATTGTAAGCAAGATATCATTGGCACAGCGCATTCGGTATTTACCCGTATTAGAAAAAGGCAAGCACTTGCACAATCCCCTCTCATTCATCACTTACCAACAAACTGAAAAAATTCACATTCAATCTTCAAAAAAAATACCGGCACATTTAGATGGGGAACTTCTAGAAGCAACTGAATTCAACATTTCCATTCTACCAAAATACATCAATATCCGAACGGCATGAGCGCAGAAGTGTTAATTGTCTTTTTGCTACTCGCCTTGTTGGCTGAAGTATTAGGCACCTTGGGTGGCTTTGGCTCATCAGTGTTTTTTGTTCCCATTGCATCGTATTATTTCGACTTTCATACCACATTAGCCATCACTGCTTTGTTTCATGTAGCAAGCAACTTATTTAAAATCGTTTTGTTTAAAAATGGAATCGAGAAAAAGCTATTGATTCAAATGGGAATCCCCGCAGTAATTTGTGTGTTGGTTGGATCTTATTTAAGCATTCACTTAAATGCCATATGGCTTGAGTGGGTGATGGCTACTATGCTGCTTGTGATGGCAATTGTGTTGTTACTTAAACCAAAATTACAACTTCCAGCCAACACAACAACGCTTGTTTCCGGAGGATCCTTATCCGGTTTAGTAGCAGGACTTGTTGGAACTGGTGGTGCCATACGAGGCCTTGCATTGGCCTCTTTTAGATTAGCCGCCCCAGTGTTTATTGCCACTTCTGCTTTTATTGATTTGGGAGTGGATATGAGCCGGAGCGTTGTATACCTAGTAAATGGATTTGCTACTGCACAAATTGTGAGCATTATTCCTTATTTGGTCTTGGTAAGTGTTGTTGGAAATTGGATAGGTAAAGAAATACTCAAACATATTTCTGCTACGGCATTTACACGTTGGGTATTGGTACTTGTAATTGCAACATCGCTTTTTACTATGGGTAAATTATTCTTCACTACTTTTGTGACATGAGCAATCCAATATTGGTTGAAATATACAGAGGTTCTGTTTTAGAAAGTTTTCACAGAGGTGTTGTTTGCATTGTAAACCACAATGCGGAGGTGATTTTGCAGGCAGGTGATATCCAGCAAATATGTTACCCTCGAAGCGCCATGAAATTATTACAAGCACTTCCACTTATTGAACGGGGTGGAGTGGAACATTTTAAATTAAGCAATGCAGAGTTAGCAGTAATTTGTGGCTCTCACAATGGCGAATCATTTCATGTGGCAGCCGTAGATTCAATCCTTGCTAAAATTGGATTAACACGAAATGCCTTGTTATGTGGTCCTCAATTTCCAACTTCACGCGCTGCATCCAATAACCTAATTAAAGCCGGTCTTAAACCTGAAGCCATACACAATAATTGCAGTGGTAAACATGCAGGTATGCTCGCAACTTGTGTTTTAAATGGGTGGTCAACTCATGATTATTTAAACGCAAACCATCCATTGCAGCAAGCAATTCTGAATGTATGCAGCGAAATGTACCAATACCCTAAAACCAAAATGACAACGGCCCTCGATGGATGCTCAGCACCCATTTATGCTGTACCTGTTTACAACCAGGCAGTAGGTTATGCCAACTTAGTGAATCCACGCTTACCTGAGCAGCGAAAAAATGCTTGCAATAAAATTATTCAAGCCATTTCACAACACCCTGAAATGGTTGCTGGAACAGCCAGGTATTGCTCTGACATGATGAAGATAACCGCGCCCGAGGTAATAGGTAAAACCGGAGCAGAAGGTATTTTTTGCATGGCATTTACCAATATCCAACTTGGAGTTTGCATCAAAATTGATGACGGAAAAATGGATCCACAGTATGGTGTGGCACAAGCTATCATAGAAGCCAGCGGACTCTTCAGTACAAGTCAACTCCAAACATTGCACGCTTATGCAGAAAGACCTATTGCCAATTTTAACAAATGGGAAACTGGAACTTACCAAACCAATCGTGAATGGCTTGAGCCTTTCTCGCGGTTGTTGTAAAAATTAATTGGCCTCGGGTATGAAATAAAAAAGTGCCGCAATAATTAAATACACCATAATCAGTTGCACTCCTTTATACCAATTAGACTTGCCATCACCTGTTACCATTGCACCAACCAAAACGCCTAAAAACAATACACTTAAATGGATACCATTAAATGCCAAGTTAAACGGTTTGTTGCCCATAAAGTAACTGCTGATTACTGCTACAGGCGCAAGCAATAAGGATATTTGGATACAACTCTCAAAAGTTATCCCTAAACTCAAATCCATCTTGTTCTTTTTCGCCATTTGAATCGCTGATAAACTTTCGGCTGCTCCACCAATAATGGCCAATACAATCATTCCAACAAATCCTGTACTTAAACCTAGTGATTGTGCGGTAGGTTCAACTGAGCTAACCAACATTTCGCCCGTAATGGCCGCAAGTAGAGAACCACATAACAGCCAAACCAAAGCCCTCTTTAATGTCCATTTGGGAGATACTGTTTCTTCGTTAGGTGTTGTTGGTTTAAAAAAATCACGATGTGTTTTGAGCATAAATACCAAATACAAAACATAGGTAATCAATAAAAAAATGGCAAGACCAATATTGAGTAAGTATTCTTCGCGGATAATTACCACCTTGCTAAATGCGTTGTTGAAAATAGCCGGTACTATCATGCTAATACAGGCAATAAGCATCATAGAACCGTATACTCTCGCGCTTACAGGATTAAACTCTTGCACATGATTTTTAAACCCACCAATCAAAAAAGAAAGTCCGTTGGCAAGCAATAAATTCGCTAAAATACCACCCACCAATGATGCAAGCACCATTTCATACAACCCACTCTGCAACGCGGCCAAAATAATCACCATTTCGGGCAAATTACCAAACGTAGCATTGAGCATGCCGCCAATGGCATCGCCAGCGTAAAAAGACAATTGCTCGGTAGCTTCGCTGATTAGTCGTGCTACAGGAATCAATGCAATAGCCGCACAAACAAATACAACCTGAGAATACTCAGGAGCAATTACCCTAATCAACAACGCAATAGGAGCAGCCAATAAACCGTAGTAAATGGAAATCTTGTGATTCATAGTCTTATGTTTACCAAGTTTACAATTTCTATTTCAATTTAACCAACAAACCGTTTATCAATTAAGGGTTGGCAAAGCGGTCTTATAAACTGAATATTGTTTTTAAATATCAGCATTATTCTGTTGATTTGGACTCTTCAATCAATGACACTTAATTAATCTAAAAATGAATAAATTCATGTTAGCAACAGTTTTGGGCGCAACCACTCTTGCTTTAGGTTGCCAATCTGATCAGAAAAAAGCTGCAACTGGTGGCAACGACCAACAAGATGTAACCTGTGATCGTTTTGCCGATTTACAAGTGCTGCGCTACGAAATAACAGGCTTTGACGAACTTTCTTCTCAACAAAAAGAACTTGCATACTATCTATACGAAGCGGCCAATTGCGGACGGGATATTATTTATGATCAAAAATACAAACACAACTTAACCGTACGCAAAACACTAGAAGCATTGCTTACACAATATAATGGTGATAAATCAAGTACTGACTGGACCGCTTTAGAAACCTATGCCAAAAGAGTTTTTTTCTCTAATGGTATTCACCATCATTACTCCAATTTAAAGTTCATACCAGAATGCAGTGCCGACTTTTTTGCTGCTGCAATCAAAAGCATTGATCAATCGAGTTTACCTTTAAACGGATTGTCAGTAGATGCTTTCATCCAAAAAATTACACCCATTGTATTTGACCCAAAAATGGATGCTAAAATTGTAGATCTTGCCCCAGGCATTGATAACGTAAAAGCATCGGCCAATAATTTTTATGAAGGTGTTACCCAAGCGGAAGTAGAGGCGTATTACAAAAGTAGAATGAACCCAAATGATGCTCAACCAATTTCGTGGGGATTAAATTCAAAAATGGTTAAAGAAAATGGGAAGCTAACTGAAAAAGTTTGGAAAGTAGGTGGGATGTACACCGCTGCGATTGAAAAAATTGTGTTTTGGCTTGAGAAAGCAGTAGCTGTTGCTGAGAACGAACAACAACGTAAAACGCTGCAATTGCTTGTTGATTACTATAAAACCGGAGACCTTAAAACATGGGATGCTTACAATATTGCCTGGGTTGCAGATATTGATTCGCGTATAGATGTTGTAAATGGCTTTATTGAAGTATACGGTGATGCCATTGGTAAAAGAGCTTCATTTGAGTCGGTAGTTTCGATGAAAGACATGGAAGCAACCAAACGTATTGCTGCAATTGCAAAAGAGGCGCAATGGTTTGAAGACCACTCACCCATTATGGCTGCGCATAAAAAGAAAACGGTAAAAGGAATCACAGCCAAAGTTATTACCGTAATACAAGAAGCCGGAGATGCAGCACCATCAACGCCAATTGGTATTAACTTACCCAATGCAAATTGGATTCGCCAACAACATGGAAGCAAATCTGTATCACTTGGCAATATTGTACACTCCTACAATGTTGTGGCTGCCAAAAGTCCAATGTTAGTTGAGTTTGCCGAAAACGAAGCACAAATTGAACGCGCTAAAAAGTATGGTGCACTTGCGGGTGATTTACATACAGATATGCACGAAGTAATTGGACATGCCTCAGGTCAAATTAATAAAGGCGTTGGTGACCCAGACCAAACACTTAAAAATTATGCGAGTACTTTGGAGGAAGCAAGAGCTGATTTGGTTGCATTGTATTATGTGCTCGATCCAAAAGTGGTTGAAATGGGTGTGATGCCGTCATTAGAGGTTGGTAAAACCGAATACGACAGCTATATGATGAACGGCCTAATTACACAACTTACCCGTTTGAACATGGGCGAAAATTTAGAAGAAGCGCATATGCGCAACCGACAATTAAATGCTGCTTGGGTATATGAAAAAGGTAAAAAAGACAATGTAGTAGAGATGATTAAACGGAATGGAAAAACATATGTACGGGTTAATGATTACGAAAAACTGCGCATACTTTTTGGTGAGTTGTTAAGCGAAATTCAACGTATTAAATCAGAAGGTGATTATGCTGCCGCAACGGCCTTGGTTGAAGGATATGGTGTAAAAGTGAATCAAGAACTTTTAAAAGAGGTAAAAGAGCGTTTTGCTGCCCTCAATATTGCCCCTTACAAAGGTTTTATTCAACCACAATTAAACCCCGTAATGGATGGTGATAAAGTGATTGACGTGAAGGTGTCGTACCCAACTAACTTTTTACAAAATCAATTGGAACTTGGGCGCAAGTATGGTTACCTGCCAGCTTATAATTAGCCAAATAATTTTTCTGCTAAAAAGGCTCTCATTTGTTGGGAGCCTTTTTTTTATATATTTGAATAAATTGATTAACATGAAAAAGATAGCAATCCTTGTTACCTTATTTACCACCACAATTGTAGCGCAAGCGCAAATGTTCGACCTCGGAATTAAAGCTGGATTAAACAGAGGCGAGTTAACAACCAAACAAACAAATTTGTACGCAGAATCAGCCTCTTCAGTTGGATTTTGCGGAGGTGCATTTGCCCGAGTTGGCATACTCGGTTTTTTTGTACAACCCGAACTCATGTTCTCACAACGCAAAGGAGCTTTTCAAAGTACAGCTAACCAAACTGCCGTTATTCAATCGCTCAATTATATAGATGTTCCAGTACTCATCGGTTATAAGTTGTTATTTGCAAGGGTGAACTTCGGACCTAACTTTCAATTTCTGGCAGGAGCTCATCAAAAAGCTGAAGGAACTGCAATTGACCCTAATTTCAATAAAGAGAATTTTAAATCAAGCAATATCGGTTTTCAAGCGGGTATTGGCTTCGACTTGTCTAAAATTTCACTTGATGTTCGGTACGATGGTGTGTTTAGCAATGCTGGCAAAAAAATAGTTGATGCTGCTGGCAACACCATCGACTACAGCACTCGACCTTCGGTTATTCAATTCACTATCGGATTCAAGTTTCTGTAAAATAAAACCCGCTAGTTGTGCGGGTTTTACAATCAGATTTAGCGTAGTTGGTTGCAAAGCTAATCTTCACAATCGCACCATTCGCCATTAGCTTTGTTAATGTTTTTTTCGCATTGGTCTGACCCTTCGGTTACGCCCAGTTCATTCCCAAATTTGTCGCGTGCGGTGCACGTTTTACCTTTGCCGCACGACACAAGCAGTGCCGTAGCAGCCGTTATTAACAAAATTATTCTCATATACACTGCAAAACGCGAATATGAAATAAATTATTGCCAAAGACCGTTTTTTGACACAACCACCACTTACTGCATTGTACCGTGTAGTATGCACTGTGTATTAAACTCTGAATAAGTATCAATTCATTTCTTAGTGCTTCGTCCTTCTTTCATTCATTTTTGTAGGGTATAAATCAAATTAGGGTATGAAGTATTTTTTATCAATTGTTAGTATCGTTTTTTCGTTGCAGTTATTTGCACAATTTGAACCGAAGTCTCCTGTGAAAGATCCACAAACTTTTAATGATAAGTCGTATAATTTCTTTTTAAGTAAGCGCTTAAAAACAACCATGAATCAGCGCGACTCATTACACCAGTTGGTGGTTGCATTCAACAAAGACACGACCTTAAGAGGCAAAGAGTACCGTTACCTCGATTCGTTGTACAAAGCATTAACGGCTAAATACAATAACTGTACAGAGAAAAATAACGAACTCAAACAACAGTTTGCCGAAATGAACGCCAAGTACAATGAACTCATGACAAAAAGCTTATCAGATGCTGAGCGTTTTAACAATGCGTTAAAAATTAAAGCTGAAGAATTAGAAGCACGTGAAAAACGCTTAGCTGAGTTACAAGGAATCATTAACAAACAGGACTCCTTGTTAAATGCACTCAATGATGCGGTGAAAAAAGCTTTGCTGGCATTTAAGTCAGATGAAATCACCGTTGAAATGAAAAATGGAAAGGTGTATGTATCCATGAGCGATAAGCTGTTGTTTAAGTCGGGCAGTGCAGCTGTAGAAGACAAAGGATTAGACGCGATCAAAACATTGGGTGATGTATTAAATAAAAATCCAGATATCGATGTACTCATTGAGGGTCATACGGATAATATCCCAATTAATACTGCCAAGTATGAAGACAACTGGGCATTAAGTGCCGACAGGGCATTAAGCATCGTAAGATTGTTAAGCAACCAACACAACGTTAACCCGAAACGTTTGGAAGCAGCTGGCCGGGCCGAATTTTACCCGAAAGCAAGCAACGAAACCGCTGAAGGAAGGGCCAAAAACAGAAGAACAGAAATTATCCTTTCTCCGAAATTAGATGAGTTGTATAAACTCATTGAGAAAAACAGAAGATAGTCAAATCAAACACAGCCAAAAAAGGCCGCTCTGTAATGGGGCGGCCTTTGTGTTATAATGATAATTCTAATCTGCGTTGGGTTTCAATTTTACTTGGTTGAAACCGGTTCTGATATACTGCTGAATTAATGTTTTGAATCAAATCAGGATCATGATTCACAAAAGTGAGGGTAACTTTAAATCCTTCGTTGTAATCGAGCCTGTTTCCATTTGAATCTACTAAACTAAAAGAACCCTCAGTTGGTAAATCAGTGCCCTTTGCTAGCTCTTGCATGTAATTTCTCAACTGCGCAAAATGAATATCAGCCTCAGCTGCAAATTGAAATTGAATGGTAGCGATTTGGTGTTCGACAAATTGGTATACAATCCGGGTTTTCATTCCTCGAATCATACGCTTATACAACATTATTTCATGCAAAACCGTTCCTGTTTTGCGGGCTTGAATCATTTTAGGCAAGCCATGTTTTTTTAATACATCAAAAATGGAACTGTTTAAGGATTTACTGTTCGAATCAATGAGTTTAGACGCATGAATAAGTTTATCGGGCGTGTTGCGATAGCGGTTACGTAGCTCTGTCATGGTTTCGTTCATGCATGAACTCTCCCAGTATTTGTTTTTGGCCGTAAAAAATGACCCACACCTTAACCTGGCAAATAAGTATATAAGTGTACGCATAACTTATGTAAATGGCTATAATATAAAACGAATATAGATTACTTCATCATTTTAACAAGGTTAGTTTCGACCTTAAAAGGTAGTCACTAGTCTAAAATACTGAAAATCAATTATTTTAAATTTCGATAAACAGCTTTTTATTTTCATAAACTACCGATTAAATATATTAAAAGCACGATGACATAGATTGCGCAGTGAGAAGAGTTAAATAAAAAAACCCATGTTTATTATAACAAATCAACTGATAATGAAGTAATAAAAGACTTGGAACAATGCAAGCCCGTTTTAAACAAGAAGATTTAAACACTAGTTAGTATTTAAACACTTTAAGCGTTTGTGTGTGGAGTGGTGTTACAATCCGAATATAATAAATACCATTTTCAAGGTCTTTACTTGAGTCAATATTCAATCTGTTTTGACCACTTTGCATCATATGCCTTTCAGTTGCACATAGTTTACCTTGCACATCGATGATACTCACTACTGCTTCTTCATTGGCTGTTTCAGTGATGGTTATCACAAAATCATTATCAAATGGATTAGGCACAATGGTAAGGTCGCCACCATCAAGTAACGAAAAGTTAACTGTTACAACTTCACTTAAATCAGAAGTGCCATTAAAATCAAATTGACGTAATTTATAATATACAACATTATGATTGCTGCCAATATTTTTATCTCGGTAAGAATAAGTAGAAGAGGTTTGGATTGTTCCTTTTCCTTTTACCTTACCAACTTCAGTAAAATTAAGAGCATCTATACTTCGCTCTACAATAAAATGACTGTTACTTACTTCGCTTGCAGTGCTCCATTCTAACAAGGCATCATTCTCTAGCTTCTTAGCTGTAAAAGAAATAAGGTTAACCGGAAGTGGAAAAGAAATGTTTTCATCTGCTCCGATATATGGAAAATTAGGATCTCGAATTTGTCCGTCAAAATCAGTATTTATACCTAAAATAGGCTTACCTGCAAAGAATAAGTTACCTATTGTAGGTGAAGTAAGATGTAAATCTGTAAGTGAGACAAATGTTGCCGGAGTATTTATGGATGCTGAGTCATACAATGAAAGATTTTTCCAGATTGAGAAACTAGTTGATGTTGCGTTCCATAAACCAAGTTGATTAATACTATTCGTACTTAACGCATTATAATTTGACCGCCAACCAATTGCTGGATTGGAATGAATATTAGATATGGCGTAATTTCCAATTCCGCCAACCCTATTATTTTGGAAAATATTGTTGCGCACATTTATGTTAGAGCTAGCTATCCTCCTAAATGCATGACTTGTACTAGCTCTTGTGCTTATGGGATTACCTGAAATGAGTACCGAATTGAATGAAATGTTATTATTTATTCCTGTCGTTTTATCTTGAATTCCGGAAATTACAGCTAAAGAGTCAACTCCATCACCTAAAGCTACGAAGTTGTTGATTACATTCCAAGAAGTTCCTAAGTCTAAATGTATACCTGCAACCTGAGCAGATAAGGTTGCACTTGTATTGTTTAAATTGTAAATATTATTGCCAACAATAGTACCAGCGCCCGATATATTAGAAACATTAATGCCAAAAACACTTGTTGCACCTAAATTGCCGCGATTTATTAATCCATAAATTGTATTGCGTTCTATTATATGCATTGGGTTAGCAACCAAACTCAAAATTCCCGCAATTGAGGGTGTAATTGAACTCACAACACGACTTGTAGTCGATAAATTAGAGATCAGATTCCCTCTTATAATCAATGCATTTGTTGCAACTGCCGAAATACGTATTCCATTGTGTTGAACCAATGTATTAGCACCAGTTGAATTAATATTACTTATGATATTATTTTCGATTAAAGCTTTGTTATTAGCATGATTCAACCAAATACCTATGATAGTGCCAGCTTGCGAAGTTTCTATACTATTTGTATCGGTTAGGTGCCCAATTGTGTTGTTGCGCACACTAATCATAGCACCTGTTACTTCAATACCAGCAAAAGTTCCAACTCCACCAGTAAGATTCACATTTTGTATGGTATTGTTATGAACAAAAGTAGAGTCATGTAAAGAAGCAGCACATACAATACCTCTCCACAAACCACTTACACTATTAGACCATGGAGTTCCTGAAGCATTAGGCATATTCCCACCAATAAAGTTATTACTAATCGTTACGCCAGTAGCGAGGCCCCCTCCTTCGAAACGGATAGCGGTTTGGGCAGTTATTCTTAATGCTGTCATGTAAAAGTGATTATGAGCAATTAACCAATCTGAACCATTTCCAGTTGAGGCAATTTCTACTCCACTTTTAGTCCAATTGACCAGATTGTTACTTGAAATTATGTTACTATCGTTCGTAACGCCATTTCTTCCTAAAGAATAAATACCTATTGCTAGGCTTCCAATCGAATCTGTTCTATCCCTTATTGTGCAATTCATGATTCTATTAAAGCTATTCCCTTGATTATTCTTGGTAGTAGATATAAAAATAGCGCCACTTACGAATGAAATATTATCGCTTTCGATAATCAAATTTGTCACAACATTACTCTGGGCGCCATTATTAAATTGAATACATGGAGAGCTTTGACTAGATCCCATTCGCTTACTTCTTACAGTCCATTCATTGCTTGTTGAAATTCCTCCTGGCCTGCCATCTAATATTAACCTGTCTATTCCGTTTAAATCAATTATTGGAACTCCCGAAACGGGATATCCTGATGTTTCTCTACCTAATACCCCGAGTGCTGGTCGGATCGTTACTGTCCAGTTTCCTCCTGTAGTAATTAATTCGCTAAATACTATTGGAAATGTCTCTCCTGTTGTTCCATCATAGTCGGATTGCAATTCAAAAATGATATCTCCTGTTAACTCATAAAATTGAAGGCGATTAGATATATCCGTTAATTTTTTAAAGATTGGACTAGATGTTCCGACAGGATAAGTTCCTCCAGCTAGAATTAATGTTTTAATAAAAATTCTAACATTAGGATTAGCATTAAGAGGGGAGATGTAATTAACTGGATCTAGATTAGAAAAGCCACTGAAAGATTCTGCCTGAATCGGATTAACAGCTACATTTATCCCAGGACCCATACTATCTCTTGCAGCAATATAAAATTGATAAACCCCTGCTGGTAAAGAAATGATTGAAATTGACCACTTATAATCACCATTCATAGTGCCTAATGGAACACTGTCTGGAGCCAAAGCAGTAAATGCACCAGATGCTCCTAGTCTGTACCAAAGTTTAACATCACCTGCAATATTTGGGGAACTATTATCATTTATTGTGGCCATTATAGTCGGATTTACCGAATTAATTACTCTAATATTCGAGATAACAGGAGCTGCACTGTCAATCAATGTTTGTGTTGTTTCAAATGCACCAATGCTTGGAAAAACTTGACTCCTTGGATTACCTAAAATATCGGTAGTAATAACAATCGATGACGAGGTAGGAACTCCACTTCTAGCAACAGGTGTAGATGCTGAATAATTCAAATTTGTTGAAGATATAAAATTAGGATTTGCGTAAGCACTGCCAAGTTCATTTCCATCAGATGGTCCAGGCAATGATGTTGCAGCAGCGAATAATTCTAAGGTAACAAGGTCACTAGTATCGAATCCTACAAACCCGTTGAGATTAGGTACCCAATAGACATTATTTGAAGAAATAAAATTTGTAAGGTTGTTACTCAAGTATACTGCGTAATTTTTAGGCAATCCTGTTTTCCCAGGCGAAGTGTTTGATAAAACATTGTTTCTCAATATTATTGTAGAAATACCTTCTGTAAAAAAACAAGAAGAAGAACTATTCAAATTTGTGTTACTAGAAGAAATAGAAATAGAGTTATGGTAATATTCCCCTATCGCAGAACCAAAGTGCGAAATGCCTCTTACAGTTAGAAAAGATGAAGTATTAGTGGAGGCGATAAAATTGATATTATAAACTTGGTTGTTCCAAACTTGTATTGTGTCTCTACTAAAAGACAATCCAATCCCTGTTACCCTAGGAGATAAAGAGTTTCCAGAATGAGTTATGTTGTGGACGGTATTCCCCCAAATTTTATTAGTTAAATTTGATGATTCAAAACCTGAGAAATTATTACCATTTACAGTTATTCCAAACAACGTGTTATCGAACCCTTGAGATACATTACGAATAATACATTTAGATATTTCAACCTTTACTTGATTTCTAGCCTCAATTCCATATACAGGAAGAGCAATTAATCGAGTAATACTGAGGTTACCAATATCATTCGCGGAGACTGCGCCAATAATAGTGGTATCTCCACCTGACGAAGTAATAACATTGTTGGTATCAGGAACTATTGGAGATCCCCACAATGAAATTCCAGAAGCCACATTTTCAACTTTAATATTTTCATATCTATTATTATGATTGCCTCCACTAGCAGCTGATACATCAGCATAGGCAAATTGACTTATCGCTCTACTCTGAAAATTAGTCCTATTTAAAGTTATTTTACAATTTCGAATGGTATTATTAGATGAACCAGTAAACATATCAGCATTCATAAGACGGTATCCAATTTCCATTCTTAAAGTATCATTGTTATTACTAACGTTATCAGCTATATCAATGCCATCAAACTCGACAAATCGACATCCTTCCATCCTAAATACTGCATCATCATTTATACTGGTTCCACCAACCCCAATCACAATAGGATTAGCTCCTGTACCAAACTTACGAAAGGTAACAGAGTCTAAATTATGCAAAGTTAACGGCCTTTGAGTTAATGATATACCTGATGTTACATTAAAAGTTACAGGACCACATCTACCTACTGAATCAATTTTATTAACTGCTGAAGTGAATGTTAGGAAATTGGATGAACTATCTCCAAGCGTGTAGGTCCCTAATAAGCCAGGCTGTAAAATTAATTTCAATGTATCATTATATGTAATTGTATCAATTAAGCCGTTTGGCATAGTAGTCCAAACATTAATTATCCTAGGAGTGTTAGGAGAATATGAAATAACCCCCAGTGTTATGTCAGTATCATTTTTACCACTCAAATGATATACAGTGTCAAGTAAAGCGTTAATAAAAACTGATGGTTGTAATATTCCATCAATAGACCAGTTTACAGTTACGTTCGATATTGTGTTAATACCTCTATTAGAAACCTTAACTACTAAATTGTGGCTAGACCCACAAAACTTCGAAGAGGAAACCAATTGTGAAATACTTGCATCGTTGATTCCCATTGGCAATAGCCTATAAACAATTCCTCCATTAAATTGTCTAGGGAAGAGCAAAGTGTTAGGCATCATTCTTGAGTAAGCGCAAGACCCATCGGTTATAATACTTACATTCCCATCTGAAAAACTAGGAATATTAACGTTATTGGTATTGTAAATAGTTGTACCAGTTTCAACGTAAAAACCAAATGTATCTCCTGGATTTATTATCAAATTGAAGTTGACTGGAATTGTTGAGACTGTAGAGTTTGCTCCACCCGCAAATACTTCACCAAGTTTATTCCAACCGTTTGATATTGTTGTGAAACCGGGCTGTCCTGTAATCTTATTCCTATTATAGTATATTTTCACCAGTGTACGACTCGAAGAATAAGCCATCCTAATATTTTGTAAAACAATAGGCTTATTTGTAGTCAAGTTGAAATATATACCGGCATTAGATGTATTCCAATTACCAGTTAGAGGTGGGACATTGTTAAAGGTTATGGTTTGAGCAAAAACAGATTGACCAGCTACTGAAACAAGTAATCCTGTTAACAAAATCCTGATTAAAAAATCAACTTGTAAGTATTTAATATTGTTTATCATAAGAAGATTCTAAATTTCTATAGTTTAGTTTTTACAGTTTGAAATTATGAAAAAAATCCATCAGGACTACCATTTCTTCAAAAATCAATCAAACTCTTCGCCATCAGGCGTTGTGTCTTCAAAATGATCCAATGGAGGTTCGCCTAAAACAGAAAGCATTTGTTGCATATCATTGACCTTATCTTTCCGTTGTTGTTTTTCATATGCCACAATTAAATTGCGAAGCACTCTTTTTACAATATCAACATTTGAGCAGGGTTCAAAAAACTCGAGACGTGGTTCAATTTGAATTTGCTTTAAAAATTGCTCCAAGTTGGCTTTGCTAAACACTGCTCCATTGTTAAATGCATTCACATAAAAAAGCACCTTTCCATTTGAAGTAGTGCTTACTGAATCAGGTTTGTATAATTGAGTTAAATCGGTTGTTGGCTCATCCACATAACCTAATACAAAGTGTTGCGGCAAATTGATGCCATAAAGTGGAATATTTAACCTTTGTGCCACAAGCATGTACACAACCGCCAACATAATTGGGTTACCTCTTTTGTGTTCGAGTACATGGTTGATGTATGAGTTTTGTGGGTCGTGGTATTGGTCTGTATTTCCTTTAAAACCATGAACATTGTAAAAAATATGATTCATCATTCTTATCTTTTCATAAGCTGATAAATCGTAGTGCATTTCAAGCCAAACATCCAGCCTGATTTTATCAATTTCATTTTGCAATGTCTGCTTGCTAAGCTCTGGATAGCGGTATTTAGCAACAATAAACAACCCTTGTAATAAGTCGTTAGCATTTTCTTTGGCCCATACCCGAAGCGCATTTACTTGTGCCGAAAATTGAATCTGGTGAATCATATTTTCAATGCGTTGCTGGTGCACCAATCGATCAGCCTGGCCCCACTCCTGCTCTAATAGCGGAATAGCCGCATCTCCTAACAACAAAAGTTGACTTTCTACATGACGAATGATTTCTTCATCATCATCGTCTAATAAGGCAATTAATGATAAAACTTCCCGATCATTTAGCATACGCAGAACTGCTTATTTAGCCGCACGTTTTTTTGCAGGTGCTTTCGCCTTTTTAACTGCCGCTTTTTTCTTGGCAGTTGGTTTTTTAGCAGGTGCCCTTTTCACGCTTGTTTTTTTAGCTGCCGCCTTTTGGGCTGCTGCCATTTTTGCAAGTTGTTTCGTATCCGCATTTACAATCTCCATGCACTCTGCATAAGTTAAGGTTTCAACCGATTTACCTTTGGGAATTTTGAAGTTACCTTTTCCGTATCCTATGTAAGGACCCCATCTTCCATTTAACAGTTTTAACTCCGGATCTTCGTCAAATGCTTTGATTAATTTGTTGGCCTCAGCAACACGTTTGGCTTCGATACACTCAATTGCTTTTGCTGCATCAATGGTGTAAGCATCGTCTGGTTTGGGTATGGAAACAAATTTTCCATCGTGCATAATATAAGGACCAAAACGCCCCACTGAAGCTTTCATCTCTTTGCCCTCAAACATACCAATCACTCTTGGCAACTTAAATAACTCAAGCGCCTCTGCCAACGTTATGGATTCAATTAATTGACCTGCACGCAATTTTCCGTATTTAGGTTTAGGATCATCGCCCTCAGCATTCTCGCCCAACTGTACAAATGGACCAAAACGCCCCACTTTTGCATACACATTTTTACCTGTTTCTGCATCTACACCTAACAACCGCTCTCCACTTTGTCGCTCGGCCGTTTCAGTAGTTTTAGCAACTTCCTTATGAAATGGATTGTAAAATGTTTCAATCATTTTATTCCATTTCATTTGACCTTTTGCAATTTCATCGAACTCCTTTTCAACAGTAGCCGTGAAGTTATAGTCCATGATGTTTTCAAAATGCTTTGATAAAAAATCTGTCACAATCATTCCAATATCACTCGGAAACAATTTAGACTTTTCGCTGGCATACTTTTCCGTTTTAACTGAGCGCGAAATAGATTGATTTTCGAGTACAAGCGAAACAAACGAACGTTCTTTCCCTTCCCGGTCTTCTTTAACCACATAACCTCTTTTTTGCACAGTGCTAATCGTAGGTGCATAGGTTGATGGTCTTCCAATTCCGAGTTCTTCCAGCTTCTTTACTAAACTGGCTTCTGTATACCTTGGTGCAGGGCGACTAAATTTTTCAACCGCATCCAATTGCATCAACGTTAACTCCTCTCCTACTTTTAAAGGTGGAAGCATTTTGCTGTTATCATCTTCACTTTCGTCATCACTACTCTCCATGTACACCTTTAAGAATCCATCAAAAACCAAAACTTCGCCAGTTGCAGCCAAAACCATTCCGTTAGTAGAAATGCGGATGCCTGCCGTTGTGCGTTCGATTTGTGCTTTGCTCATTTGTGATGCAATCGCACGTTTCCAAATCAAATCGTATAGTTTTTTCTCTTGTGCAGTACCTTCTACATTTTGATTTTCAAAATAAGTTGGTCTAATTGCTTCGTGCGCCTCTTGTGCACTGTCATTTTTTGTGGTATACCTACGAGGATTAGAATAAGACGCCCCATAGTTTTTAGTGATAACCTGTGTTGCATTGGCAATGGCCAACTCCGATAAATTTACTGAGTCGGTACGCATATACGTAATGAATCCATTTTCATACAATTTTTGGGCTATGCTCATGGTTTGTGAAACTGAGTACCCCAATTTTCTGCTTGCTTCTTGTTGCAAGGTTGATGTTGTAAATGGAGCAGAAGGTGATTTCTCAGCAGGTTTGGTCTCCAATTGTTGGATGGTGTATATGGCTTGTTTGCAACTTTCCAAAAAAGCTTGCGCCTCTTGTTCTGTTTCAAAACGTTTGCCCAATTCAGCATCCATTTGTTTACCACCAACCAAAAACCGAGCAGTAACTTTAAATGCAGAACTGTATTGAAATGCGTTGATTTCGCGTTCACGCTCCACGATTAAGCGCACCGCAACTGATTGCACCCTTCCGGCTGAAAGATTTCCCTTCACTTTTTTCCAAAGTACAGGCGACAACTCAAAACCTACAAGCCTGTCAAGCACCCTTCTTGCTTGTTGGGCATCTACCAAGTGTTTGTCTATTTGCCTAGGGTTTTCAATGGCTTTTAAAATTGCAGGTTTGGTAATTTCATGAAAAACAATCCGCTTGGTTTTGCTTTCATCCAAATTTAACACCTCTGATAAATGCCAAGAAATGGCTTCTCCCTCACGGTCCTCATCGGATGCTAACCAAATGGTTTCGGCAGCCTTTGATAATTTTTTTAACTCTGCAACAATCGCTTTTTTATCGGGCGATACTTCGTATACTGGGTTAAAATTATTGTGAATCTGAATGGCTTCATCGCCCTTGGCCAAATCACGAATATGGCCATAACATGAGCGCACCGTAAAGTCTTTCCCTAAAAACTTTTCAATGGTTTTTGCCTTTGCAGGCGACTCTACAATTACCAAATTTTTTGTCATGTGCTTTCCTCCAATTTCTCACGTGTTGCAAGTGCTTAAATAAGCGCTTGTTTACACTTCCAAATTTTTCAAATGTGCTGGTAAAAAATCAATTAACCAACAATTTATGGTTAAAGCCCCCTCTTTGGCTCATAAACTCAATGATATACAATCCAGGTTTGAATGCAGAAGCAGGTATCTCTACAGTATATGTATCTGGCTTGTTCAAAAGTGATGGCGCCTCCCAAACCTTTTTACCCAAATTGTCAAATACACTTAACTTCACAGCATCATCTTCTTTTAAAGTGTATTGCAAATTCACATTTTTTCCAACCGTAGGATTTGGAAAAACCAATACCTGCATCTCTTGTTGCAATTGGTTTTGCACACTGGTAGGTCCACTTGTGATGAATACATTATCTACATATATATTGTTGCCGCGCCTATTTAAAAACTCAAAACGCACACGCGCATTTGTATAAGAACCATGTGAAGAAATTGGGATTTTAATGGTGCGCCACTCATTGGGTTGAGGGATAAATTCGGTTGCTTGTGCAGCAGCAGTTGCCAATCCAGTTCCACCATTGGCAAACAACCTAAATTCGGTCATGCCAAAATTAGGAGAAATGGTTACAATAAAAGAGTCTGTGCTTACGGTTGAACGTTGTGCGTACGCATAAGTAAATTCAAAATACGGATCGGTAATGGTTGTGAGATCAATTTCGGGTAATTGAAATCCATCACGTCCATTAATTAAAGCCGTTGCATTGGTAAAATTACGCATATAAATACTTTTGGTTCCACTCACACTCACGCTGTTGTTTTGTTGCCAACCATTTGTCGAATTGTTAAAATTATTCAACCTGATTAAATCGGTTGCCAAATCGGGGCTTTCAAAACCAAATGCTGCGGGCGCTTTGTATCCTGTAGCATTTACCGGTTTGTAATTTCCTGTTTCGGGGTCAATACCGGCATAATCCACAACATTGGCTCCGTTACCGTAAATAATATTTCTGAACGCCTGCATATTGGCATACATCCGAGTTTTTTGGCCGGTGGTAAAAATGTTCATGCAAGTACCATCGCTGTAGTCCATATAATTTCGAATCATATCAGGTAAATCTGGAACATCATTGTTACACGTATTGGCACCCACATTGCAACCAGAACTCGCCTCGCTTACTGGAGGTGTATCACATACGCGGTCTCCACTACTTCCGCAAGTGGCGGCTGTTCCTCCAACGCATCCCCCTTGAAACGTATGGAATAATCCCAACCAGTGGCCAATTTCGTGGGTAAGCGTGCGGCCACCTTGTGATACCTGCCCCCGTCCAATAACACCAACTTGATCAGAGCGTACAACTACGCCATCAGTAGTTGGCCTTGAACTTCGATCCCATGGGAATTGAGCATACCCTAAAATGGTCCCAGCAGACCCTGAATTGTTTTGAATGGTATTCACTACCCATACATTCAAATACCGTTCGCTATCCCAATAGCTCAGCGCCTTTACCGCATCTGTTGCATTGTTTGTAGCTGTTGATTTAATGCGAATAATACCATCACTTTTATTTCCATTAGGGTCATACTGAGCCAACCTAAACTCGATTTGACAATCAGCTGCTAATGGGTCGGCTGAAAAACCAGGTGTTCCAGTCTTCTTGCGAAAATCTTCATTGATAATACGAATTTGATCCATGATTTGGGCTTGCGAAATATTCTCCAAACCATCGTTGTGAATGATATGGAACACCACTGGAACATAAATAATGCCTCCTGCCTTTTGCATTGCAGGAATAAATGATGCAATACGTTCGTTGGCTTCGTATTCGCGTAGTTTAGCCGATGGATCCTTGGCCGCATGCTGTGCAGCCATCTCATCAGTAAAACACGGAATAACTTGTGCATTTAGCACCAGAACTGAAGCCAACAAGCTACAGGTTATCATCAATAGTTTTTTCATCGTAAATTAATCAGCCACTCCATTTAAGTTGGACATGGAATAACAAAGTAAGGGTAAAATTTGGAGAATGCCGCATCGCAGTTCCTAACCTAAATCAGGTTCACTGCATTGGAAGCCTTTGCACGAAACATCAAATCAACTAGCACAATTGCGGCCATCGCTTCTACAATTGGAACAGCACGTGGCAATACACAGGGATCGTGTCGACCCTTTGTTTCAAGTGTTACTGGCTCACCACTGGTATTTATAGTAGCTTGGGATACAGCAATGGAACTAACAGGTTTAAATGCACATTGAAAATACAAATCTGCTCCATTTGAAATGCCTCCTTGCACACCACCAGAGTGGTTGGTTTGGGTTGTTATTTTACCTCCATTTGACACGAATGCATCATTGTGTTCGCTGCCTTTTAGCCGCGTTCCTTCAAATCCACTACCAATCTCAAATCCTTTGCAAGCATTAATGCTTAGCATTGCTTTTCCCAGTTCTGCATGTAACTTATCAAACACAGGCTCACCCCAACCAGCAGGGACACCAGTAACTACGCATGCAATTGTACCGCCAACACTGTCGCCCGCTTCCTTTACTGCTGCAACCAAATCCATCATCTCTTTTGCAACTTCTTCATCTGGGCAGCGCATTGCATTCAATTCGGTTTTTGTTAAATCCAATTCGGTATATGGTTTTTGAATGGCAATGGTGGCTACCCGATTAACATATCCTCTTATTTGAATTTGGTATTGGTTGAGCACTTGCTTGGCAACTGCACCTGCCATTACCCTTGCAACTGTTTCTCTGGCTGATGCTCTTCCACTGCCGCGGTGGTCTCGTATTCCATACTTTTGGATATACGTGTAATCAGCATGTGAAGGCCTAAACACTTCCTTTAATGTATCGTAATCCTGAGAACGTTGGTTGGTATTGCGCACCAGCATGGTGAGTGGTGCTCCTGTGGTAATACCTTCGAACACCCCAGATAGAATTTCAACTTTTTCGGCTTCGCTGCGACTGGTGGTGAGTGCTGATTGGCCTGGTTTTCTTCGGTTCAATTCATGTTGAACAGCAGCAATATCGAGTTTTAACTGCGGTGGACATCCATCAATTACCACACCCAATGCCTCACCGTGGCTTTCGCCAAATGTGGTTATTTTAAATAATGTGCCAAATGTGTTTCCTGCCATGCTTGCGAACAAAAGTAAGTGTATTCAACAAATTAGTTATTCATCAAATTGATTTACCTCAAACCCAACTTGGGTTAACTGATCCCAAAACGTGGGATAAGATTTGGATACAGCTTCTGCATTGCGAATGGTTAAAGCCCCATTTACCAGTGATAGCGGTGCCAATGCCATTGCGATTCGATGATCATGATGCGACCATAAAGTTTCTGTATTGGATTTGCCTTTATTAGGTACTTGCTGTTGGATCTGCAATATCGAATTTTCATTTAGACCAGCTAAAGTATAACCACAATTACCTAACTCTTTACACAATGCCACCACGCGGTTACTTTCTTTTACAGCTAGGTTTTGCAAACCCGTGAGTGACCATGGCAAATTTAAACCTGCAGCTGTAGCAGCCATTGCTGGTGCAGCATCCGGATGGTTAACCAAATTAAAAACAGTTTGCGCTGCATCTCGTAAAGTTGATTGTTGAATTAGGATACCCTTATTGTTTGGTGATGAAACAACACCAGCAGATTGCATCCAATTTGCAATTTCCTTATCACCTTGTAGGCTTTGCAATGAAAGTTGATTGAGTTGTATTGTTCCTCCTTTACTCAATGCCATTACTTCGTACCAAAAAGCTGCCGCGCTCCAATCGGGTTCAACGGTAAACCGGCTCGGAGTTGTTGCAGTATATTGATATACCGTTATGGTTTGTTGATTGATGCTTACTTCATATCCCCACTGTTTCAATAAGCCAATGGTTAAGTGTAAGTATGGCAACGAAGCGGCACCCGCTTCCAATAATAAATGGAGTGGAGATTGCAATAAAGGTGCTGACAATAATAAGGCAGATACAAACTGACTGCTCACTGAAGCATCGATGCGAACATGGCCTCCATTAAGTGTTTTGCCTTGGATGGCAATTGGTGGGAACCCTTCTTTTTGCAAATAGTTGATACTTGCGCCTAGATTGCGTAAAGCCTCAACTAACGGTTTAATTGGCCGCATTTGCATTCGATCATCACCTAACAATACAACATCGGTGTTTGGAGTTGCTGCATAATAGGCGGTTAAAAAACGGTAGCATGTTCCAGCATTTTGCAAATCGATTGTTCCTTGATGATGTTTTAAAGCAGTTTGCATCAACACAGTATCCGTTGCATCTGATAGATTCTGCAAAACAGTTTTACCGCCTGAAACTGCATTTAACAACAGCACCCTGTTGCTTATGCTTTTAGATGTTGGCAACGTAACGGTTCCGTTTACAATTCCGGTGGGATGCCAAACGGTTACCGTACTCATAAACTGTCGTAATAATTAAGTGCTGCCGTAATTTGTGTTTCGGAGCAAACATGGTTGATACTGCCTTTGCCTATACGCTTAAGCAACGTAAAGTTAATTGCATCATCTTGTTCGTTCTTTTTATCGTGACGCATCAATTGAATTAGCTCTGGAGAGAGAATGGTGCGTAGGGAGTATTTGGGGAAATACCTCGACACAAAATCAGTAACTTCACGCAACTCCTTATTGCTCATATCTAACTTGATTTTTGACAGATAGGCTTCACAAATCATTCCGATTGCCACAGCTTCGCCATGCTTAAGGGGCTTTTTATCGTGCTTGAGCGAATATGCTTCAAGTGCGTGGCCAATGGTATGACCGAAGTTTAAAATTTTACGAAGCGAATGTTCATAAGGGTCTTTCTTAACAACCTCTAACTTCAGTTTAATTGAGCCATTAATTAAGGTTGCAATTTTAGACCAATCATCAAAACCCGTCTTTTGAATTTTTTCCCAGTAAGATCGATCCAAGATGAGTCCATGTTTAATCATCTCGGCAAATCCATTCACCAATTCTTCTTGAGGTAAAGTAAGCAACAAATCTGGATTAATGTAAATGGCTTTAGGCTGCGCGATGGTGCCAATGGTATTTTTAATTCCATTAAAGTCAATACCTGTTTTGCCACCAATGCTCGAATCAACCATGGCCAGAAGTGTGGTAGGAACATTGACAAAATCCATCCCACGCTTAAAGGTTGAAGCACAAAAACCACCAATATCACCAATAACTCCACCTCCTAAGTTAATCAATACTGAGTTTCGGTCGGCACGGGCGTGCAACAACTCATTCCAAATATATTCGGCTGTAGTGAGTGATTTGGTTATTTCACCACTTCGAATGCTGATGAGGTTTATATCAAACAAATATTTGGTAAGCTGTGGCAAACAATATTTCTCCGTATGTTCATCAACCAAAACAAACACTTTGGAGTATGAACGTTCAATAAGGTTCTCGAGCAATTGCTCAAAAACATCATTTCCGATGTAAATACTGAAATCTTTTAAGTAGTATTCCTTCAAAATTTTATTTTTGCCCCGACAAATTTGATGTTTTTCAATTAAAAACGCTAACAATACGCCACATGCCACAAGCTGCACCGCGCCAAAACGCTTTGAATCTGAGTTTTGACAATACAGAAATCGCATTTCAATCAAAAACAAATAATGATTTAAAGCGCTCATACTGGCTTTTTAAGGCCATTGGTTACAATTGGTTGGTGAAAGTTGGCCCACCCTTAACTGAACTCGCATTTAAGTTACGTTTGCCTATTACACCTATTATTAGGGCTACTGTGTTCAAACAATTTTGTGGTGGCGAATCGATGAATGACTGTGATGCAACGATGAACGCGCTACATACATATGGTATTGGCTCTATTTTGGATTACAGTGTTGAAGGCAAAGAAGCCGAAGACGAGTTTGAGCATACCACCAACGAAACCATTCGCACCATTGAAAAAGCGGCCAGTCAGAAACAAATTCCATTTTGTGTGTTTAAGGTAACCGGATTGGCACGTTTTGATTTATTGGCGAAGGTAAATGCAAAAGAACCATTGAGTATGGAAGAGCAATCCGAATTTGATCGGGTAAAAGACCGTGTGGAACGCATTTGTAAAAAAGCTTTTGATGCCAAGGTTCGCATTTTTATTGATGCCGAAGAAACATGGATTCAAGACACCATTGACGGATTGGCTCGCGAAATGATGCTCAAGTTTAACCATCAACAAGCCATTGTTTACAATACCATTCAGCTATACCGCCATGATCGGCTCGCCTTCTTAAAGCACAGTTATGAAGATGCCTTAAAGCATGGATATTATTTGGGTGTTAAATTGGTGCGCGGTGCGTATATGGAAAAAGAAGCTGCACGTGCCGCTGAACGTGGTTACCCCAACCCTATACAACCTTCGAAAGAAGCATGTGATGCAGATTACAACGAAGCATTGAGGTTTTGCCTTTCTAAAATAGAGCGAGTGCGAATTTGTGCGGGCACTCATAATGAAAACAGCAGCATGTTGTTAGCTGAACTCATGCAGCAATACCAAATAGCCAACAATGATGAGCGCATTTACTTTTCGCAGCTTTTTGGAATGAGTGACCATATCAGTTACAATTTATCGAGTGCTGGTTACAATGTTGCCAAATATTTGCCTTACGGCCCCATTCAATCGGTAATGCCTTACTTGTTTAGACGGGCTGCCGAAAACACCTCTGTAAAGGGGCAGTCGGGACGTGAACTTACCTTGATTACCAAAGAAGTACAACGCAGAAAACACACCAAATAAGCTTCCAAGTATTTTCCCAATATTTTTTAAGCCAAATGCTAACTTGTTCACCAATAGGTTAAAAATCTTTCAACACCCCTGTTGAAACGAAGTGTACAAGTCCAAATTTCGAATGTCGTTCTTTGAACAAACCGAAATGAGGTAAAATGTTTCACGAAAAATTTGCCGTGAAACACCAACCAAAGACCAATTAGATACATATGGGAAAAGTTATATCAATAGTGAACCAAAAAGGTGGTGTGGGCAAAACCACTACTGCCATTAACCTTGCAGCAAGTTTAGCTGTATTAGAATACAAAACATTGGTTGTGGATGCCGACCCTCAGGCCAACACCACATCAGGATTGGGATTTGACCCTCAAAATGTAAAATTGGGGTTATATGAAGTGATGATTAACGATGTGCAAGCAAAAGACGCGTTGTTCAAAACCGAATTCGACTTTTTGCATGTATTGCCTTCCACCATTGATTTGGTGGGTGCAGAAATTGAGTTAATCAATTTACCAAACCGTGAACGCATTTTAAAACATGCACTTGATAAAATTAAAGGAGAGTATGATTTTATCATTATCGATTGTTCGCCTTCTTTAGGCTTAATTACCACCAACGCCTTAACCGCATCCGACTCGGTAATTATTCCGGTGCAGTGCGAATATTTTGCCTTAGAAGGTTTAGGTAAATTATTAAACACGGTGAAAATTGTTCAAGCTGGCTTAAATCCTGATTTGCAAATTGAAGGATTGTTGCTCACCATGTACGATATGCGTTTGCGCTTAAGCAACCAAGTGGTAGAAGAAGTGAAAATGCATTTCCAACAATTGGTATTTGATACCATTATCCAACGCAATACCCGGTTAAGCGAAGCTCCAAGTTTTGGCAAACCTGTAATTGCTCATGATGCCGAGTGCAAAGGAACCGTTAACTATTTAAACTTAGCGAAAGAGTTGTTGCAAAAAAATGGCATGACCAAAATGAACCAGCAGTTTGAACCTCAATCATTGAATTGATGCGAGGGTTTACCAATGCGAATGGAATGGTACGGTAGTGCCTACTTCAAAAACGATTGGGACCTAAGTGAGCGACCATAAATAAAATATTTTGATAATAACTGATAACCTGTAACGAATAATTAAATGAGTAATCCGAAACGAAACGCATTAGGAAGAGGGTTAAGTGCCTTGCTCGAAAATGCGAATACAGATGTAACAACAAGCGAAGTAAAACCGGCTAATGCAACCAATGAAATCTTAATTAGCCAAATTGAAGCAAATCCGTTTCAACCACGCACGGCATTTGAAGAAACTGCCTTAAATGAACTTGCAGAATCTATTAAAGTTCATGGCGTGATTCAACCTATTACGGTGCGCAAAATGGGTTATGATACATACCAAATCATTTCGGGTGAACGCAGAACACGTGCTTCTATCATTGCAGGCTTAACCAAGATACCTGCTTATATACGCGTTGCCAACGACCAAGAAATGTTGGAGATGGCACTGATTGAAAATATTCAACGCGAGGAACTCAACCCAATGGAAATCTCATTGAGTTATAAACGATTGATTGATGAGTGCAATTTAAAACAAGATGAATTGGGTGAGCGTGTTGGTAAAAACAGATCAACCGTAAACAATTATTTGCGTTTGCTTAAGCTACCTGCTACCATTCAATTGGCCTTAAAAGAAAAGCGCATTTCGATGGGACACGCAAGGGCCATTATCAATGTAGAAGACCCTCAAAAACAAGAGTGGATGCTTGAACAAATGCTAGCAAATGAATTGAGTGTGCGCGATGTTGAAGGTCTTGCGCGCGAAGCAAATGCTGCTCCTGTAGCCAAAAAATCAGACAAACCTGCTGCACAAAAAAAATCAGAAACCTTATTGGAATTCCAACAAACCCTATCTGATAAACTGGCAGCAAAAATTGTGATTAAAGCCGATGATAAAGGAAGAGGTGCCATTAAAATTCCTTTCCGCTCCCAAGCTGATTTGCAACGTATATTAGACTTGCTGAACTAAGATTCTTCGACATGTTCTTGTGATATGCTCTTATGAACATTTAGCCTGTATCGTTATACTCAATTTAGAAGCCTATATTTGCCCGCATGTTGGTTAAAAGGGTAAATACAATTGCCACGCTTATCTTGTTTTGGTTTGCAAGCACCTCGGCTTTTTGCCAAATTAATGATGAAACCATTAATCCAGTGTATAAAGTTGGTACCGATACTATTGTAACTGGCGCACCCAAGCCAATGGCAGCGCCCAGCAACGAGCAACCTACGGTTATGCGTGCCAAACCCGATACCATTTTTGAACAAAAACATTCGCCACAAAAAGCAACTTTACTCTCGCTTTGTTTGCCAGGTGCAGGCCAAGTTTATAATCGTAAAAATTGGTGGTGGAAAGTTCCTATTATTTATGGTGGCGGAGCCGCATTAACATATGGAGTGGTTTTTTACCAACAAAACTATACTGATTTCAAAGAAGCCTATATTTTTAGGGAACAAAACCCGAATGAGCTTACTGGTAACTTAAAATACGACCAATACCAAACAGAAACGTTGCGGTTAATACGCGATAGTTACAAACAAGCAAGAGATCAATGCATTATTGGGTTGGCACTATTGTATGCTTTGCAAGTTATAGATGCGAATGTGGAAGCACATTTTTTTGATTTTAATGTTACGGATGACTTATCTTTGAACGTAACACCTCAAATTGGGATGAATGCGTATACACCTTACACAGGAGTAGCATTAACATTCCGGTTTAAGTAAAACGAACCACCGAATGAAAATAGCACTGTTGGGTTACGGAAAAATGGGCAAAGCCGTTGAAAAAATTGCCACCGCCAAAGGCCACGATATTGTGTATAAAGTAAACATGGAAAATTCATTTGACTTTATGCCCATTAGCTTGCAGAATGTGGATGTTGCAATTGATTTTAGCATGCCCAGCGCAGCAGTTGACAATATTTTAAAATGTTTTGAAGCTAAGGTTCCCATTGTGGTAGGAACTACTGGCTGGTACGACCAATTTGATACCATTCGCGAAAAGTGTTTAGCTGAAGAACAAAGCATGGTGTACTCAACGAATTTTAGTATCGGTGTCAATATTTTTTATAAGCTGAATAAAATTTTGGCCAAAATGATGGCTGCACATGACGAATATGATGTAATGATAGAAGAGGTGCACCATACTGAGAAAAAAGACCACCCGAGCGGAACAGCTCTTTCATTGGCTGGCCATATCCTAGCAGATAATAAAGTAAAGACCGAGTGGAAAGGTAGGTTATTGTATAACGAAAATATGCCTTCGCAAAGTGCAAAAGCACATGAGCTCTTGATTGAATCTAAACGTGTGGGAGAAGTTACTGGCGACCATACCGTAAAATACGAATCCGTAATCGATGAAATTGAAATTACCCATAAAGCCAAATCGAGATACGGTTTTGCAAAGGGGGCGGTGCTTGCAGCCGAATGGTTGCAGAACAAAACTGGTCTTTACACTATGGAAGATATCTTAAACTTATAACCAATTATCCTTCGAATTTACCACTCAACAAAACAACTATACGCAAATGCAATACCTTGCGTTAGGTTTCCATTCAATAGCAAAATAACGTATGTCAACTAAATCTGAACAGTCATTCTTAAAACAAAAAATACAGCAATTCTGGTCAACGATGGAACCAAAAGAACGTAGGAACTTTTGGCTCATGAGCGGTATCAATCTTTTCTTTTTGATCGTGATGAGTTTGTTTGCAAAAGCAAGTTTGCTCAATACCGTTTCGTTTTTTGTGGTTGTGCAAGCATCAATTATTGGCTATTATTTGTTGGCGCACAAATTTCCACGTAAAACCAAAACCCGAGAGTGGCTTGATGCTATTGGGTTTGCAGTTGTGGCTGCAACATTGATACGGACTTTTTTTATTGAAGCCTATACCATTCCTACCCCTTCAATGGAAAAATCGTTGTTGGTAGGCGACTTCTTGTTTGTGAGCAAAGTAAACTATGGTGCACGCGCACCAATGACTCCCATTTCATTCCCATTTGCACACAATACAATGCCTTTAATTGGAGGCAATTCTTACGCAGAAATTTTTGAGATGCCCTTTTTTAGGTTACCGGGTTTTCAACAAGTAAAACGCAATGATGTGGTTGTGTTTAACTATCCGTTTGAAGATGGCAGACCCGTAGATAAAAAAGAAAACTATATTAAAAGGTGCATGGCGATTGGTGGCGACACTATTAGCGTGGTAAGGCAACAAGTATATATTAATGGGGTTGCTGCCGAAAATCCACCCCAAATGCAACAGTTTAGGTTGGTTAAAACAGATGGCACCAATCCACTTGATTCGGAAAAACTAAAACGCAAACTTGATTTCCCAATTTGGGGTCGTTTGCCCCAATCGACTGATTTGGCTGTTAACTTAAGTGCCGAAGGTGTAGAAATAATGAAAAATGCAACGGGTGTTTTGGATGTAGATTCATTTACCAATCCAGACCCTGAAGCATTAACGGGTTATGAAGGTTATGGTGCATCATTTGGTTGGCAGGTTGACGACTTTGGTCCGCTTTATATTCCAAAGGCAGGCGATGTGGTAACACTTGACAGCACAACATACAGACTGTATGCAAGAGCCATTAAGGTATACGAATCAAATCCAACATTTACCATGAAAGACGGGAAGTTCTGGCTCAACAACGAACCTGTTACAACCTATACGTTCAAGTACAACTATTACTTTATGATGGGTGATAACCGCCACAATTCAGCCGATTCGCGCTTTTGGGGAATGGTTCCTGAAAACCATATTGTTGGCAAGGCACTATTTGTTTGGATGAGCTGGGATACAAATGGAAAAGGCATCCACAAGGTTAGATGGAACAGGTTATTTAATGGTATCAACTAACACAATCAATTACATGTTTGCAATTGTTCGTGTAACGGCCCGAATGATTGAAAATAGGGCTTGTGTCAATTTTTTTTTTGTTACCTTTTGGTTCTGCAAAAGGTAACACCAAAAGCAGACCACGAATGCCAAATCAACCCTCATCTATAGCAAAAACCAACGCCACTTAGGCCGATTCAGGTTGATTTCACACCATTCGTGGACGCCCTCCGCACTCTGTGCTTCTAAAACTAACCTAACTACTTTTATTGCCTTAGATTGATTTGTGTGACACACAAAGTATTAATATTGGCGGTGGCCTTTGGTAAGCATCACGCAAACGAGTGACTTGATTTGATGGGCAAATAAAAGTTGTAGTTTGAAACTAAAGCATCTGAAGATTAACCTTATTGTTCACTTTTGAAAAATAAAGGCAGATTTGGCTCGGCAAGTCCCAAGAATAGGGCAGTAAAACTATTATTTATTTTACTTGAAGACTAACAGATAAATAAACAATATTGTTACTTTGATGTGCTAATGTAAAATGCATTAGTGCTTACAACAAATATTCTCATAACTTCAGTTCGATGCAATTTAAACCACCCATGCTTAACTCAGCATTTCGTTTTAAAACAAGCAGAAGTGGTGGCAAAGGTGGCCAAAATGTAAACAAGGTATCTACCAAGGTATTGTTGGAGTTTGATATTGAAGCAGCAACTATGTTAACAGCCGAACAAAAGGAAGTGCTTAAAAACAAGTTGGCAAAAAAGTTAACCACCGATGGCATTTTACAAGTTACTGTTCAAACAGACCGAACACAATTGGCCAATAAAAATGAAGCGGTGCGTAAACTTTACAAAATGCTAAATACCTGTTTTGTGGTTGCAAAAAAACGTAAAGCCACAAAACCAACCCAAGCAGCCGTGAACAAAAGGCTAACCAACAAAAAGAATAGAAGCACCATTAAAAAACAGCGAAAGTTGACTGTAAATGAATGGTGAATGGTGAGTGCTTGGTGCTAAGTTTTGAGTGTTGAGTTGTGAATGCTGAATTTATTACCTGTCAACACTAATCAGGGAAGTTCAAGGTTCAAGACCCTCGTTCAACATTCAACATCAAACATTAAAAATTTTTACTTCCCAATTCGTCATTCTTCTTCTGGCTTAGCGGGTGGAGCAAGGTACCGTGTACCGCGGAACACGCGCAGCGAGTGAGTGAAACGAACCTCGCTGAAGCCCCAAACCAAAAATACAAGGGCACATAAGTTAATTGCTTCCTAACCGCTTCTTCATATTCGTAAAACTGCGGTAAGGCCCTTCGGTAATAAATAAATTAATAAGCCAGGCAGGTATATTTCCTGCTGGGTCGAACGACAGTGTATACACACCTTTGGTATGTTGCTTATCAAGTGAAGTGAGTGTCCAATTTGCGTGCGACTCTTGCAAGCGAACACAATCTTTATAAAGCGGAAAGCCTGAAAGAATTTCGGAATGAACAGTTACGTAACCTGAGTGATGCGTTACAATAAACTTAGAGTACTGATCCCTATCGGCAACTGGCCAAGGTGCTTGGGTTACGTGGTGGTAAATGAGTTGATCTTGATTAATGCGTTTAACCAAGGTAGCTTCTTTGCATTGGTAAATCCATAGCGGAAAAGATGCAACATCCATGATGACATCAAGTACCTTTTCGATAGGTACATCAAAATCAATTTCAACACGAATAGATTTAACAGCACTGCCGGTTCTTGATTTGGTGTATACTTTTAATCCTTGACCTGATTTTTGCAGTTTCCAATCTGTTTGTGCGTTTGCTGAAACAGACAAAAACAACAAGACAGCTGTAACGATATACCTTGTTATGATGTGAGTTGATTGATGACGTTCCATACTAAATTGGCCTCGTAGCCTTTGGCAATAAGGTATTGAGCTGCTTTTTGTTTTCGTGCGAAAATATTTGTTTCTTTTAAGCTATCCAATTTTGATTGCGCCAATTGGTGTATTGTTTCGAGGTAATGGCCATCATCAATTTGGAGCAACCCTTGTTTGATACAATAATCGGACACATTGCGCAATTTGAGCTCACGCATAATTTTAATTTTGCCCCATTGTTTCACCCTAAATTTACCTCCAGCAAATGCTTTTGCAAAACGCTCTTCATTCAAGTAGTTTTGTTCAGACAAGGTTATTAAAAGGTTACCTGCATCTACACCCGTTATCCCCCACTCAGCCAATTTAGCCTCTACCTCTTGGTAGCATCTTTCTTGGTAAGCACAATAGGCTGCCGCTTTTAGTAAGGCTTGTTTAGGCGTTAATGAACTGGATTTCATTGACTGCGAATATACATGGTTTTGCTTGTGGTTACTAACTGCTCGTTTACCGCAGGCATAAGGTATTTATGCCATTTGTTACGTACAGTTCAAAGAATTAAAAACGGATATCAGGCATTGGCATATTTGCTTACCTTCGCCTCGAATTATTGTGAAAAACCAACGCTCCCTTCAACTCTTATTTACAGCAAATGGAATAAGTGGCTTTGCGCAAGGCATTAGCATGCTCGCAATTCCATGGTATTTTACCAAAACCCAATCAGGAACATACTTTAATGTTTCATATGGAATAATCACGGCCATAGTTTTGTTTTTTGGTTTGTATGCTGGCACATTGGTGGATCGATTTAGCCGTAAGGCAAATTTTTTGGGTAACAATGTTGTTTGCGGAACGCTCATTTTTGCTATTGCTCTTGCAGGCTATTTAAACAACGAGTTGAATGATTTTTGGGTGATGGCTGTTTTTGGAATCACCATGTTGAATTACAATATTCATTATCCAACACTTTATGCTTTTGGACATGAAATTACAGAGCCTCAACATTACAATAAGGTAAATGCCAATATTGAAGTAGTGGGGCAAAGCACTTCGATTCTGTCAGGAGCTTTTGCAGCTTTACTTATAGAAGGAGTTTCGGCAGGTAATGGAAAGTTATTTGGGTTTACAGTGCATATGCCCTTTGAAATTGCCCGATGGGAAATTTGGGAAATATTTATGCTCAATGCCATTACCTATTTTATTGCTGCATTATTGGTTTGGCAAATTGCCTATACGCCCATTAAAAAAGTAACAGTTGAGTTGGGAAGTGTTTGGAAAAGGGTTCATACAGGATTTAACTACCTCAAGCAATATCCATTGTTTCTCATTTTTGGTTTGTTCTCGTATTCGGTTTTTGCGATGTTATTGGTAGAAATACATGCAGTATTGCCGGGTTATGTTGAACGGCATTTGCAAGAAGAAGGGAGTGTGTTTGCGGCAGCCGACTTAATTTATGCGATTGGAGCGTTAAGCGCAGGTTTGTTTGTATCGAAAGTATTTGCATCTACCAATACCGTTAAGGCTATTATACTCATGACTTTTGTAACTGCAGGCATTTTCTTTTGGGCGTTTGCAAGTAAAAGTGTGCTCATTATTTACATTGTATCGTTAATTTTAGGCTTTACCAATGCAGGGATAAGGGTATTAAGACTTACCTATTTATTTAACCATATACCAAATGAGTTAATGGGCAGGGTAAACAGTATTTTTAATATGGCCAATGTACTTACACGTACTGTGTTTATCTTTTTGTTTTCGATGCCATTTTTTACTTTTGGCAATCACATGATATGGGCGTACTTTACCATGGCTTTATTCTTGGTACTATCGGGTGTTATCCTAGGGGTTAATTATAAACGTTTAAATGCATAATGGGCTATACCATTGAACAGATACAACAACTACTAAATGCACAATTTGTATTGCGCGAAGGAGATGCCAATTGGATTGAACATCTTTTAATTGACAGCCGCAAAGTTGTGTATCCAGAAACAAGTTTGTTTTTTGCAATATCAACCCAACGGAATGATGGACACTATTATTTGCAAGATGTATACGATGCGGGTGTTCGAAATTTTGTGATTGAGCGCAAAGCGCAGTTAACCCTTCAACAACTGTCGGCACTTAAAGGCTCCAATATTGTATTGGTAGACCATTCAATATCGGCTTTGCAAAAATTAGCAAGTACGCACCGCAAGCAATTTACAATTCCGGTGGTAGGTATCACGGGCAGCAATGGAAAAACAATTGTAAAAGAATGGTTGTACCAACTTTTAAAAGATGATGTTCAAGTGGCTCGAAATCCGAAAAGCTACAACTCGCAAGTTGGTGTTCCCCTTTCGGTATGGCAACTTAACGACCAGCATGCATTGGGAATATTTGAGGCAGGAATTTCGCAACCTGGTGAAATGGCTCATTTGGAACGCATCATTCAACCCAATATTGGGATTTTTACCATGCTTGGCCACGCACATGATGAAGGCTTTGCAAATCGAGAAGCAAAAATTACTGAAAAGTTCAAACTGTTTGAGCAGGTAGATATGCTTATTGCAAGTGACGAACAGGTGGAAGTACGCGCTGCATTGCAAACGTTTGCCAACAAACATCCTCATGTGAAGATATGCACTTGGTCGCGAACCAATAGCAATGCAGTTTTGTATTTTACAACCCAACAACAAGAACACTGCACTGTGATTCAATCGCGGTCGGGTGCAAGAATTTTAAGTGTACGCATTCCATTTACTGATGAAGCGTCAATTGAAAACGCGTGCACCTGTTTTGCATTTATTTTGTGCTTGCAACGTGCGTCAACTGATGTGCTTTCGCGCTTTGAAGAATTGCAAGCTGTGGAGATGCGCATGCAATTGAAAGAAGCCATTAATAATTGCATGGTCATTAATGATAGTTACAGTGCCGATATTGACTCGTTGCGCATTGCCCTCGATTTTGTAGAACAACAAAGTGCGGGACTTAAACGTACGCTTATTTTATCTGATATATTACAAACAGGACAACCCACAACGGCACTGTACACCGAAATTGCCAAACTGATAAGGCAAAAAGGAATACAGCGTTTCATTGGTATTGGTAAAGAGTTGCAATCACATAGCATGCTGTTTGACGGGAGTGCTGAATTTTATGAATCAACTGCTGCCTTTGTAAAACAGTTTTCGGCCACTCATTTTCAAAATGAACTCATCTTACTCAAAGGCGCACGCTTGTTTGCTTTTGAAAAAATAAATACGTTGCTTGAAAAACGCGTGCACGAAACTGTAATGGAAATTAACCTCAACGCATTGGTGCATAACCTGAACATATACAGAAGCAAACTTAAACCAGGTGTAAAGGTAATGGCTATGGTGAAAGCGTTTAGTTATGGTGCCGGAAGTTATGAAATTGCCAAAGTACTTGCATTTAACCGCGTTGACTATTTAACAGTTGCATATGCAGATGAAGGAGTGGTGTTGCGCAAAGCAGGTATCAAATTACCTATTATGGTAATGAATCCTGAACCCTCAAGTTTTAACCAAATTGTTCAATACAACCTCGAGCCAGAACTTTACAATATGTACAGTTTGCACCAATTGATAACAGCAATAGATGGGGAAGAAATTGGGGTACATATTGAGTTGGATTGCGGAATGAAACGGTTGGGTTTTAATGAACCAGATTTAGAATTATTGCTGCAAACCTTGTATAAGCATCCACATATTAGAATCAAATCTGTATTTGCACATTTAGCGGCAAGCGAAGATAAAAAACACGATGCATTTACACACGAACAGATTGCAGCTTACGAGCGAATGGCCAACCAAGTAACAGCCGCATTTGACTATCCCATTTTGAAGCATGTTCTCAATAGTAGTGGTATTGTTCGTTTCTCAGAATCACAGTTGGACATGGTACGTTTGGGTATTGGTTTATATGGTATTGATCCTAGTGGCATTCTTCAAAAACAGTTACAACCTATTGGCACTTTAAAAACGGTTATATCTCAAATAAGGCATGTAAAGGCGCACGAAACCATAGGCTACAGCCGAAGAGGTGTAGTTACAAAAGATTCGCTCATTGCAACTGTTGCCATTGGTTATGCTGATGGTTATAACCGGAAATTGGGTAATGGGAAAGGCAGCATGCTTATTAAAGGGCACAAAGTTGCAACCATAGGAAGCATTTGCATGGATATGACCATGCTTGATGTAACAGGATTGAATGTGAAAGAAGGTGATGAAGTGATTGTATATGGAGAAGAACTGAATTTGGAAGATGTATCCGCAAAAGTAGGAACCATTCCATACGAGGTGCTTACTTCCATTTCGCAGCGAGTGAAAAGAGTTTATTATTTTGAGTAATCAATGTATACTAACCATCTGCTCTAATTGAGCATATGGTTTTTTCTTAATAAATAACGGTCGTTCCACTACTCCAACAAATACATCGTTCCGTTCATTCAAATTTGCGCGTAATAAATCAGCAATACTAACTTGTCCTACCACGTATTTGTATTCTTTACTGACAAATTCATCTTCTACTGTTTCAAAATTGAGTATACCTAAAATAGCATCATCGGCATAGCGTAAATAAATGGCGAGGTTTTCATTGGTATCCAATGCTAGCTTATTCTGTCGGATTTTACGGTAGCCATATTTATAGCTATAGTTTAATGCCGAAATATCAGATAACACAGCCGCAGCCGTTGGATAACTTCCCGCTCCTTTGCCTTTCAATAATTGCTTATCGCTAAATGCTCCCGAAACTTGCACTGCATTAAATTCATTATTTACATTGTAAAATGCATTTTCGGAAGTAATAAATTGTGGCAATACAAAGGCAGCAACTCCATTTGCCGTTTTGTATGCCTGTGCAATTAATTTGAGTGAATAGCCATTTTCAGTTGCAAATTGGGTATCGCGTTTACTCAAAAATTGAATGCCGCTGTTTAACACCTCATTTGGCAAAACAATCAAACCATATGCATGAGCTAATAAAATAGTCAGTTTATACTTAGGATCATAAGCCTCCACATCCAATTTCGGATTGCTTTCTGCAAAGCCCAATTGTTGTGCGCCAAGTAGAGCTTCGTTATAGTTTTTTTGCTCCTTTGCAATTTTAGTTAAAATGTAATTAGTAGTGCCATTTAAAATTCCTTCAACACTTTGTAACAAGTCGTTATCATAATACTCTTCCAACGTTCTAATGATTGGAATGGCTCCACCAACAGAGCCTTCGTATAGCAATGGAACCTTATATTCTTGTTGTAAGTGATACAGTGCATTAAAATTTTCGGCCACCATCTTTTTGTTGGCCGTAACCACCGCTTTGCCCCTTTTGAGTGCTTCACTCACAATTAAAAATGCTTCTGCTGCATCATCAATTAACTCAACAATCACATTTATATTTTCATCATTGAGCAATTCCCATTTATCATACACAAAATTTGAAGCATCAATACTACGTTGTTTATTTTTTTGTTTCACACAAATCTTTGTGATGTTTGCATTTATACTTTGTGATTGTTTGAGTACTTCATATAAACCTTGGCCCACGCAGCCAAACCCGAACAATCCGATGTTTAATGTATTCATTTTATTTATTATTAATTAGTTGAAAAAAAGCAATTATGTGGATAGGGTTTCCCATCTTTAAGCGATACAAAAACGAAAGTACCTTCACATATTTTAGCAATAGCTCCAGTTGTATCTTCTTTCGAAACATATACATGAATTTCAATAGATGTTCGACCAAGTTTTTTAAGCGTAGCGGTTAGCTCAATAAAATCACCCAAATGTGCTGGAGAGACGAAGTCAACCTTATCTAAACTTACCGTAACAGAGCCATCACAGGGCGTTCCGTATAACAACCTGCGCGCGGCTTTAGCCGCTGCTCTGTCCATTTCTGCTAATACTTTTCCGCCAAATAAAGTACCTGCATAATTCAAATCTTCTGGAAAAACCATAAACGAGTGCAGCGTAGTTTGGCTCACTGCACTCTTTGCTATGGTGGTGTTTGTTTGTTCGTTCATATTTGAGTAAGTTGCTTTAAAGGTTTTGTAAATTGACGAAGTAACTGTGTGAGTTCTTCAGCCTCTATCAAAAATCCATCATGGCCATAAGGTGAGTCAATTAATTTAAACTGAGTGTTGGGAATATGATGTGATAAAAACAATTGCTCTTCAGGTGGAAATAATAAATCTGACTCAATACCGATAACAAGCGTTTGAGATTGTATTTGTTGCAGTGCTTTTGCTACACCTCCTCTAGCTCTTCCCACATTGTGCGCATCCATGCTTTTGCTTAGCGCATAGTATGAATACGCATTAAAGCGCATTACTAACTTTTCACCTTGATAATATTGATAGGTTGACGCTCTAAAATTATCCACCTTTTCATCATCAGTTTCGCTTTGTGTTTCTTTAAACGGATAATAATTGCGATACGAAACCATGGCCATTGCTCGAGCCGCCCGTAATCCTTTTGCTCCGGCAAACTCACTGTGTTGCAACCAAGTTTGATCGGCTTCAATAGCCATGCGTTGAGCGGTATTAAACGCAATTCCCCAAGGCGAATGTTTGGCGTTGGTTGCAATTAATACCAATTGTTTAAACAACTTAGGTTGCTCAATAGCCCATTCCAATGCTTGCATGCCACCCATTGAACCTCCAATGCCTATTGCTATTTGTTCAATTTGCAACTGCTTGCGCAATGTATCGTACATGCACACCATATCACGTGGTGTTATCAATGGAAAAGTTGCATAATAGGGCTGTTGCGTTTCGGCATTGATGCTTAATGGACTAATACTTCCGTAACACGACCCTGGCATGTTTACACATACAATAAAATAAGTCGAAGGATCGAAAAACTCTCCTTCACCAACCAATCCACTCCACCAATCGGCTGCATTGGCATTGGCAGTAAGCGCATGAAAAATCCATACCACATTATTTCGTTTGGCATTTAACTCACCCCATGTTTCGTAGGATAAATGGTAAGATGGAAGTGTTGCTCCACTTTCGAGTTGTGTTTCTTTGTTATACTTAAAAATTGGCATTATTGGTGTTGGTTGAAAAACGTGAGTAGCGAATAACCACCCACGTTTTCTTTTTAAAATATTAAACAGTTGCAGTTTCAAAAACAGCGGCAAATGCTTGTGCAAAATCTGCTTTGATATCTTCTATATGTTCGATACCAACCGATACGCGAATTTGGCCAGCACTTACACCCGCTGATAATTGCTCTGCTTCACTTAATTGCTCATGTGTGGTTGATGAGGGATGAATAACCAACGTTTTAGCATCGCCTACATTAGCCAAATGGCTTGCCAATTTGAGGGCATTGATAAATGCTTTTGCATTGTCTTTTCCACCTTTTATTTCAAAATTGAGTATGCCTCCGTAACCGTTGGTTAAGTATTTATTGGCAAGCGGGAAGTACGTACTTGTTTCCAAGCCAGGATAGTTTACTTTTTCTACAGCATCATTTGAGGCCAACCAACGACCCAACTCTAAAGCATTATCAACCGTGCGTTGCACACGTAGCGATAAGGTTTCTAAACCTTGTAACAATAAAAAAGAATTAAAAGGCGAAAGAGCAGGGCCGAAATCACGCAATCCTTCTACGCGTGCGCGAATGATAAACGCAATATTACCAAATGGGCCATCGGTACCAAATACGTCCCAAAACTTAAGACCATGGTACCCTTCACTAGGTTCAGTAAACTGCGGAAACTTTCCATTGCCCCAATTGTAATTTCCACCGTCAACAATAACTCCACCTACTGATGTTCCATGCCCACCAATCCATTTGGTGGCAGACTCAACAACGATGTTTGCTCCATATTTTAAAGGTTGAAACAAGTAACCGCCTGCACCAAACGTATTATCTACAATTAAAGGCAAATCATACTGCTTGGCCAATGCAGCAAAACGTTCAAAATCTGGAATATTTAAGCCAGGATTGCCAATTGTTTCCAAATAAAATGCCTTGGTATTGCTGTCAATTAATTTTTCAAAACTGCTTGGATCATCGCCATTGGCAAAGCGTGCTTCAATACCCAAACGTTTAAATGCAACTTTAAATTGATTGTACGTGCCACCATACAAAAATGATGTGGTAATAAAATTATCACCAGCTTGCAAAATATTATTGAGCGCAATAAACTGAGCGGCTTGCCCTGAACCTACCGCTAATGCTGCTACGCCACCTTCTAGTGCTGCAATGCGTTTTTCAAATACATCGGTAGTGGGGTTCATGATACGTGTATAAATGTTACCAAATTCTTTTAGTCCAAACAAATTAGCTGCATGTTCTGTATTGTTAAATACGTACGATGATGTTTGATAAATAGGCACAGCACGTGAGTTTGTAGTTGAATCTACTTCTTGTCCAGCATGTAATTGCAATGTTTCGAAACGGAGTGATGATGATATTGTCATAATATTTTGTTATTGTTTTTTTGAATTGATTAAAGAAGTACCACGAAAAAAAGGCTGTGGTAAGCCATTGTGTAAACTCTTAAACGAAATGTTAAAGTATTACAGCGATTATTTTGGGCGAGTGTTGCAGGACGCTTCCTGCGCCCTTATCAACTGTGGGAATGGTGTTGCTCGTATGAGCAACGCATACGCATCATCATGCAGCAGTTGCAGCTTAATGTGTTTGTGAATGGAAGTGTGTTAATGAAATACACTTGTGATGCGTTTTTAGTTTATTAAGAAATGTGATTGATTGGTTTGCCAATTGGGGAGGGAACGACAACAACCCTTCTTTGAGTGCAATTACATGCACATACAACACATGCACATGCAATGATGCATTCGGTGCATTTGAGAAACAGATATGTGTTGTTTGTTGTTCATTTTGGTGATGCAAATATGAAAGAGAAAAAAGTAGAAATGCAAATTATTTTTTTGAAAAAAAGTTAATTGAAACACTAAAATATCTTGCGAGATACTTATTTTATTGAGGTTGACAGATTTAATAAATTAATTATTAATTAAACTGAAAGCACCTAATTAGTATTAATTTTACGTGATGAAATTTATTTCTGGACTATCTTCTTTACTTTTAATCATTCAATGTTGGGCTCAACCATTGTTAAACTTTGATAAGCAATATAATCAACTTCAAAAAGTAGGAATGGCCACGTTGAGCAGTTTTGCCATTGCAAATATCACAGTTAGTGCAATTGGTTTATCCTCTGAAAATGCGAGCAACAAAGCTTTTCACCAAATGAATATTGGATGGAATAGTGTTAATATAATTTTAGGAGCATCGGGATTGAGACAAGCCTATCGAACAAAACCATTTACCAATGATGTGCAAGCATTAAAAGCAGGTGAGAAAATGGAAACTATTTTTTTAGTAAATGCCGCATTGGATATGGCCTATATTGCAGGTGGTGCTTGGATAAAAGAAACACGCTACCGAAACTCCGCACAATGGAATCAGCTTACAGGTTGGGGAAATGCTGTAATGTATAATGGTGTTTTTTTGTTGGTGTTTGATGGTATGATGTATGCATTGCATCGAAATAACAATGAAAAATTGTGGCAAAAATTGCAAACCACGCAAATAGGTTTTTCTCCAAACGGGTTTCAATGCATTGTCCAATTTTAAGGTAACTAAACATTACTTTAAGCATAGCGTTACTAGGGTATGAAACGTACGTTAATTTGGTTTCGAAACGATTTACGCATTACCGACCATGAGGCTTTACACAAAGCTTCTATACAACAAAATCCAACCTTAGGAGTGTATTGTTTCGATCCGCGAAATTACACCACACTTGAAATAGGTTTTCCAAAAACAGGAAGTTTTAGAGCCCAATTTATACTCGAAAGTGTAACGCATCTAAAGCAATTATTGCAAACACTTGGTAGTGATTTAATTGTTGTATTCGGTAAACCCGAAGAAATTGTTCCAAGCATTTGTGCAGCGTTAACAATTGAACTGGTGACATACCAAAAAGAGATTGCTCCCGAAGAAGTTGCCATTGAAGACGCATTGGAAAGCGCACTTTTGAAGCAGCATATTCAAACAACTACGTATTGGAATAGCACTTTGATGCATCCCGAAGATTTGCCTTTTCCCATTCAAAAACTATCCGAATTATTCACTGATTTTAGGAAAAAAGTTGAGCGCGAAACTGCTATTCGCAATTCACTTCCTGCTCCTACAAAGTTAGTTTCCATTAATCACAACTTGGAATTTGAAGAAGTTACACTCAAAATGTTGGGATTAGAAAAGCCACAGCTTTCACCGTTGGCAGTACTTGATTTTAAAGGAGGCGAAGCTGAGGCGCAAAAAAGATTGAATCATTATTTTTGGGATACAAACCATATAAGTCAATACAAAGAAACACGAAACAGAATGTTGGGTGAAAGTTACAGCAGTAAGTTTTCACCTTGGCTTGCATTGGGTTGTATCAGCGCGCGTAGCATTTACCATGAGGTAAAAAAATATGAGCAAGAACGCGTACAAAATGATTCAACCTATTGGCTGGTATTTGAATTACTGTGGCGTGATTATTTTAAGTGGATTGCAGCCAAACACAAAGGGCAATTGTTTCAATTAGAAGGACTTCAAAAATTACAAATTCAATGGAGAGAAGATGAACACCAATTTATGCAATGGCGAACAGGGAACACTGGCTATCCCATTATTGATGCCAATATGCGTGAATTGTTGCAGACGGGTTTTATCAGTAACCGAGGGCGCCAACTGGTAGCAAGCTTTTTAACAAAGAACCTAGGAATAAACTGGCTTTGGGGAGCGCAATGGTTTGAATCACAATTAATCGATTATGATGTATGCAGTAACTATGGAAATTGGAATTACGCAGCGGGTGTTGGCAATGATGCAAGGGGCTTCAGGTACTTCAACATCCTAAAACAAGCTCACGATTATGATGCTAACGGGATGTATGTAAAACATTGGTTACCTGAATTGAGATTGCTACCTGATGGCAAGGTACATCAACCTTATAAAATGGCCGTGAATGAAAAGCTGTTGTATGATTTTGAATTAGGTAAAAATTATTCTAAACCGATGATTGACTTAGACCTATCTGTAAAAGAAATCGAGGGCTTGTACAATATGGCGCTCAAGGATAGGCGCACTAAAATCAGCTAGTATGGTTGTGCGCAATGCTTTGGGTTGTGTTCAATTGATTCCGCGCCCTGCGGGCGCGGAATCAATATATGCCTTACGCCATTTGAGCTTCTAGCTTGTTAGCTAAAACATGCTTTGGAACTGCCCCAACTTGTTTGTCAACCAATTTACCATCTTTGAAAAAAAGCAATGCAGGAATGCTCATGATTCCGTAATCGGTTGCAACTTTAGGGTTAAAGTCTACGTTGACTTTACCAACTACTGCTTTTCCGTCATACTCTTTTGCCAATTCTTCTACAACTGGGCCAACCATACGGCAAGGACCACACCACTCAGCCCAAAAATCAACCAATACTGGTTTACCCGACTTTAGCACCACTTCCTCGAAGTTGCTATCTGTTATTTCTAATGCCATTTTTATTTTTATTTACAATTAATGCGATACAATTTTAATTCCTTTTTTGGGATTAGTACAATTTGGCAGTAAAAGTTATCCCAAGCCTTAGTTAATCTTATAATCAATTTCCATGGCTTCCAATGCCTTTACCATATCATTCTCTAAGTTCACTTTATAACGTGTGCTGAGCCCCTGGACGGCCATCCGTTCTGAATCGTCTAAAATTTGCAAGCGCAGTACAGCATTGCCCTTATGGTTTTGAACTAGCTGCTGAAACTGCTGAAGGAATGTCGGTTTAATTCGATCTGCTTTAAGTGTGAGTGTTACTTTTTGCAACAAACGCTCGCGCACATCAGCTAACAGCATGATTTGGGTTACTTTTAACTCAAACTGATCTGGACTCCTAAATCCAGGCTTCATCTGGCCCTTAACATAGAGCATTTGTCCGAGTGTTAAAAAATGCTTGAACCGCAAGAAATCTTCGCTCCACATCGTAACCCTGATATTGCCTGAATAATCCTCAAGTGTAAAGCTGCCATATGGTTTATTGTTTTTACCCATTCGCTCAAACACTTCTGTTACAACGCCTGCAATATTGACTTCTTTGTTTTTGAACTCCTCTACCCGATTGATATCTGTTACATTGAAGTTTTTAAATTCAATCTTAAAATCATCCAATGGATGACCACTTAGATACATCCCAATTACTTCCTTTTCTTTAGCTAACTTTTTAAGCAGTGTCCATGGTTCGCAGGGAGGAATAATTGGTTCGGTTAACGTAATGGTTTGCGCTCCACCAAACAAAGATTGCTGGTTAGCTGATTCGTTATTTTGAACATTGCTGCCATACCGTAATGCCTTTTCGAGCAGGTTAGGCTCTTCCACATTTTCAGGAAAAAAGAATTGCGCACGGTGCATATTGGCAAAGCAATCCAAGGCGCCACCTAGTGCTAAACCTTCAAGTGTTTTTTTGTTAACTGCACGCAGATTGACCCTTGAAGTTAAATCGAATAGCGATTGAAAAGGCCCATTTGTTTCTCGTTCTTTGATAATTTCTTCAACTGCCGCTTCGCCAACTCCTTTGATAGCACCCAATCCAAACCTGATTTCACCTCTTTTATTTACCGCAAAGTTAACCTGCGACTCGTTCACATCAGGCCCTAGAACTGGTACTCCCATACGCCTGCACTCTTCCATGAAAAACGTAACTTTTTCGATATTACCTTGGTTGTGCGTAAGCACACTTGCCATGTATTCGGCTGGATAATGTGCTTTAAGGTAACCCGTTTGGAAAGCCACAAACGCATAACAAGTAGAATGTGATTTATTAAATGCATACGATGCAAAAGCTTCCCAGTCTGTCCAAACCTTTTCGAGTATGGTAACATCATGTCCGTTATTTTGCGCATTTTGGATAAACTGTGGTTTGAGTTTATCCAAGGTTTTACGGTCTTTTTTACCCATTGCTTTGCGCAGTACGTCTGCATCACCCTTGGTGAAGTTTGCCAATTTTTGCGAAAGCAACATTACCTGCTCTTGGTAAACGGTAATTCCGTATGTGTCTTTCAAATGCTCCTCCATTGCTTCCAAATCGTAGGTTACGGGCTCTTTGCCATGCTTTCGTGCAATGTAATTTGGGATATACGCAATTGGCCCTGGACGGTACAGTGCATTCATGGCAATTAAATCTTCAAAGCGGTCAGGTTTCAAATCCTTTAAGTGCTTTTGCATTCCGGGGCTTTCAAACTGGAATGTTCCGTTGGTTTCACCTCTTGAAAAAAGCGCTAGTGTTTTAGGGTCATCAAGTGGAATTTGGTCAATATCAATATTGACACCGTGGTTTTGTGAAATGAGCTTTAAGGTATCACGTATGATGGATAAATTTCGAAGCCCCAAAAAGTCCATCTTAATAACACCAGCATCTTCAATTACTTTCCCGTCATATTGGGTTACCAGCAAACTCACATCTTTCACGGTAGCCACTGGAATCAATTCGGTTAAATCTTTGGGTGCAATAATAATCCCAGCTGCATGAATACCCGTTCCTCTAACAGAACCTTCAAGCACCAAGGCCTCCTTAAGCACTGTTGCCTGCAAATCGTTACCCGCATAAATTTCGCGTAACTTTTTTACTCCTTCTAAATCTTCTGCTTGGAGTCCCTCCTTGTCACGTAAACTTTTTTCTCCATCAATAGGAGCCTTTAGCACCCGATCGAGGGAAATTCCAGGTTTTTCAGGAACCAATTTAGCAAGCATATTGCTTTCGGGAAGTGGCAAATCCATTACCCTAGCAACATCTTTGATACTCATTTTGGCAGCCATACTTCCATAGGTAACAATATGTGCTACTTGGTTTTTACCATATTTATCAACTACATAGTCAATTACCTTTTGCCTGCCATCATCGTCAAAATCGGTATCAATATCGGGCATCGACTTTCGATCTGGGTTTAAAAAACGTTCGAAAAGCAAATCGTACTTAATAGGGTCGATATTGGTAATACCAATACAATAAGCCACCACGGATCCTGCAGCAGAACCACGACCAGGCCCAATAAAAACACCCATGTTTCTTCCTGCAGCAATAAAATCGGATACAATCAAAAAGTAACCCGCAAAGCCCATTGTGCGAATGGTGTGTAACTCAAACTTAATACGCTCTTCTGTTTCGGGAGCAATATCTACATAACGCTGTTTGGCTCCGTTCCAAGTGAGGTGTTCTAAATAATCATCTTGGTTATTAAACTCGGCAGGTAAAGGAAAAGCTGGCAATAAAATATCCCGTTTTAAGTCGAGTAATTCCACTTTATCTACAATAAGGTTTGTATTGTCTATGGCTTGCGGAACATCACTAAACAACTTTTGCATTTCGGCAGTAGTTTTAAAATAAAATTGATCGTTTGCAAACGCAAATCTTTTGCCTTTCACAAACGTATCGTCATCACTAAACTCCTTCATACTAGGCGTGCTTTGCTTTTCGCCAGTATTGATGCAAAGTAAAATATCATGTGCATTGGCATCTTGTTGGTCCACATAATGTGAATCATTAGATGCAATTACCGGAACATTGTATTTGGCAGCAAATTGAAGTAATACTTCATTTACCTTGTTTTGCTCGGGTATATTGTGGCGTTGGAGTTCAACGTAATAATCATCTCCAAACAAGTCGAGCCACCATTTAAATTCAATTTCACCAGCCGCTTCCCCTTGCCGTAAAATAGTTTTAGGCACCATCGCTCCTATACAACAGGTTGTTGCGATAAGTCCTTCATGGTATTGTAATATCAACTCTTTGTCAATTCGAGGGTACTTGCCATAAAGTCCCTCCATATAACCTAGCGAACATAACTTTACAAGGTTTTTGTACCCTTGTTCATTTTTAGCTAGGAGCAATTGGTGAAACCGCTGGTCTTTATCTTCTTTGGTAAATGAGCGTTTATGTCTATCTGCCACAACATAAAACTCACAACCCACAATTGGCTTTACTTTCGGTTTTCCATCTTCGCCTTTGTGTTTGTATGCTTCGGCAACAAATTTAAATGCCCCAAACATATTGCCATGGTCAGTAAGCGCGATAGCTGGCATTTGATCTGCTGCAGCCTTTTTATATAACTCCTCAATTTTAGCCGCACCATCTAGAAGCGAAAATTGTGTATGTACGTGTAAATGCGAAAATTTCATTTTAAAATCAAAATGCGTTAAGTAGCTCTTTAATCAAGAAGCCAAAAATACAATTCAGTTGTTGGATGTAATGCGGTGTTGAAAAAAGTAGCATTCTTTTGTAGGAAGGTATGATTGAATGTGGATAGCCACTACAACAATTTGATTATCTGAATTTTGTAAAATTGAGCCTTTTAGACGCGGTTGAAACCAGCCCTTAATTGGTTTTTACAAAAACTTATATAGTTTTGGAGTTGCGAAATCGATTAACAATTTAATAATACATCATGAAAAAAATCTACTTATTAGGATTATTAGGCATTGCTGTTGCCGCTAACGCGCAGCATGCAAGAACCCCGCAAGGCAAAGCAAAACCTGCACCTGCGGTAAAAACGTTGGCTTCTGATGTTGACGTTCCTTCGCCTGTAAAAGAGGGTACTGGAAGCAGTTCAACAGTTGGTTTTAACAAAGTTGCTCGCTGGCAAGTAGTGGGCACAACCAACTTTGATCGCCAAACCAATTCATCTGTATACAGAAGAATTATGGTTTACCCTGATAGCACTGTGAGTGTATTGTGGCAAACTTCAAGTGACGGAAATGGAACAGGTTTTTTGGCTCGCGGTTCAGGATACAACCATTTTGATGGATCAACTTGGGGACCGGTAACCAATACCCGAATTGAACAATTTAGAGCTGGTTACCCTAACTTGGATTACAATGGTACTACAGAAATTATCATGAGTCACCGAGTGGATACTGGAGGTACATCAAGCGGACTCATTTACAATACCAATGGCGCAGTAGGCAGCACAACTTGGACTTCACAATTGGTTCTAGGTGAAGCATCACCTTCAACACCAACTGTATTGTGGCCACGTACCGCAATTGCTGGTAATTATATGCATGTTATTGCAAGCTATACAAGCCCGAATGCTACACAACCCGATACTATGAGAAAAGCAGGAGTCCGCAATCCTACAGTGTACTCAAGGTATAACTTTACAACCAGCACTTGGGAAAATCAAAACATTACATTGCCAAACTATGATAGCACGCGATTTTTTGATGGTAATGCCGATGGATACGCTATTGATGCGCGCGATTCGATTGTGGTTGTGTTAATGGGAGGTACTACCCAAGATGTGATGCTTTGGAAATCGACAGATAATGGAAACACCTGGGATACAACCATGATTTTACCATTCCCAATTCCAGCTTTTAATGATCAAGATTTAATCTTAGATACACCAGAAGTTTGTGACGGTTCATTATCGGTTCGTTTGGATGCGAATGGAATGGCGCATTGCTATTGGGGACGTTTGCGTGTATTAAACACAACAGCAAACGACAACTCTTTCAGCGTATTTTTAGGAACAAACAGTATTGACTATTGGTATGAAGGTAGACCTGATAGCATCGTAGGAATAGCAGGAGCACCTGATGGTAACGGCAATGGCCAATTGGATATTGGAGACATCAATTCCAGAACACGTTATGGAAATGCTGGCGTTGCAACAATGCCTTATGCAATGTTTGCACCTAATGGCGATATGTATGTAATATACTCTGCTTTAACAGAAGATGATGTAGACCCACAAGGATCAAACTTTAGAGATGTATATGTAGTTTTCTCAAAAGACAACGGAGCAACATGGAGCAATATCTTAAACTTAACATCAGTTGGTGGTTTTAACAAAGAGCAAATGTTTGGAAGTGGTATGATAGCCAATGGCAGATTGCACATGACCTATATGGAAAGTGATGCACTTGGTTTCTTCAGTACAGCTGATAATGCTAATAAAACAGGTCCATTTAATATTTTGTATTACTATATCGATTTAGCAGATATCGATAGTTTCCAAGTAACTGGTTTACCTAATGGAAATAAAAATGAATTGTTCACTATTAACCAAAATTTCCCTAATCCATTTAACTATAGCACGAGCATTCCGGTTAACTTAACCAAAACTAGTGATGTAACTGTTTCGGTAATGGATATGTTTGGTAAATTGGTTTACACAAAAACCTATACCAACACTCCTGCTGGCGCTTCAGATCTTGAAGTTGTAACAGGTGATTTGAGCGCTGGATTTTACATTTACAATGTAGAAGCAGGCGGATACAAACTTTCAGGCAAAATGCTTGCTAAATAAATTCATTCACTTTTGATGTAAAAAAGGCGTTCAATTCTGAACGCCTTTTTTTATGTTTGAATACGTGCAACAGACGTTTTCCATACAACTTAAAACCATGCGTTGGGTACTCACCGGAAGTGTGGTCATCTTATTGGTAAAATTTACTGCTTATTTTACCACACACTCCAATGCTATTTTAAGTGATGCACTTGAGTCGATTATCAATGTTATTGCGGGTGCATTTGCCTACTATAGTTTATCGCTGGCTGCCAAACCCAAAGATACAGATCATCCGTATGGGCATGGTAAAATTGAGTTTATTTCTGCCGGTTTCGAGGGTGGACTTATTTTATTAGCGGGTATACTCATCATTGTCAAATCAATTGGCAATATTATCCACCCCTCTCCCATACATGCATTGGATACTGGTGCATTGTTAGCCGCAATAGCTGGAGTTGCAAATTATTTTATGGGACGTGTACTCATTAAACTGGGCAAGGCACACCAATCTGTTATTTTAATTGCTGATGGCAAACATTTGCAAAGTGATACATGGAGCAGCTTAGGTTTAATAGCAGGTGTTGTATTTATCTACTTCACAGGTTTAACCTGGCTTGATAATGTATTGGCAATCGTATTTGCATGCATCATCATGTTTACAGGATATCAATTAATGCGTAAATCGTTGGCAGGATTGATGGATGAAGCCGATGACCAAATATTGCAAGATGTTTTGAATGTTTTGAATACACACCGCAAACCTCATTGGATTGATATTCATAACCTCAGAATATTACAATATGGCTCCAGTTTTCATATTGATTGCCATGTAACCTTGCCATGGTATCAATCGCTCCAAACATCTCACGATGCGCTTAAAGAAATGGAAATGTTAATCGCGGAAGCTTTTGAGCAAAAGGTTGAATTGTTTATTCATCCTGACCCATGCATTCCCGAATCCTGTAGTTTATGCTCATTGACGAACTGTGATGTTCGTCAGGCCAATTTTAAAAACAGAATGGAATGGACTCTAGAGAATGTGTTGCGTAACCAAAAACACCAACTTTAACAATCAATGAATCTGGATTAAAAAATTTTACCAGGATTTAAAACCCAATGAGGATCAAAAGCGCGCTTGATATTACGCATTAACTGCAATTGCACTTCAGGCATCACCACTTTCATGTATGGCTTTTGTACCAGTCCAATTCCGTGCTCTCCACTAATGGTACCTTTTAATGATTTACACAACTCAAAAATGGCGACAATTGCTTTTGGAATCTCATTATTCCAAACCTCATCCGTAAGTTGATCTCGCAAAATATTCACATGCAAATTTCCATCTCCTGCGTGTCCATAACAAACCGTTCTAAATCCAAAACGATTGCCTATTTCCTTCACACCTCTATACAGTTTGGGTAATTCAGCTCGTGGCACAACTGTATCTTCTTCTTTGTAGGTATTATTAAATTTAGTAGCCTCGCCAATGCTTCTTCTAAGTTTCCAGAAATACTCTTTTTCATCAGCAGTTTGTCCAAACAATACTTCACCGCTTTGGTGAGCATACAATACTTCGCTTATCGCTTCGCATTCCTTCATCATCAATTCTAAATCATTGCCATCTACTTCAATGAGTAAATAGGCCTCAATATTAGGTTGGATTTCAAACTGGATATTGAGCATACTGGCAGCAAGTTCGAAACCACTTGGTTCTATAAACTCACATGCACTGGGATTGCAACCAGCCAAAAATATCGCATTTACGGCTTCACAAGCTTTTTCAGGTGACGTAAACGGAGCGAGCAATAACAGCGTATGTTGTGGATGCGGTATCAACTTTAACACCATTTTGGTTACGATACCCAAGGTACCTTCACTGCCAATAAATAAATGAGTAAGATTGTATCCAGTTGAATATTTAAGGGTATTGGCTCCTGTCCAAATAATTTCACCAGTAGGCAATACTACTTCTAAGTTAAGTACGTAATCGCGGGTTGTACCATATTTGAGCGCGCGAGGCCCACCGCTCGCATGCGCAATATTGCCTCCTAAAAAGCAACTTCCCTTGCTTGCAGGATCAGGTGGATAGAACAACCCTTTCTCTCGAACAGCTTGTTGCAATGCTTCATTTACAACACCAGGTTCAACCGTAACTTGAAAATTACGTTCATCAATTTCAATAATTTGGTTAAAGCGTTCCATTGAAATTACCACTCCACCATAAAGTGGCAATGCTCCTCCGCTTAATCCGGTACCGGCTCCGCGTGGCGTGAGTGGGATCCTATGTTCATTGCAAATGGCGAGTATGGCTGAAATTTCTTGGGCTGTGCGGGGTTTAAGCACAATCTCTGGTTCGTAAAACAGATCTTCTGTATAATCTTTGGAATACAAAGCCTTGCTCTCGTGATCTAAAATGATAAACGGTTCGCCAACTATAGCAACAAATTGGCTTATTTGCGAAGCAGTAACTTTGTTATATTGCACAATGCAATTTTACCGCAAAGACGGCAAGGCGCAAAGATTTTTTTATGAATAGTAAAGAATTAGATATGCTTAGTAAGCAAATATTAGATGCTTCAATTGAGGTACATAAAAATCTAGGGCCTGGCTTGCTAGAAAGTGTCTACGAAGTTTGTCTTTATAAAGAGTTAAGGAATCGAAATATCTTTGTGCAACGTCAAGTAACATTACCCGTAAAATATAAAACTGAAATGCTTAATCTTGACTTCAGAATTGACTTATTAGTTGCTGAAGAAATTATAATTGAACTTAAAGCAGTAGACACTTTGCTGCCTGTGCACGAAGCACAAATAATAACATATCTTAGATTAGCAGACAAAAGGCTTGGGTTTATTATCAATTTTAATGTGCCCAAACTGATTGATGGCTTTAAACGAAAAGTAAATAATTTTTAATATGGTTAGATTCACTTGGCGACATTGCGCCTTTGCGGTTATTATTTTTCACTATACCGCGTTTCAATGCTCATCCCAGCAAAGCATTACACTTGAAGATATTTGGACAAGGGGGACCTTTTCTGCCAAAGGTGTTCCCGGGTTTAATTCAATGAATGATGGCAGGTATTACACCGCTCAAGATGATAATGAAAACATTATTCGCTATAGTTTTGCTTCTGGTAAAGCCATTGATACGATTGTGTACCAGCGTGACCTTAACCTGCAACAATTCAGCTACACATTTAGCGCTAAGGAAGATAAGTTATTGCTACAAACAAACTTTAAGCAATTGTACCGTCACTCTTATGCAGCCAATATTTATGTATATGATGTAAAAAGTAAATTGTTGTTTCAACCAGTGAAAGAGGAAGTAATGCTGGCCGAATTTTCGCCTGATGGAACACATCTCGCATACGTTAAAAATAATAATTTGTATGTGTATGATTTGAAGAATAAGGCCGAAAAACAAATCACAACGGATGGAAAAACAAATGCTATTATCAACGGAGCAACTGATTGGGTTTATGAAGAAGAATTTGCTTTAAGTAAAGGATTTTATTGGAATAAAACCGGCAGCCAATTGGCTTATTACCGATTTGACGAAAGCAAGGTGAAGGAGTTTAATATGGCGATGTACGGTAAGTTGTATCCAGAAGACTATCAGTTTAAATATCCAAAGGCAGGAGAAGCCAATTCGGTCATTACATTATATTGTTACCAAACCAATACTGGTTCTATTACAAAACTTGATATTGGAAATGAAACCGATATTTACATACCACGAATTCACTGGACACAAAATGAAAACTTACTTTGCATTCAACGAATGAACCGTTTGCAAAATAAACTCGAGCTGTTGCTTGCCAACACAAATACAGGCAGTCATACTTTAGTTTATACAGAAGAAAACAAAGCATACCTTGATGTTCCTGAGATCACGTTTTTAAAAGATGGAAAGTCATTTATTATTAACAGTGAAAAGTCTGGGTGGAATCATTTATACCAATATGATTTGAATGGAAAACTTATGAAACAAATAACTAACGGCAACTGGGATGTGGATCAATTTTATGGTATTTATGAAAAAAACAAAACCATTTATATTACAAGTTCTGAAGTAAACTCAACTGAGCGTTATGTCTACGCAATAGGATTGGACGGAAAAAAGAAACAACAATTAACGCAAAAACGCGGATGGAATAACGCTACATTCAATGCTGATTTTAGCTACTTTTTACTGTCTCAATCAAGCATCAACACACCTCCTTATTATGCATTATGTGATGCGGCCGGAAAAGAAATACGAGTTTTAGAGAATAATACCGAGTTGCAATCCAAATTGACTTCATACAAAATAAACAACGCTGAAATGACTTCCTTTTCGAATGCATATGGTGAGTCATTAAATGCATTTGTTATTAAGCCAACCAATTTCACTGAGAAACAAAAATACCCGGTGCTAATGTATGTGTATGGAGGTCCTGGGCATCAACTTGCAGTGAACAGGTGGATGGGATCAAATTACTTTTGGTACCAATTATTGGCAGATAAAGGTTACTTGATTGTATGTGTAGATGGCCGTGGGACAGGTTTTAAAGGAGAGGCATTTAAGAAATCAACCTATCTTCAATTGGGAAAATTTGAAATTGAAGACCAGATTTATGTAGCCAAGCAATTGCAAAATCTGAATTATGTAGATAGGAATAGAATTGGCATTTGGGGCTGGAGCTTCGGTGGGTATATGGCAAGTTTAGGTATCAGCAAAGGTGCTGATGTATTTAAAACTGCCATTGCAGTTGCACCGGTTACCAATTGGCGTTATTACGATAATATATATACGGAACGCTTTATGCGTACACCACAAGAAAACGGAAAAAGTTATGACGAGAATTCACCCATCAACCATGTAGAAAAAATTAAAGGCAATTACTTAATCATTCATGGAACAGCGGATGACAATGTGCACTTTCAAAACGCAGTAGAAATGGTGAATGCAATGATTAACAAAGGGGTAAAGTTTGACAGTGAATTTTACCCTAACAAAAACCATGGAATTGGAGGTAGCAAAACCCGTCTGCACTTATATGAACGAATGACACGGTTTATATTGGAAAAATTATAATGAAATTGTATGGATAAGTTTATGAATTTATTTGAGGCAGAAACACTTCTTCATTTTACCAACCGTATCAATAACCTCAATCCTACAACACAACCTCAATGGGGAAGAATGAATGTAGCACAAATGCTGGCGCACTGTTGCGCAGGATTGAAGAAATCAATGAGTACAACACCCCCAACAAGCAAACGCAGCTTATCATCGCGTTTCATTGGACCTCTGTTTAAAGGCATGCTTACTAGCGCTAAACCTTACAAACCCGGAACGCCAACCAGCCCAGAGTTTGTGATGATTGGTTCAGAAAAAGATTTTAACACCGAAAAAAAACGTTTACTACAACTTATGGAAACCTTTTCAAAAGGTGGACCTGCAGTTGTAACCAAATACCCTCATGGTTTTTTTGGCAAACTAACTGTTGACGAGTGGAACAAAGGGCAATGCAAACATTTAAACCACCACCTTACGCAATTTGGGGTATAACCATGAAAGAAAAACTAAAACCATTTGTTGATATGCTTATTACCATAGGCACAATCATCATGAGCATTGTTTTGCTTTATGGGCTAATGGTATTGTTTGCCAATATAAACTAGCACTTGCATAGTTCTATCATAGTTTTATATTGCATTACTTAAATTTAACATTACATGAGTCAATCAACAACAGGACATCCTAAAGGATTGTATGTGCTATTTGTTACCGAAATGTGGGAGCGTTTTAGCTACTACGGTATGCGCGCTATTTTTACTTTATACATGACCAAAGCTTTATTATTTGATAAAGCACTTGGCTCAGATATTTACGGAAGCTACACCGGCTTGGTTTATTTAACACCGCTACTTGGAGGTTATATGGCCGATAGGTATTGGGGAAACCGGAAGTCGATTATTATTGGCGGGTTCTTAATGGCTATAGGCCAATTTTTAATGTTTGCAAGCGGAAGCTTATACCAAGAGGTAGGATTGTCATCAATGATTATGTATACAGGATTGGCTTTTTTAATTTTTGGAAACGGCTTTTTTAAACCCAATATTTCAACAATGGTAGGTCAGCTTTATCCGCAAGGAGATAAACGCGTAGACTCGGCATTTACCATTTTTTACATGGGTATTAACTTAGGTGCGTTTTTATCCCCATTGGTATGTGGAACGCTGGGAGATACTGGAAATCCTGCTGATTTTAAATGGGGATTTTTGGCTGCTGGTGTAGGGATGTTACTCAGTACACTGCTGTTTATTTGGCTAAAGGATCATTATATTGTCACTCCTGATGGCACACCAATTGGTACAGCTCCAAACCAATCAAGAAAAACAGATACGCCTCCAATAGATACTGCTGCTGAGGTTAAAAAAGATTTCTCTATGCAACAAATTTTAACTTGGGCTGGAGTAGAAGTTGGTTTGTTTGTGTTGTTTTATCTTTTAGACTTTGGGGTGATTGGCTCTTTCATTTTTTCGTTAACTATAGCTGCACCCGGATTTATTATTTCCGACAGGTCTTTAAACAAGGAAGAACGCGAACGGATTTGGGTTATTTACATCATCGCATTTTTTGTTATTTTCTTCTGGGCAGCATTTGAACAAGCAGGAGCATCCTTAACCTATTTTGCAGAAGAGCAAACTGATCGAACAGTGAATCTTACTTTGTCAAAAACATTCTTATTGGGATTAATTGCAATTGTAGTAGGGATATTAGCCTGGTTGTTTAATAAGGTACTTCGTGGTTTTCAGAACGAACAACGTGGCGTAAAAGAATTGTTCATGCTGTTATTAGGTGGAGGCATTGCTTACGGTGTGTATAGTATTTTTCAGCTCTCTGATGAAGGAATTTACATTGAACAAATTCCAACAAGTTTCTTCCAATCAATTAATGCAATTGCTATTGTGATATTTGCGCCATTATTTGCACTGTTATGGACCTGGATGGGAAATAAAAACATTGAACCAGCATCGCCCTATAAGCAAGCAATTGGACTGTTTTTGTTAGCAGTTGGTTATGCCGTTATTGCAATAGGCGTAAAAGATGTAACTGCAAAAGTGAGCATGATGTGGTTGGTAAGTTTATACACGATTCACACATTTGGTGAATTGTGTTTATCGCCAATTGGTTTGTCAATGGTAAACAAACTTGCACCTGTGAAATTTGCGTCATTACTGATGGGTGTTTGGTTTTTATCTACTTCTGCTGCAAATAAATTTGCGGGCGTTTTAAGTGGATTGTATCCTGAAAATGGAATTAGCAAGCAATTCATCGGTTTTCAAATAACTGATTTATACGACTTCTTTATGATTTTTGTGGTAATGGCCGGTGTGGCTGCCATCATTTTATTTGTGTTGAGCAATAAGTTGCTAAAGATGATGCATGGAGTACGTTAACTTTTTATAAGGTAATACGCATTTTGAAACCCTGTGAGTTGCTCATAGGGTTTCTTTTTACCCTTTGTGCATCCCACTTAGTCCACTTCAAATGGAACTCTAAAGAAAGTAACACTTAATAAAACCCTCATACCATAAGTCGCAAAGCCATTTATATCTTAATCACCAATATCCTTATAAAATCCTCTCCTTCAACCTACTTGCCCCATTGCCTTTTTTAGCGCATATTCGAACCCATGACTGAAATACAACGCAAACATCCAAAAGGACTTCCCTACTTATTTTTTACCGAAATGTGGGAACGATTTGGCTATTACTTGATGCTAGGAATTTTTTTCCTATACATGACTGATGGAGACAAGGGCGGATTAGGTCTCGAGAAAAAAGAGGCATCAGACATTTTTGGAACGTACATCGCGCTGGTATTTATTACACCATTTATTGGCGGATTGTTAGCCGACAGAATTTTAGGATACCGTGTGGCCATTTCAATTGGTGGCGTGCTGATGGGATTGGGCTATATGTGTTTAGCTATTCCTGGAGAAACTACTTTTTTTATTGCCTTGGCATTGATGATTGTTGGTAACGGGTTTTTCAAACCCAATATTTCAACCTTATTAGGCAATTTATACAACGAGCCGCAATACAAGGCGAATAAAGATGCTGGATACAATATTTTTTACATGGGCATTAATATTGGTGCGTTTATCTGCAATTTTTTTGCCGCTTACTTGCGCAATCATTTTGGTTGGGGATATGCTTTTTTTGCAGCGGGTATCGGCATGTTTATTGGTATAGCCATTTTTTGGATTGGAAGCAAACATTACAAGGCTGTTGATACCATTAAACCTGCCAAGGCCGAAGACATGAGCGTAGCCAAAATTCTATCCATTGTTTTATTACCAGCAATTGCTGGTGGTTTATTGGGATGGTTTATTCCAGGTACCATTTTTGGAAGCGATAGCACAGATGCCTTTATTTTTGGATCCATACCGATTGTATTGTTTTACGTTTCATTGTATGTGCGTTCGAATGCAGAAGACAAAAAACCCATTGGTGCACTATTGGCCATTATGGGCGTTGTGGTTATTTTTTGGGCTATTTTTAAGCAAAATGGAACCGCACTTACAACTTGGGCCGAAAGTTATACGGATCGCGAATTACCTGCAGCCATCGTACCCACAACCAAGGCTCTGGGAATGGTTCAAGAAATCAACTACAGCAAAGATTCAGTAGTGTTGGTCGATAACCAATTTAGACCTATTAAAACTGAAACTGGTAAAACGCAAAAGGTAGTTGACTATCCGCATTATTTTAAAAATTTACCCCCAACGCAATTGCCAACTGAAGGGCAATCAGTACAATTGATATCAACAGAATTATTTCAATCAATTAATCCATTTTTTGTGGTGATACTGACGCCATTAGTAGTAGGATTCTTTGTTTGGGCACGCAGCAAAGGCATAGAGCCAAGCACTCCGGGTAAAATATTTTGGGGGCTGATGATTACCGCTTTATCCACTACCGTAATGATTGCAGCAGTGCATATGGGCATGAATGGCAATGAAAAGGTATCGGCATGGTGGCTTATTGGAACCTATGGTGTGATTACTGTAGGCGAGCTATGTCTTAGCCCAATGGGCCTTTCGCTGGTTTCCAAATTGGCTCCTCCTCGACTTGCGGCATTGATGATGGGCGGTTGGATGCTGAGCACTTCTATAGGTAATAAATTGAGTGGGGTATTGGCCAGCCTATGGGATACTTATGAGGATAAACAATACTTCTTCATCGTAAATTGCCTCATTGTACTGGTAGCGGCACTTGCTATATTTTTAATGCTTAAATGGCTACGCGCTATCATTAAGGAACACGGAGCGTAAGTAACCCCCAATTAATAAGACACACAGCAGTGGAATTGCCACTAAATATGTATACTTGCAAGGAGTGATAACTGGTTAAAGATGAAACTGAATATTTATTGGGTGCTAATAGCCATGATGGTTATTGTTGCATCTTGTTCGTATAAGAAAAAAAACATTTTATTTAAAGGGCAAAAACAAATTAAGCCTTCGGAGCCTGTTTATGTAATATCGGCTGATTCAACCCCAAAAAACCAAGGGCCGTACCGACATTTGATTAAAATAGGCGACCGTGTTCAAATACGTTTTTTAAACAACTATGATTTAGGCAAAGGTGCAGGAGAAAGTGCTACTGCCGGTGCGATTGGGAGTATAGAAGCCTTAGGATATTTAGTTAATTATGACAGCACATGCACCTTACCACTTATTGGCAGAGTCAACTTGGTGGGAAAAGATCGGCTTGCTGCGGCTGCTTATTTAGAGAAAGAATATGGTAAACTGATTAACAACCCAATCATTGATGTAAACATTACCAGTTTAATGGTAACCATTCTTGGAGAAGTTATGAAACCAGGTAAAATTGCAATTGATAAAGAAAATACAACAGTAGTTGATGTGATTGCACTTGCAGGAGGTTTTAAAGACAGTGGCCGCAAAGACCGCATCAAAATTATCAGAGGCGAACAAGTGATATTGGTTAATTTAAAAGATATACAAGCGTTAAAAAGTACCGACATTGTTATACACCATAATGATATTATTTATGTTGAGCCCTATGGAATCAAAGCATTTAGCGAGCCAATAGCCAGTGCAACTGTAATCACCACGTTGGCGCTAACTTTAATTCAACTTACAACCCTTTCGCTTCAAATTTACCTACTCACACGCTAAACGATAAGAATGACAGAGCCAATTCAACAACCTTCTGCTGATGAATTAAATAAGAGTATCGATATTAATAAGCTCTTGTTTATCTTAACCAATCGATGGTATATTATTGTTGGGTGCATCAGTTTGGCTTTGGCCATTACTTACATTCAGTTGAGATACACCAAGCCATTATATAGTGCCTCTACAACAATTAAGTTTGAAGATGAACGAGGAGGTCAAGTATCTGATTTATTTAAGTACGGCAGAATTTCGGGGCGAATCGAAAACCTAATGAAAACAGAAGCAGAAGTGCTTAGGTCTAGATCCCTTTCGCGCAAAACGCTTGAATACATGGGCATGTATACTTCTGCTTATATAGAAGGAAACATCATCACCTCGAGGCTTTACCCTAACAAAAGTTTTGAAATCACAAGTTTACTTATCGACTCAAGTGATATTGGACGTTCATTTACCATAACCATTGCGGCAGACGGTACTTATGAATTAATAACGGGCAACGGCAAAGTAAAGCACAAAATGGGTGATACCATTGCCTTTCGTAGATCTGTATTTGTGATAAAGGGTGGACAAGAAGAGTATATGCGCATGGTGGCTAACCAGCCAATTACCGTTGTGGTTAACAACTTAAACCAGATGGGAGAAAGCATGGGCAATGCATTGGAAGTGAATCTTGAAAAAAACACGAATATTATGAGGCTTACCATGACCTCTGATATTGCCGATTTTGCGACAGACTACGTAAATGCTTTGGCCACAGTTTACATTAAAGAATCTGTAAATAGCAAAACTTCGGCTATTGAACAAACCATCAATTACATCGATTTGCAATTGGAAGATTTGGCAAAACGCGTGAGCCTGTCACAAGATAATTTAGCAAACTTTAAGTCAGAAAACAAAGGGATGAATCCACAAGACTTGGGCAAAGCTGAGTTTGAACGATTGGTTACCTATGAAACAGAAAAAAATATTTTGCAATTGCGAAAACAACAGCTTGAAGTACTCGATAAAGAAGTACAACGCTCTAAAACTAAACCCGTAGAACTTGTGGTAGTGGATGCAGAGGATGCAAGCAGTTTGCAAAGTTTATTTGAGTTGCATAACCAAGCTATACTTGAACGTTTGGCTTATATTGGCAAATACAATGAATCAAGCCCAGTAATGAAAGACAATGCTCAAAAAATTGCTGAATTAAAAGCAGCAGCAACCAGAGCCATCGCCAATGTTATCAATGGAATTGATGCTAACTTAAAAAACAAGCAACAACGAATTAACGAAATCAATACTTCATTATCTGGCCTGCCTGCTAAAGAACAAAATTTGTTCAACCTTGAAAGAACATTTAAAATCAACGAAAAAATTTACGGATACCTTCAAGAAAAAAGACTCGAAAACTTAATAACTTTATCTGCTATTGTTTCCAATATCAGTTTGATTGATGCTTCATTGGTTAACCGATCACCCATATTCCCCAAGCCTTCACGCAATTATGCTATCGCATTTTTTATTGGACTTGCTGCTGGTGTCGGATTCATCTTTATCAGCAGGTATGTATACAATAAAATACCCGATAAAGAAACCATTGAGTCGATGAGCAGGGTACCAGTTATTGGTGTAATCAAAAAAATAGATCAGGACCAGAAAACGTCAGATTATGGAATATACGTTTATAAAAACCCTAAATCAATTTTTGCTGAATCAATAAGGGGAATTCGTACAAATACCAACTTCATTTTAAAAGGTGAAAAAAACAAAGTTATTTGTATCACCTCAAGTGTGAGTGGTGAGGGTAAAACATTTTGTACTGTAAATATTGCAGCATCAGTAACACAATTAGGTTACAAGGTAGTTATTGTTGGTTGCGATCTTCGCAGACCAAAACTGCACGAATCGTTTGAAGGATTAAGCAATCAAGTTGGCTTAACCAGTTATTTGGTTAAAAGAGCAACACTAGAAGAGGTTGTATTGCCAACAGGATATGAAAATTTATACATTGTTCCTGCAGGGCCAACTCCACCTAATCCAGCTGAATTGTTGCAGACAAGTGAATTTGACGAATTCATCAATTCACTCCGAAGCCGTTTCGATTATATTTTCTTTGACACAGCTCCTGTAGGTTTGGTTTCTGATTCACTCACCCTTATGGCTAAATCAGATATCAATTTGTTTGTAATCAGAGCACAGTACTCTAAACGCGATTTTGCTTTGACCCCGGATCGCTTGTTAGCAGAGAACAATATTAAACAAATTTACACCATCCTCAACTCATACGATAGCACGGCTGTAGCGTACAGCAGCATTTACAAAAACGAATATGGAGGGTACTATGGAAGTGGCAGCTACTATTACTACGGTGGTTATTACAATAAAGGTGGTTATGGTTATTATGGTAAAAACTATCACTCTTCATATTATTCAGGATACTACACAGATGAAGATATGAATGGAAGCAGTAAATCAAGCTGGATGATGAAGTGGTGGCCATTTAAAAAGAAAAAGGGATGACAAAACAATTTCCTGATCCTCATATGGTCACTTTTAACAAAGTAGGAGAACCTGCACTTGGTTACTTGTCCATTGCCGATGATGCAAACGTACCATTTAAAGTTCAACGGGTATTTTGGACCTACCATACACCTGAAAGTATAGTAAGAGGAAGGCATGCACACCATGTTACGGAACAATTATTGGTAGCAGTTACTGGTCGTATTTTAGTTACCACAGATAATGGAAAAGGACAAGTACAATCGTTTGTGCTTGACGAACCGAATAAAGGAGTGTACATCCCCCCCAACGTATGGCATACGATGCAGTATAGTCACACTGCTGTTCAAATGGTATTGGCTTCCACTCCTTATGAAGCCTCTGATTATATTCGTTCGTTTGATGAGTTTATAAAAGTATGGGGCAACTCTTAACAGATGCATCGCAATACCGAGAAAACGTATTAAACTACTATGCGCCTTTCCGTGCGATTAGGCCGCTACCCTTAGCTGACCAAAGAAAAATATGGGTAGAACCCGAGTTGAATCTGCTCTTGAACGATGCAATTGAAATTGAAATTGGGAACAATGTATTCTGGTTGTTACTTGAACACCTTACCTGGGATACAGCGTTTTTTAATATGCCAACTTACAAATTGGTCAATATCCTTTTTGATGCAGAGTCAGCACCATACCTCGCAGACGCTGTTAAGCAACTGCAATCAGTTTTGCCTATAGGTGCGTATGTATTTACCGAAATCCCTTCCGAAGATATAACAGTGCTGAACGCGCTTACAAGCGCTGGATGGCCGCTTATTGAAACACGTTTAACCTATTGGCGCGGTGATTTAGCTTCATTTAACCAACCTAGGTATGCAGTGCGCAGAGCCACGGTAAACGATATTCCCAATTTAAAACGGGTGGCTAAAGAAATGAAAAATCCATACGATCGTTTTCATGCAGATAAGGTATTTAGTGAACAATTAGCTGATGAATTTTTGGCAACCTATATTGAAGAATCCATTAAAGGGTTTGCAGATGTAGTATTGGTACCTGATGCAGCAGATACACCGTCAGATTCATTTTTAACCGCTCGTTACCTAAAACCATCTTGGCAGCATGGCGGAGTACCCATCAGTAAAATGGTTTTATCAGCCGTTTCTGCTACTACAAACAAAGGCTGGTATCAAAAGTTAATTTCAGAAATGACATACCATTTAAAAGATCAAGGTGCCGAATATATTTTTATGAATACCCAATCCACAAACCTTGCAGTTTGTTATACGTGGGAAAAACTTGGTTATCGTTTAGGTGGTACTTCCCATATTTTACGGATGCCAATCACTCAAATCACAATTCCATGAAGATTCCATTTTTATCCTTTGAAAAAATGAATGCAGCCATTAAACAAGATGCCTTGCAAGCATTCGAATCATTTATAGATGAGGGTTGGTATATTTTAGGTAAACGTTTGCAAACATTTGAAACTGAGTACGCGGTATTTTCAGAAACTGCCTATTGTGCAGGAGTGGCAAATGGATTGGATGCGTTGGTTATTGCTTTAAAAACCCTGTCGATTGGTAAAGGAGATGAAGTAATAGTTCCATCAAATACCTATATCGCTTCATGGTTAGCAGTAAGTGCTGTTGGCGCAACACCCATTCCTGTTGAACCGCTTATTGAAACTGCCAATATCAACCCAGCTGCTATTGCTGCTGCAATTACCAGCAGAACAAAAGCGATAATGCCGGTTCATTTATACGGACAATGTTGTGAAATGGATGCAGTAATGTCCATTGCAGATAAACATGGCCTTTATGTAGTTGAAGACAATGCACAAGCACAAGGTGCAACTTACAACGGCAAAAAAACAGGTAGTTTCGGACACGTTAATGCCACCAGCTTTTATCCTGGCAAAAACCTGGGTGCATACGGAGATGCCGGTGCAATCACCACCAACAACGAAGTACTCTACAACCAAGCTTGCATTATCCGAAACTATGGTTCTTCAAAAAAGTACTACAATCAAATACTTGGCACCAATAGCCGATTAGACGAACTGCAAGCGGGATTATTGTCACTTAAACTACCGTACTTAAATGATTGGAATATTGAGCGCAATACCATCGCTAAGCAATACGCCAAAATGCTTAGTGGAATAGCTGACCTTCAGCTACCTTGTATTGCAGCCAATGCAACTTCGGTATTTCATTTGTATGTAGTGCGCACCTCTCAAAGAGATGCTTTGCAAAAGTACCTAACCGATAAAGGAATTGGAACCCTCATACACTACCCCGTTCCGCCACATTTGCAAGAAGCATATCGCGGCTTGGTGTATAAAAAAGGGCAATTTCCAATTGCAGAACAAATTGCCAACACGTGCTTGAGCTTACCAATTTACCCAGGCTTGCAATCAGAACAGATTGCGTATATTGCCCACACGATTGAATCGTTTTTCCATGGCTAAAGTATCCATCATTGTACCTTGTTATTACAACGAACAAAACATTCCAATAACTGCTGCTGCGCTTATTGCAAATGAAGCTACTTTTCCAGAATCGACTCAATTTGAGTATGTGATGGTAGATGATGGAAGTGGTGATGACACGTATCAAGCACTTCAGCACTTTAAAAACCAATATCCCAGCAAAGTTACTGTTGTTAAATTGAGTGGCAATTTTGGTTCATACAACGCCATTCAAGCAGGAATGCAATACGCAACTGGCGACTGCACAGTAGTGATTGGTGCCGACTTACAAGATCCACCAGAACTAATGGCACAAATGTTTGGTTATTGGCAGCAAGGAATCAAACTTGTGTTGGCCAACCGCCAAGAAAGAGAAGATGGATTGATCTCAAAAACCCTATCAAATACATACCAGCGGATGATGCAAAAATATGCATTGCCTAATTTACCTAATGGAGGTTTTGATTATTGTTTGTTTGACAAACAATTGCGCGAGCAAGTAGTTCAATTAGCCGAAAACAATACCAACTCGCTCTACTTATTGTTGTGGTTAAATTACCCTTATGTTGCCATTCCTTATACACGCAAAGCACGCACGATTGGTAAGTCAAGATGGACCATACGCAAGAAGGTTAAATTGTTTATTGATTCATTTGTATCCTTTTCTTACACGCCATTAAGGCTCATTACCATATCAGGCTTAGTATTGGGTATTGTTGCTTTAGGATATGCATTTTATGTAATTGGGGCAAGGTTAAGTGGCGCCATTGAGGTAGAAGGCTGGACCAGCATGATGGTGGTTTTTTTATTGATATCAGCGTTTCAAATGATAGCCCTCGGCATTATGGGTGAGTACTTGTGGCGCAGTTTAGATGCGGCACGCAAACGCCCACCATTTATAGTGGATTCAGTAATATGACAACTTCAGCTCGTTGGTATGCATTGTATACCAAACCCCGATCAGAAAAAAAAGTTGAAGCGGCATTAGCCGCCAAAGGCATTACTGTATATTTACCACTGCAGGTTACCATTAAGCAATGGAGCGACAGAAAAAAGAAAGTCCAAGAACCTTTATTTAAATCATATCTGTTTGTTTTGATTCATTTGGAAACAAGCAGCACCGCAGTGCTTCAAACACCTGGAGTTGTTAAGTTTGTTAGAATCGGATCTGAAACCATTCACATCCGTGAATCACAAATTGACGCAATCAAACTTTTGCTTTCTACCGAAACAGATTTGGAGATACAAACCCATTCATTCCAATCTGGAGACAAAGTGCTTGTGAATGCAGGACCCTTAAAAGGTCTAGAAGGTTACATCACCAATACCAAAGGCAATCGGAATTTTGCTATTGCTATTGAACAATTGGGTTCTGCCATGTGCCTCACGGTTCCTGCTTCTTATCTAAAAGCCATTTCATAAATTATAGTTCTGATATTCAGCAAAATAAACTTGACCAATAGTCAATAAAAGGGTTGCAATTTTGGTAATGACTGATTAATATTGAGTAATTTTTTTACTCAATATAGTTGCCAGCCATGTGACTGACCATGGCGAAGCCGTGAAAAAAAACAAGTTACTTCGAGTAGAGGCAAAGCCTCTTGTTAAGAGGTGGTACGGCAACAAAAAACCCAACAAAAAATGCTTGATACCTTAATCACTTCTAAAACGCGTATTAAACTTTTGCTTAAGTTCTTCCTAAACGGAAAAACTTCTTCGTATCTGCGTAACTTAGAATCTGAATTCGGTGAAAGCTCAAATGCCATTCGAATAGAGCTTAACAAGTTTGAAGAAGCTGGTTTGCTTAAAACAGCAACTGAAGGAAATAAGAAATTGTTTCAAGCCAATACAAAACATCCATTGTTTTCAGATATCCAAAACATCCTAATGAAGTATACAGGTTTAGATCATATCATCGAACATGTAATTCAAAAGTTGGGTGATGTGGAAGAAGTATACCTCGTTGGTGAGTTAGCAAAGGGAATTAACAGTCCAATTATTGACCTGGTATTTGTTGGGAATGTAAACAAAACATACCTCATTGCGTTGATTGATAAAGCGGAAAAATTATTGAATAAAAAAATCAGGTATGTGATTTATGCTAATCATGAGAAAAACAAACACAACGAACTTAGTAACGACCAACATTTTTTACTATGGAGTCGTTAATAAAAGCTGCTCGTTGATCTACAAATATTCTAACCCAAAAGTTATTCTCTATTCAAATGGATAAAAACAGTACCTCTATTATAATTAAACCGAGCAGAGGCTGGCGGTTGATTCCAATCAAAGAGTTAGTGCAATACCAAGACCTCTTGTACTTTTTAACACTTAGAGGAATTAAAGCCAAATATGCACAATCTATTTTAGGAATTGGTTGGGCTATTATACAGCCGTTGTTTTCGGCAGTTGTGTTTACAATCATCTTCGGAAACCTTGCACAAGTAGATTCTGCTGGCCTGCCCTATATTATATTTAGTTATTTAGGCATGTTACCTTGGTTGTATTTTTCAAATACACTGAATGAGGCTTCAAACAGTTTACTTGCAAACGCAAATATGTTGAGTAAGGTATATTTTCCTCGATTGGTATTACCTCTCTCAGCTACCTTCTCAAAGCTACTTGATTTTTTAATAGGCTTAATGGTGCTCATCGGATTATTGTTTTATTATCATATTCAACCCGGAATCGAAATTTTACTTTTCCCATTGCTGTTGTTAATCCTATTGTCAACTTCGCTTGGCATTGGAATGTTGCTGGCTTCATTATCTATACAATACCGCGATGTAAAGCATGCACTTGCTTTTATTGTCCAATTGTTAATGTACGCTTCACCTGTTGTATATTCTACCACAGCGGTGCCTGCTCAATTTCAGTTTTGGTACACACTTAACCCAATGGTAGGAGTAATCGAAAACTTTAGAGCAATTTTTACGAATACACCTGTTCATTGGAATTGGTTATGGATTGCATTACTGATGAGTGTATTGATGCTTATTTGTGGAGCCCTTGTATTTAAAAGATTGGAAAAAACCTTTGCAGATTTAGCATAATGAAGGCAATTGAAGTAAACAATATTAGTAAGCATTATCGCATTGGTTTGCGGCAGCAAAAAGGTGATACGTTTGTAGGGCAGTTGCTAAACACCCTAAAAAGTCCGATTAACAACTTTAAGCGTATTCGAAACATGAGCAAACTGAATGCTCAAGATGAAACCTTGTTTAAGGCGCTTAATGATATTTCATTTTCTGTAAACAAAGGGGAGGTTCTCGGAATTATTGGTCACAATGGTGCAGGCAAAAGTACCCTACTCAAAATTCTATCACGCATCACAGAACCAACTTCTGGCGAGATTAAACTAAATGGTAGGGTATCCGCTTTGCTTGAAGTAGGTACAGGGTTTCATCCAGAACTTACTGGCCGAGACAATATCTACATGAATGGGACAATTCTGGGTATGACCAAAAAAGAAATTGATTACAAGTTAGATGAAATCATTGATTTTAGTGGAATAGAAACGCATATAGATACTCCCGTTAAATTTTATTCATCAGGAATGAAAGTGCGTTTGGGATTTGCGGTAGCAGCCCATTTAGAACCTGAAATCCTCATTATTGATGAAGTACTTGCTGTAGGTGATGTAGAATTTCAGCAAAAATGTTTGGGGAAAATGCAACATGTGTCAAGAGATGAAGGCAGAACCATTTTGTTTGTTAGCCATCAAATGACGGCAGTTAAAAATTTATGTACGCGTTGCATTACCCTTAACCATGGAGATATTCAATATGATGGTAATGTTTCGACTGCTATTGACAAATACTTATCTAACGGACTTAACATGAGTGAAACAGGAATTATTCCAGTAGATATGAAACGTGATTATGCGAGTACAAGCATGCAATTCACAAGGGTACAGTTATTGAATCATATAAACATGCCTCATAAAGATTTTTATTACGGAGAGCCTATACAAATAAAAGTATCATTTACCATACATGAACCTATACCGCACCATAATCTTTCAGTAATGATTGGAACCCTGGATGGGCAAAGAATCGTGTTTAGTGAAAAAAATAGTGAAGCTACAGACGGCCGTTTAGAGCCCGGTTCTTACGAAGCATCATTATCTTTGAATACTCCACTTCTTCCAGGATCATACTCGGTTTATTTAGGATTTAGCTTGCTAACAGGAAAAACACTGGATTGGGTTGAACGGGTGCACGATTTTCACGTTCTTAAAACTGGATTTGAGAAAAATAAAGAATACCGTTGGGAAGAATCATGGGGATACGTATTAAATCAAACAAATTGGCAATTAAAAAAAGTATGAATAAACTAGAAAACGCAAAAGTAATGGTAATTGGTGGTGCCGGCTTTATTGGCAGCCATGTAGTTACTGAATTGTTAAAAGAACCAGTTGCACAGGTGTTGGTATACGACAACTTTGCCCGCGGCAAAATGGATTACCTTAAAACACAACTCGAAGACCCAAGATGCTCGCTCTATCCGAATGGAGGTGATATACGTGAAACAGATATTTTAAATCATGCAATGCAAGGTATGGATTATGTAATTAGCCTAGCAGCTATGTGGCTTTTGCATTGCAAAGACTTTCCTCGTACAGCTTTTGATGTTAATATAGCTGGTACATTTAATATTTTAGAAGCGTGTGTGAACAATGGTATCAAAAAACTCATCTGGTCTTCTTCGGCTTCTGTATATGGTGATGCTGTTGAATTACCCATGACCGAGAACCACCCATTTAACAATAAAAACTTTTACGGAGCTACTAAAATTGCTGGAGAGGCAATGTGCACTGCCTACAACGACCGGTATGGACTTCCTGTAATTGGACTTCGTTACATGAATGTGTATGGACCGCATCAAGACCAAACCGCTGCTTATACAGGAGTTATTCCAATCATGCTAAATAAAATTGATGCCAACGAACAACCAATTATTAATGGAGATGGGAGTCAAGCATACGATTTTATTTACGTTGAAGATGTTGCTCGTTGTAATATTGATGCGCTTAAAAGCGATGTGCAACTGGGTTATTACAATGTTGGAACAGAAGTACAAACAAGCATTAAACAATTATGCGACTTGATACTCGAACTTAAAAAATCAACTTTGGAAGTTATTTACAAACCTTATAGTGCTGATGATGCACGTGCTCTTGTTCAAAACAGAATCGGATCTCGTATTAAAGCAGAACAAGAAATTGGATTCAGATACAAATACGAACTACGTGAAGGTTTGCAAAAACTGATAGATTGGCGCATGCAAAACAACGCAGAAACTGCGGCCAATCAGTAGTTTCTAGTTTAAATAAATTTACCAAATTAACTTATTTATCAATTAACAAAAGCACCAAATGAACGATAACCAGAAAAGAAATATCCCTATTTCTATTCCTTCAATGGGAATTGAAGAATGGGAAGCTCTTAAAGCGCCAATTGAAAGTGGCTGGATTACCCAAGGGCCGAAAGTGAAAGAATTTGAAACCCTTTTCGCTAAACGTCATCAAGTAAAGCATGCCTTAGCTGTTTCCAATTGTACCACCGCATTGCACTTGGCACTGCTTGCTTGCGGTGTGCAACCAGGTGACGAAGTATTGGTTCCGGCCTTTACATGGGTATCTACCGCCAATGCAGTAGTATACTGCAATGCTAAGCCTGTATTGGTTGATGTTGACCCCCTAACATTTAATATTAAATTGGATGAAATTGCTGCTAAAATCACCTCTAAAACAAAAGCAATTATCCCCGTTCATTTATTTGGTCTTTGTGCCGATATCGATTATATTAAAAAATACTTTCCACAATTAAAAATTGTAGAAGATGGTGCTTGCGCAGCAGGTAGTGCCCTTAATGGCAAACCAGCAGGTAGCTTGGGCGATGTTGGCTGTTTTTCGTTTCACCCGCGCAAGTCAGTTACAACAGGTGAAGGTGGCATGCTTACAACCAATGACGATGCCATTGCTGCACACCTTGATCGGTTACGCAATCACGGAGCATCCATCTCAGAAGAGCAACGCCATCATGGACCCAAACCTTATATTTTACCAGCATTTGAAGATGTAGGTTACAATTACCGCATGACCGACTTACAGGGAGCGTTAGGGGTAGTGCAACTGGGTAAACTTGATCAATTTATTGCTGAACGTAATGAATGGGCAGCTTATTATACAAACAAGCTAAGTGATTTGCCTTGGTTACGTACACCTCTTGTGGCAGAAGGTTACGCCCATGGTTGGCAAAGTTATGTTACATTTATTGATGAGAGCAAAGCACCAATGAAACGAAATGACATCATGGAGTTTTTACAACAACGTGGTATTGCAACACGGCCTGGCACACACGCAGTACATATGTTAGGAGTATATGCAAACATGTTAAATGTAAAACCTAATGATTTTCCTGGAGCTTTTGCATGCGACCAATATTCTATGTCGATTCCACTTCACAACAAAATGGTGAAAGCAGATTACGATTATATAATTGATGCACTTCATTCACTCAATGGATAAAAAACTAAACGTACTTATTCTTCCTTTTAATATTGCGTCAATGCCTTCAATAACTGTGAAGGCACTCAAAGAGCGTGGGCATAATGCTGTTGGGCTTATTATCCAAAATGATATTAAACAAAGTGCGGATGGTTTAATTGTATACAACCACACTCAAACGATAATATCTCGTGTTTGGACTTATTTACGTTGGTATTTACAGTTCATCAGGTTATTGTTTTGGGCTGATGTGATTCATTGGTGTGGTGGTTTTAGCAGTGGTTTGTTAAAAGCTTGTGGACCTGTTATTAAATTGCTAAAGAAACCTGCAGTAGTGGAGTTTTTAGGATCCGATATTCGCAATCCTGAAATTGAATTTATAAACAACCCATATTATAAACAAGTATTTAACCAGGGTTACGAATACGCATATGAAAGTAAATCAAACTCAATATCAACCCAATTAGATTTTAAAAAATATGGCTTCAAGAGTATTGCTTTACCTGGCATGAAGCAATATATTGATAATACAATATTTTCACACACGTACGAATTAATGCAGCGAATTGACTGTACAGCATTTGACGTCAAAATACCTGTTAGAGACTTGACAAAGCCACTTATTGTGCATTCCCCTTCGGCTCCAATTTGCAAAGGAACACAACATGTATTAGCAGCTATCGAACGCTTAAAAAACGAATTTGCCTTTGAGTTTATACTCATTCAAAACATGCCTCATCAGGAGGCTAAAAGACACATCCAATCATGTGACTTGTTTATTGACCAATTGATTATCGGGAGCTATGGAATGGCTACAATGGAAGCTCTTGCCAGTGGTAAGCCAGTTATATGTTATTTGAAACCAAGTGTAACCAAATATGAGTTGCCCTTAGACTGCCCAATTATCAATGCAAATCCAGATACATTAGAAACTGTATTAAGACAACTGTTAATTAACACTAAGCAACTCAGCGTAGTTGGAAATGAAAGCCGAAACTACGCTCTAAAGTATCACGACATAAACCAAGCTTTGCCACAATTGATAGAAGTATACAATAAGGCAATCGCAACTAAAAACAATTAATCTCACCTTAACTTCTCTTTAAATGATATGTGCGGCATAGCAGGCATTTTTAAATTAAACGGTGAACCCGTTACACACCAAGAAGTGAAACGAATGACAGATGCCATTGCGCATAGAGGACCTGACGGTGAAGGTGTATTTTTGGATCATAATCTTGGATTAGGACACAGACGCCTTTCAATACTCGATGTTTCAGCAAGAGGATCACAACCAATGGCTAGCAAAAATGGCGAATGGGTAATTGTATTTAATGGTTGCATTTACAACTTCCAATCCTTAAAAATAGAGCTTCAAAGCAAAGGACATGTATTTAACTCCACAACCGATACAGAAGTTATTTCGGAAGGGCTTGCGGCATATGGCCCCTCCTTTTTCGAACGATTAAATGGCATGTTTGCTGTTGCTGCTTGGAATACCAAAACCAAACAGATTTGGCTTTCACGCGACCGTTTTGGAGTTAAACCACTCTACTATACTTTTCAAAAAGGAGTGCTTGTATTTGCGTCTGAAGCAAAAGCAATCCTAACCCATCAATCATACTCAGTTGCGTTAAACAAAGATGCCTTGAACGAGTATTTTACATTCCAAAACTTATTTACCTACCAAACCTTGTTCAAAGGCATCTATCAGTTGCCACAAGCAAATACCATCTGTGTTGATGCAACCACTACCGAAATAAAATACCACAGTTGGTGGGATTATGATTTTTCGAAAACAAACGAACACATGAGTTTCGAAGATGCATGCGGTGAAACGGAACGGTTGTTCAAGCAAGCTGTTGCCAGGCAAATGGTATCTGATGTTCCAGTAGGAAGTTATTTAAGTGGTGGCATGGACTCCGGCTCCATTGCAGTGGCAGCCAGTAGCCACGTTCCTCGACTCTATACTTTTACTTGTGGATTTGACATGAGCGAAGTAACGGGAGTTGAAGCCAACTACGATGAACGCAGGGATGCGGAGCTTACTGCCAATTACATTAAGAGTGAACACTATGAACAAGTGATGAATGCAGGCGATCTTCGCTGGAGTTTGCCCAAATTGGTATACCACCTCGAAGATTTAAGAGTAGGCATGAGTTATCCCAACTATTATATCTCTCGACTTGCAAGTAAGTTTGTTAAAGTATGTTTGCAAGGCACAGGTGGCGATGAGCTATTTGGAGGTTATCCATGGCGATACTACCGCGTATTTCAGTCACTAAACAGACAAGATTATTTTGATCAATATTATGGATTCTGGCAACGATTAGTTAAAGATGAAGACAAAACTTCGCTCTTCCAACCAAGTATCTATAGCCAAATACAACTTGACGAACCACGCAATATTTTTGAACGTGTTTTTTTGTTTAATAATAAATTAAAATACGATACACCTGAGCAACATATTAACAACTCCTTGTACTTTGAAATTAAAACATTCTTGCCAGGCTTATTTCTTGTTGGCGATAAACTTGCGATGGCACATGGACTTGAAGAACGTTTTCCGTTTATGGATAACGACTTGGTTGATTTTGGCATGACCGTTCCTGTGAAACACAAACTTGGCAACTTAGAACACATGAAACGCATTGATGAAAACAAAGCTGGTGGTAAAAAGAAATTGTATACCGAACATGATGATGGTAAAAATGTATTGCGCAAGGCTATGCAGGGTTTTTTACCAGAAAATATTATCAACCGAAAAAAACAGGGATTTAGCGCGCCAGATGAAAGTTGGTACAGAGGTGAAAATGCTGCTTATATGAAGGAATTACTGCTCCATAAAAAAACAGTATCTTCTGAATTTATCAATCCTACCTTTGTTGAACAGATTATCCACGAACATATAGACCAGCGTATCAACCACCGGTTGTTATTGTGGAGCTTAATGAACTTTGAATGGTGGTGTCGGATTTTCTTAAACAACGAAAAACCTTATGAATCGTAAAGAAACATTTACACCAGAACAAAAAGAGCTTCTTGCTTTATTTGAAAGAATCAACTTGTTAAAGGAGCATTTTGATTCAAACTTCTTAAGTGAACTTAAACGAAGTTTACCATTTAATGAGCTCTTATTTGATCGTTGGGAAAAAGCCAAAACCTTGGGGTTTGGCGAAGGCACTTCTGTTTATGATTCAGCACATATTTTTGGCAATGTTCAGGTTGGCAAACACACATGGATTGGACCCATGACCATATTAGATGGATCGGGAAATTTACATATTGGTGATAACTGCAGTATTTCTGCCTCAGTTCATATTTACACACATGACACGGTGCAATGGGCTATAAGTGGAGGACAGGCTCCATATGAATATGCTCCTACCGATATTGGCAACAATTGTTATATCGGCCCACAAACCATTATTACAAAAGGAGTAACTTTAGGTGAAGGATGCATCGTAGGTGCAAACAGTTTTGTAAATCAATCATTTCCTAATGGAAGTAAAATAGCTGGAAATCCAGCAAAATTAATAGCAGTATAAAATGAATTTAATCGACTTATTTAAATACCCAATTACAGTAAATCAAAACTTCATTACAATCAATACCCCGGATAACAACCGTGCATCTAACCAGCAACAAACAGAGGAAATTTTTAGCGATAAATGGGTAGAGGCTGACGAATACCAAGAAATTGAAAAGCTATATACATTTCAATATGAATGGTTCTTATCATTGTATGGGTTTGAAAGTGAAAAAGCACTCGCTGATTACTTAAAAGACAAACATACGATAATTGATACAGGCTGTGGTTTGGGATACAAGGCTGCTTGGTTCGCTAAACTGGCACCACATGCAACAGTACTTGGCGTAGATATTTCTGAAGCCATTCATGTTGCAGCCAAAAATTTTAATACCCTCCCAAACCTGTATTTTTTTAAAGGAGATATTGCCAACACTGGGATTAAACCAAATAGTATTGACTTTACCGTATGCGACCAAGTGATTATGCATACAGAAGTACCTGAAAATACCTTCGCACACCTAAGCGATATCACCAAACCGGGCGGTGCATTTGCATGTTATGTGTACCGCAAAAAAGCACTCCCACGCGAACTCATTGATGACTATTTTAGAAGCGCTACCCACCAAATACCTGCTGACCAAATGTGGGCCTTTTCAGCTCAATTAACCGAATTGGGCAAACGCTTGAGTGAATTAAATATATCGTTTGAGAGTCCTGATATTCCATTACTTGGCATTAAAGGTGGCACCTATGATATCCAACGCTTTATTTATTGGAACTTTTTAAAATGTTTTTGGAAAGAAGACTGGGGATTTGATTTGAGTAAAAGCACCAACTTTGATTGGTATGCGCCAAGCAATGCCAAACGCTTTAGTGAAGCCGAGTTTAGAAAGATGATCAATGACAACAACCTTCGCATCGATTATTTCCATGATGAAGAAGCTTGTTACAGCGGACGATTTACGAAATGAGTAAACTAATTGAACAACAAATATGTTCGCGTTGTATTTATGATGCATCAGTTCCAGGAATCGTCTTTGACGATACTGGTGTATGCAATTATTGTAAAATGGTAGACGAGCTAGCCAAACAATACGCAACAGGCACTCCAACTGGAGCTAAGATACTTGACAACATTATTGCAGAAATAAAACGAAAAGGGAAAGGAAAAAAATATGATTGCATCGTTGGGGTAAGTGGTGGCACCGATTCTTCCTATTTGTTGTATTGGGCCGTAGAAAAAGGACTTCGCCCACTTGCGGTGCATTACGACAATACTTGGAATACAGCCATTGCAACCGAAAATATTCGAAAAGTATTGGCTGATTTAAAAATTGATTTGTACACCCATGTAATTGATAACAAAGAAGCAGATGATATTTTTTTATCCTTCTTTAAAGCAGGAGTACCCGAGATTGAAGCTTCTACAGACTTGGCATTAGCGGAGACCATGTACCGAGCAGCTTATAAATACAAAGTCAAATACATTCTAGAAGGACACTCATTTATGACCGAAGGCATTAGTCCTCTTGGGAAGAACTATTTTGATGGAAAGTACATTCGCAAAATACACGAACAATACGGATCACTTAAAATGCATAGCTATCCATTAATGACATTCATCCGCTTCCTATTTTGGACCATGTTTGTCCGTATTCGCAAAATTAGACCGTTATGGTACCTTGCTTATGATAAAAAATCGGCTCAACAATTCTTAATGAACAAATGTAATTGGCAATACTATGGAGGCCATCATTTAGAAAACCGAATGACTGCATTTTTCCATTCCATTTATTGTCCTCAAAAATTCCATATTGATTACCGCAACAATTCACTAGCAGCCTTGGTTCGAAATGGACAACTGAATCGTGATTCTGCTGTCCATCAATACTACCATGAGGAGCCACATGCGGAACCTGAACTTGTTTCTTACTTTAAAAAACGATTGCAATTATCTGAGAATATCTATAACGAAATAATGGCAGCTCAACCTAGATACTGGTATGAGTTTCCAACCTATAAAAAAAGGTTTGAATTGTTACGACCATTATTCTATGTGTTAATGCGGTCGCACCTCATACCTAAGAGTTTCTACATGAAGTATTGTTTCCCTACAGTCAATAATACCAGATGATTACCATAGTAGATTACGGGCTAGGCAATATTGGATCAATCGTTAACATGTTCAAGCGGATTGGTGTAACCGTTCAAATTGCCCAATCACCTTCACAGGTTATTGATGCTACCAAACTATTACTCCCAGGTGTTGGTGCGTTTGATACTGCTATGTCGAATCTTAAAGAACGCAATCTATTAGATGTGCTCAACGAAAAAGTGCTGATTAAACAAACGCCCGTTCTTGGAATATGCTTAGGAATGCAGCTGCTCACACAAAAAAGTGAAGAAGGCAAATTGCCGGGATTAAATTGGATAGAAGGAACAGCGAAACGTTTCACTCCTACTTCCAACCTGAAGGTGCCTCATATGGGATGGAACCGGATTGAACCCCAATATATGCATCCACTCATTGATCACTTGCCTCCAGAGCCCCGTTTTTACTTTGTACATTCATACTATGTGCAAACAACCAATCGCGAACATGCATTGGCCACAACCCATTACGGACATTCATTTGACTCAATGATTGCACACAACCATATATGGGGAGCACAGTTTCATCCCGAAAAAAGCCATCGGTTTGGTTTGGCTTTGTTACAAAATTTTGCCAAAAGTTAATGCTACGAACCCGAATCATTCCTTGCTTACAACTCATGAACGAAAGCTTGGTTAAAACGCATCGTTTTGGCAAACACCAATACATTGGAGATCCCCTAAATACTGTTCGTATATTTAACGAACTCGAAGTGGACGAACTTTGTTTTTTAGATATTCGAGCAACATCAGAAAACCGAGAACCCAACTTAAATCTGCTACGTGAAATTGCAAATGAATGTTTTATGCCATTATCTTATGGCGGTGGTATTCGCTCTGAACAAATGGCAGCCGAAATCTTAACCATTGGTTTTGAAAAGGTAATCTTAAATACTGCTGCTTATAAACAACCTTCGCTCATTGAACAAATAAGCAATAGGTATGGGAACCAAGCAGTGGTGGTTTCCATTGATGTAAAACCTGACTTTTGGGGTAAACCTAAAGTATGGATTGATAACGGCAAAACAGGAACCAATGCAGACCCCATTCTGTATGCCAAACAAGTAGAACAAGCAGGGGCTGGTGAATTGCTTATCACTTCTATCTTACATGAAAACGAATGGAATGGAATGAATATTCCTTTAATTAAATCGATTGCTGATGCCGTATCCATTCCTGTGATTGCGCATGGAGGGGCAGGTAATATTCAACATATTGCTGATGCTGTGCACAAGGGCAAAGCATCAGCGGTAGCATTGGGAAGTATGGTGGTTTTTCAAAAAAAAGGAATGGGCGTTTTGGTTAATTTTCCGGATCAACAACAACTCACACATGCACTTCACATTTAAGTATATTCAACAACAGTACGAACAGGTATTGGCTTTAGGCTACAAGGTACTTACGTGTAAAGAATATGTTACAGCCAAAAACCAATTGCCACCTCTTGCATTGGTTAACAGAGTCGATATCGATTATTCTGTTAAAAAAACAGAACGTTTAATCGACTTGTTTAACAACCTAAACATCAAGGCCACTTTTTTCATAAGGCTACATGCACCAGAATACAACCCGCTTAGTTTTGAGCATTACCGCATTATTCGAAAACTAATTGATACTGGTCATGAATTAGGATATCACAGTGAAGTAATGGAGCAAGCAGCCATTTGGAATGAAAAGCCCGAAGATTGTCTTATAAGAGATATTCAAGTTATAGAAACTGCATTTAAGACCAAAATAGTTGGCGCAGCTAGCCATGGAGGAATGACAGGTTTGAACAACCTCGATTTTTGGAAAAACCGCAAGCCCCAAGAATTTGGTTTATGGTATGAGGCATACGACCACGAACCAACATTCAACTTGTTTCAAGAAAGTTTTTATGTTAGCGATTCAGAATGGACCCGCTGGAAATGTTATAATAAGGGTAAACTAGTTGCTGACGACAGAAGAAGTATTGCGGAACATGCCCAAGATTTACACCCACTCATGCATGTCTTAATTCATCCAGACACCTATTACGATAGGCATTTTTATGAGTAGTATCAATGTATTAATTCCTTCGGCAGGATTTGCATCAACTGATCTTATCAATCATTTGGTTCACCACGCAGAAGTTAAATACCGTTTGGTGTTAACAGATATGAATCCAAACTTAGGCAAGTTGTATCCAACTCTAAAGTGCATTGTTGCTCCGCCAACCAAAAGCAACGAGTATTTAGATTTTATGTTGCAAGTTTGTAAAGAAGAACAAATTCACGCTATCTTACCCGGAAAAAGTGCCGACTCCCATTTCTTAAGTGAGAACAGAGAGGCATTCATTGCAATTGGCGTCTCCATCGTTCTATCAAAACCTGAAGTTGTTTTGGCTACACTTGATAAAGCAACAGCCATCGAAACATTAGCAAAAGTAGGAATTAGTACTCCTGCTTCGTATGAAGTTACAAATCAGGAAGAATTTATTGCAGCATTGCAAAAACTCAATTATCCTTCACAACCTGTTTGTATTAAGCCTTCAAAATATCCAAGTGAAAGTGGAAGAGGATTTCGAATACTAGACCCTTCTATCAATCACCACAAACGTATTTTTTGGGAACAACCATCCGAACTATACTATTTAAGCGACAAAGAAATTTTGAATGCGATGGCGCATGAAATTTCCTTTCCTCCACTGCTGGTAATGGAATATTTACCCCATGAAGAATACAGTGTGTACTGCCTTTGTGAAAATGGAAAGCCAGTTTACATTATTCCAAATAAACGAATTGCGCTTTACCAAATGTCGACCCTTGAAGCCATTATCGAAACGAATATCGAAATAGTAGAATACACGAAAAAGATACTCAGTGTATTTGATTTCGATTACATGGTTAATGTACAAGTCAAACTTGATCAAAATCGAAAACCAAAACTAGTTGAGATAAACCCAAGAATGGCTGGAACAATTATGTTACCAGTAAAAGCTGGCATCGATATGATTCATTGGTCAATTCAAAAAGCACTTGGAAATCCATACCCTATAAATAAAACCTATAAAGAAGGCTTTCGGATTAAAAGAGAATTTATTTCAAATTATTATGACACGTAAATGGTTAAAGTATAAACCGTACTTGCACAATGCCGACTGCCAAATGCACACTATGTATACCGATGGCAAAAGTATGCCCGAAGCCTATTTTAAACAGGCAGAAGCAAACGGCATTGAGTTCATTGTTTTTAGTGAACACATACGCAAAGTTCCAACATATGACTTTTTAAAATTTAAAGAACATGTATACAGGGCAGGCGCACAAAGCACTGTGAAATTCGCAGTAGGTGCAGAAGCCAAAGTTCTGAACGAAGATGGAGATATAGACATCTCAAACGAATTGGCCAATGAGGCTGAAATAATCTTATTTTCATTCCACACCCCAAACTTCCCAACAGTTGCTTCCTATCAAAAAGCAATTCGCAATGCAGCCTTAAATCCATGGTCTGACGTGTTTGCACATCCTACCTGTTATCATAATTGGCAAAACATGGCAATGACCAAAGAAGATTGGGCAATTATATTAAATGACTTGGCAACTGCAGGTGTTTGTTATGAGTTCAATAAGAAATACCCTTTACCCAATGAAAATGAAATTGCGGCACTAAACGAAATAAGAAATTTGCAATTTGTATTTGGCAGTGATGCGCACGAGTCGGGAAACTTATTAACGCAAAACGAAATTGATGCATTTAGGAAACTGCTAAAATGAAAAACCTTGTAGCCATTACTCAACCTGATTTTTTTCCATGGCTTGGTTCAATAGAAAAGATCATTCTTGCGGATACGTTCATTTTTCTAGATCATGTAACCAATAGACCTGGAGATGGATTATGGACAAAAAGGGTTAAGTTTTTAATTAACCAAAAACCTCAATGGCTGACCATTCCTCTAAAATCTGATTCGGAAAGGGAATTCGTCCCAATCAATGAAATGCTCATTTCGTATGATTCCGATTTTACCCAGAAACACCTTGCTTCACTCACACAAAATTATAAGAAGGCCCCTTATTTTACGGAGGTATTCCCACTAATTGAATCATGTTATACAAGTAAATTTACAAACATTGTTGAATTTAACTTATACTTTATACAACAGCTTATTCATAAAGCAGGTTTCAATAAACGCTATCATTTTTCTAGCCAGATGCAATCTAAAAGTAAATCGAACCTTTTGTTAATTGATTTGGTAAAAGAAGTAAATGGCGATTCTTATTTATTTGGATCTGGCAGCGTTAATTACCTAGACCCTCCGCTATGGGAAAAAGCTCAAATAAAACTTGTTCCACAAAACTATATTCACCCTACTTACAACCATTTTAATAGCAAAGAATTTTTCCCAGGTTTGTCTATAGTTGATTGTTTAATGAATATTGGAATTGAGGATACTTTTACATTAATGAGGTCTAAAACGCAATTATGAAAATAGCTTGCATCGGAAATATGAACAACGGCTTATTTCCGCTTTATAGGTATTTAAAAGATGTAGGCTATAACGTTACCTTGTTCAGATTGCCGCAAGAGCCAGAACATTTTCAACCACAAGCTGATTCATTTGAACACGATACCACAACGTTTCCATTATTGGATTGGCATTATGATAATTGGTTAACCTACGATAAACAAAAACTCAAATCGTTGCTTAAACCATTTGATAAATTAATTGCTCAAGGTGTAGCACCCGCATATATCCACAAAGCGGGTCGTACTGCAGATATCATTGTACCTTATGGCGGTGATATGTATCGTATTCCGCACTATTCTAGAATTAAAAACAGAGGCCAATTTAAGTCAAACATCAAAAGGTTCTTCTTTGCTAATGCCCAGAAGCAAGGATTTAGAAATGCCAAACATATTATAATGGAAGAAACCAACGATTTTTTCGAAGGGTTCTTACATAAATTGGAACCAAAAGGCATTAGACATAAATTTGCTTTACCGCATGTATACAACAAACAGTACGTAAACTATGAAGCAAGATATGGCGATGTTTCTAACTACCTAGCAGCTTTTAAACGTATTCAAACGGCTTACCCCTTTATTGTATTTCAGCACGCAAGGCAAATGTGGAAAGACATTCCAGACCAAACCTATTCTAAAGGAAACGATCTATTGATTAAAGCGTTTGCATTGCATTGTAGCCTCAATAAAGAAGCTGCATTGGTGCTATATGAATATGGTAATGATGTGGCCAATAGCAAAGCGCTTATTGAAGAGCTCAATATCACAGATAGGGTATTTTGGATGCCACTAATGCCTCGTAAAGAAATTATGATGGGATTATCGATGGCGCGTGTTGTGGTTGGAGAACTTACCCACAGTTACTTCTCGTATGGAGTGGTCCATGAAGCATTGGTAATGGGCATTCCACTGATGCACCATCGTATCGACAATCAATACCAAAACCTATACCCAACCTTGTATCCCATGTTGCATGCACATACAACAGATCAAATTCTGAATTGGTTAAATAAACTACATGATGACCCGGATACTTTTAAACAACTAGGTTCAAAAGGGAGAGACTGGTTGCACCACCATGCAATTGATAACAGCATTCATAAAATAATAAATATTTTGAATGAAGGTTCTTGAAGTGTTAAACCATTTTCCAGGAGAAACATTTATCAAGGAGCATATAAAAGCCATTAAGCTACATGCACCTGAAATACACCTTCAATTGGCTTATACCCAAACACCTTTTACTGGCAAAATCACATCTCCAATACAAAATGTAGAAGCATACGCTTGGCCCAATTACAATCTCATGCCACAATGGAAACAATGGGTTCAAACACTTCAATATCCAGGAAATCAATGGTACAAACTTCAAGAGCCACAACGAAGGTTATTAAACAAACTCAAACCCGATCATGTGCACTTTCATTTTTCGAACCTTGCAATTAAATATGGACCTCTTTGCACCGAACTTCAAATTCCCTATTCCTTTAGCATAAGGGGTACTGAAATTCACTTGTTAAAAGCCGAAGCGCATGATACCAATTTACAGCAACTCAAACAGGCCGGCAGCAAGGCTAAAAATATTCACGCTGTAAGTACCCATTTAAGCAAATCACTTCAAACCATTACCGGCTTACAAAGCACAGTTATTCGAACAACACTTGATGTAACTTCTTTTAAGCCTGTTCGGTTACCTGAAAAAAACCATTGGATTGCTGTGGGCCGATTGGTTTGGCAAAAGGGATTTGCTTACCTCATTCGAGCATGTGCACTTCTGAATACCCGAAACTTTAAATTAACCATTATCGGGGAAGGCCCTATGCGTGCCGAACTTGAATTCATGATCAAAGATTTGGGCCTCGAGAATCAAATTAAGTTGGTAGGACACCAAGCTCAAAAAGAGCTGCTCGAATATTTTGGGAAAGCAGAGGGTCTCATTTGCTCAAGTATTGCTGAAGGTTTTCCAAATATTTTGGTTGAAGCCATTGCTTCACAACTTCCAATTATTACAACCAATATTGGAGATATTAAAGAACTATTGCCTAATAACGATCAAGTTCAACTGATACCACCAGCTTCCTCAGAAGCCATTGCAAATGGATTACAGCATTGGATTACAAGCACCCCTACCCTCTCAATACAAACACAACGCCAACTAGCTTCTCTTTTTGCACCACAAAAACATGCAGAAGCATTTGTAAAGTTTTATGGCGCTTAACCACTCAAAAGTTTTAGTCATTATTGGCGAATGGCCAGGGGCAACGCATCCGTACCTCACCCGTTTATTTGCAGAACTAAAAAAAGAGTTTCCCTTTTTGCAGTTATTGATGTTCGAAAAAAGCAACCGGGAGTATGCGTTTCCCATAATTGGAAAAGAACAAACAGCCAAGGTTTTGTTTAAGGCATTGTACCGTTTTACCAATATGTACAATCCACTTAGCCACTTGCATACTTTGCTATTATGCTTGCTGCATTCTAAGCATACATTTAAAATAATCAATAACTGTGTTCGAGAAGGATTAACAGTAAAACAAACCTATGGTCAGCTATTTTATTACCGAGCTTTATTGGGCAAACAATATGATTTAGTGCATATCAATGCACTGCAAACTGCATTTCATTTTAAAACCAAAGCTTGGTTTGGCAATGCCAAAGTACTTGTGAGCTCACGCGGACAAGACTTTGATTTGTACCCAACAAAATATGATCAGGTATTAGGATATGCAGATCATATTCATGTATTAGGTCAATATTTGAAAGATAAAGTTACTAAAAGAAACAAGGCATTGCATAAGCAAACAACCATTATTCCTCCATCATTCCAACTTCCTGTAAGTGTAGATTCGACACCTAAAATAGGTATTTCCTCGAAAGTGAAGATAGCCAGTGCCGCAAGATTAGAATGGGTAAAAGGATTTAATATAGCAATTGAAACAATGCTATTACTTAAAGAATTTGATATTGATTTCCAATATGATATTTACGGAACTGGAAATACAGAAATCGAACTTAATTACCTGATTAAACTGCATGGATTAGAACAAAACGTGCGAATGCTAGGATGGATTGACGAACCAGCGTTGATAGAGGCTCTTAAAAATTATGACTTATACTTGTTGTTATCCATTTCTGAATCATTTAACAATTCAGTTCTACTAGCACAAAGTCTAGGATTACCATGCATTGTAAGTGATGCTGGTGGATTGCCCGAAAATGTAGTAAACGAACAAACAGGAATTGTTGTTCCACGTTACAATGCTGAAGCAGCTGCTAATGCAATTAAGACAATCATTAGCAAGCCAAACCAATACTCAACATTTAGCCGGCAAGCCATCGAAAGAGCGCAATTGTTTACCCAAAAAGCACAAACTCAAAAGTATGTTCAACTTTACCAGCAATTGCTCCTTTCATAATGGCATTGATTGAAATCGTATATTTATTCTATTGGTTAATTACAGGCAAAGAGGTAATCATTGTAACTTTTGGGAGTTATGGCGACTTGATGATGGCAAACGGTGTACTTAATTATTATGCCGTAAGTCAACAAAAAAGATTAAGGGTTGTATACAAAAAGAAAGAACTCTTAGCCGATTCAAACTGCCTTCAAAAATGCTTAACCCAAAGTAAAAGTTACTATTTGGCCATTTGGCTAAGCGCTTATGCTAAACAATTTATCATTTTGAATTATGGCACCCTCCAAGATCAACCAGAGCAACACTTGATGCAACGCATGGCAAATAAATTACAAATGGTATTGCCAACTGATTTTGTACCTTATATCAACTTAAACGACCAGCCTTTGTTTCAATTAAATTTGCCTATCAACAAACCTATTGTGGTAATTCAAAGCACGGCCAATCCTGCTTTTAGCCCCAATAAACAGTGGGATATGAACAAAATGATTGCTGTGGTTGAATCGGTAAAAAAAAAGGCATTCACAATCCAAATCGGACCAGATACTGATATCCCATTACCAGTTGATGCATCGTATTTAGGAAAAACAACCTTTAAACAATCTATTTCCATTATCAAACAAAGCAATTTATTTGTTGGATTAGAAGGTGCGCTAATGCACGGTGCAGCCGCAGTAAGCACTCCATCAGTAATTGTATTTGGCGGTTATATTCACCATCACCAATCAGGTTACCATACAACCCATGCTGTGCAATCAGCTATTGAATGTGCTCCTTGTTTGTTGACCACACCTTGTCCAATTAACTTGCAATGTATGCGAGGCATTGAAGCTGATGCCGTAATTTATAAAATTGATGCCTGTATCAATTGACATTATCATTACAACTTATAACAGACCAAACCAAGTAGCCTCGTTGGTTTCTGAATTATTGTTGCAATTGTATAACGGTGAGCAAATCATCCTAGTTGATTCGAGTGAAGAAACAAACACCCTCATTCAAAGTAATGAATCCGTTACTTATATTCGAACTAATCACCGCAATCAACCTTACCAACGCTTTTTAGGGTACCATAAAGCCAAGGCAAACTATGTTTTGTTTTTAGATGATGATATGGAACCAATTGATGCAACGGTGTTGAAACAAATTAGGCAATCAATATCACAACACCCGCACATATCAGGTATTGCACTTAACTTTAAAAACAAAGTGATAACCGCAATCGACCAATTACCTCAAACACAATTCAAGTCAAACTGGATAAAAAAAATGCGTTGGCTTACAGGATATATGCAACCGCAAATAGGCAAACTTGGCCTTTGTGGTATTAGAGGCACACAACCAACTACGAGTGGTTATACCGAACTGATAAGCGGAGGTGCTTTCGTTGCAAAAAAATCACATTTGTTTGTCAATTTTAACTTTACCTTGTTTACCTTATTTGAAAAAAAAATGGGAATGGGCGAAGATACCATCATAGGATACTGCTTAAGTAAACAAGGTCCAATATTGTATGAGCCAAAACTGCTGTTTTGGCATCACGAAAAACATGCAAGCAATTATGCCGTAAATGCAAAAAAGTTAGCAGAAAAAGTGATGTACTCGCGGTTGTACTTATCGCTTGAAAAAACTAGACTTGATAACCGCCATCCATTTCTCGTTATTATTCATTACCACTGGTATGCACTCTGGCGCATTGTTGGATTATTTTTTAATATTCTGCTTAAATACAATCCTACCAAGTTCCAAATGCTAATAGGAATGACAAAAGGATATGTGAAGTCCACAGAGCTTTTGGCTTCAAACAGAAGAACTGCTGAACAATACTGGCACACCGAAATGAAAACAGATTTAAGCAATGGCTAGTACCCTTACTCAACAAAAAGTGCGTGATCTCTGGAAATGGCTAGCGATAACCATGTCGTGCCCTATCTTACTAATTGGAGGGCTCAATGTTTCGATGCTGGTTGTTTTTGTATTATGGTATCAGTTAGCTCAAAAAAAATCATTACTACAATTCTCAAATGCCTCTCAACTGCTGCCCCTATTCTTTGGGTTAGCTGCAATTACCTCAACAATAAACTTAATCGGAGAACAAGAGTCACTTGCTTTAGCACTAGCTGTACTTCCCAATTACTTGTATTGGTGTATTATGGTTTGGATTTTCATAACCGTTCGCCATGAAATTCCGTACCAACATATTGCAAAGTATATTTGGATAGGGATAGTTATCTTAACACTATATTATGTTGGTTTTAGGCAATTTAGTATCCCAGGGTTTCTAACAAACCCATCGCCTAACTCTTATTCCTTGCTAATTATTGCCTTTGCAAGCCCTGCTTGTTATTATATCTACAAACAGTACGGAATTATGCGCTCCATGTTTCTTTTGGCACTGTTGCTTATTGTATTGATTAGTGAAGGCCGCAGAGCCGGTTCTGTTCTAACCTTCCTTTCATGTACCATTGCTATTTTTTTTCCAAACCTTAAGGTGCAAACCTTAGTGATTGGGCTTGCTTTATCAATGCTCATCGGTATTGGTCTTATGAGTGAAACAGGAGAAGATTTGGTTCTTGCTGCCAACCCGCGCATTCACGAGTTGTTGTACGAGAGTGACAAAGTGGTATTGGAAGACCGCTCCTATCTAACACGGCAATTGATGATTGAAAAAAGTTTGATTATTTTCAGAGAAAATCCATTATTGGGTATTGGACTCAATAATTTCACCAATGTCTCGGTAGATTTAGTAGGTGAGTTTGAAGGTTCAGAATTTGTAGTCAACAAAGAAGGCATGAACGATAAAAGTGCGCACAACTCATATGCGAACATGCTTGCCGAAGGTGGCTTGTTTTTAATTCTGCCTTTTTTGGGTTTAATACTCTACAATATCATTCAATTTGTGCGCCATTACAACCACCGAAAACCAGAAATAAATGCATTCTATTGGTCTTATATTGCCATGACCATTCACTTGTATTTTATTACAGGTGTTGTAAATGTATTTGTTTGGTTTTTTATAGGACTCGTTACCGCAGCATCAGCAAGATCTTCAAATGAAAGTCGGATTCTATTATCATAACACATTCCTCAAAAAAAACAATCGAATTTATGTACCTGGATACATTGGTGTTTTTATAGATGCGCTAGCTTCAGAGGTTGAACAACTTTATATCTTTCTTGAAGAACAAAAGGATACAGAATCGCAAGAGGAAGATTATTGCTTGCAAAAACCAAACATCAAGTTAATCTCTCTCGGAAAAAAAACAACCTTTTACGCAAGATTGCTAATACCTAATAAACAAGTAGATATTATAACTTCTGAAACTGCCCATTTGGACAGCTTTCTCATTCGAATGCCCTCACCATTAGCTCCACATATTTATAATAAAATTCGAAATAACATTCAAGTCACTCCTCTTGTTGTTGGAAACTATGTAACAGGTTTAAAGAACCTAAAACAGCCATTTATACGTAAAATAGGAATAATAGTTCTTACTTACTATTATCAATGGTTAGAGAACAAGATGCTTAATAATGCCAAAATACTTGTTAATAGTGGCGCACTCTTTAATACCCTTAAACAAAAGGTCAAATCAATATCCTTGGTTAAAACGACAACATTAAACGAAGCCAATTTTTACAAAAGAGAAGATACCTGTATTCAGAAAAAGATATACCTTCTATATACTGGGAGAATTAACTTTCAAAAAGGATTAAGAGAATTAGTATCCGCAGTTGGGCAATTAAAAGATTCGTATGACTTAAATATTGATATAGTTGGATGGGAAGAAAAGGGTAGCTTTAGCTATATCGAAGCTATTAACAAACAAGCGAGTGAACTTGGTATAAGTGACAGAGTTGTATTCCATGGTAAAAAGACAATTGGACCAGAGCTAGATTCCTATTATAGGAAGGCTGATATTTATGTGATCCCGTCCTATCATGAAGGTTTTCCTAGAACTATTTGGGAGGCTATGGCGAATAGCCTTCCGGTAATCGCCACCAAGGTTGGAAGTATTCCCTACTTCCTAAGTGAAAAGCATGCCAAGCTTATAGCACCAAAAAGTATTGAGGAACTTAAACTAGCTATAGAAGAGACTATCATTAACATTAAAGCAAGAAGAAGTCAAATACAAGAAGCTTACGCACTCGCAAAAGAGTGTACTTTAGAAAGGCAAACTAAATTGTTAGTTGAGATTATGAAAGGTTATCAAAGTAATTGACCTTATGAATAGAATATACACACTAATTAGGCACGATTGGCCACTTCATTTTGTATTAATACTATTAAATTGGCTACCAGACAACGTTTTCTTTATGAGTTTAAGGGGTAGAGTTGCCAGTCCCTTTTTTAAAAAATGTGGTCGCAATCTTATACTTGGTAGAAATGTAACTTTTTATAATCCATCTCAAATTGAACTCGGTAATTCAATATACATCGCATATGGCTGTTGGTTTCTTGGAGCAAATTCATTAACAATCGAAGATGAAGTGCTCTTCGGGCCATACGTAGTTATTTCACCAGGAAACCATACTAAATTAAATGATTCGTACAGATTTGGCTTACCTACATCAAAAAAGATGAATATTGGAAAAGGATCTTGGATTGGCGCCCACGTTAGCCTCTTAGAGGGTGCCAATATTGGAAAAGGAACCCTCATTGCAGCCAACTCAGCTTTAAATACCACAACTGAAAACCACGCTTTGTACGCTGGAACTCCTGCCAAGTTTGTTAAATATATTGGACAAAATGAAGTATAAAATCAATAAAGGATTTATTGTTCGTAAAATTAAAGACCTTCCAATTGCATGGTACTTTTACAAACTATATACGGAAAGACTTTTGAAATACCGTTTAGATGCAACACAAACATCAGCAGAAAAGGTCTTTACAGATATCTATAATAACAATAATTGGAATAATACCGAAAGTGTATCAGGCCATGGGTCGGAGTTAAAAAATACGCAAGCCATCATAGATAAACTTCCAGCTTTTCTTAAGAAGTATAATGTCAAGTCTATACTAGACGCCCCGTGTGGCGATTTTAATTGGATGAAATATGTTCAGTTTAAAGATGTAAAATATACAGGTGGTGATATTGTGCAAGCATTGGTTGATTTAAACAACCAAAGATATGGCAATCCGCAAATTTCTTTCATTAAACTAGATATTATTCAAGATCCTTTACCCAAAGTTGATTTAATATTTGTACGTGACTGTTTAGTTCATTTTAATGATAAAAACATTAAATCATTCTTACTTAACCTTATTCAATCGGATATTAAATATTTAATGACCACGAATTTCCCATTAACAAAGCATAATTATGATATAACAATGGGCAATTTTCGACTACTCAATTTACAAAGACAACCCTATAATCTTCCAAAAGAAGTTGATGTTCTATGGGAAGAGTGCAAAGAAAACTATGGACAAGTTCAAGATAAGTCCCTTATACTTTTTGAAGTAAAAGAAATCAAAAATCAGATTCATAAAATACTGAAATAGAACCGTTCGAATTCAGAATAAGTAACATGATTGTTTTCTTTGGAACATATCTATCTAAATTCAATGGGACAAAAGGGCCATCTGAATTCATTGCTTCTGAACTGGGCAATGCGGACTATGTGAGGTTGGTTTCAAAATCCAAACAGCCTCTTATTCGTTTATACCAAAGTTTAGTAGTTGCCTTGTTTCAAAAAATGGAACTGGCCGTCCTTGACGTATACAGTACAAGAGTAATTTACCAAACCGCAATAGTAGCTGCCATTCTTAAAATACGTAAAATAAAATACGTAAGTGTACTACATGGTGGGGGACTCATTCAGGCCTTTCCAAATAGAAGAAAAATTATTACTTACTTGCTTCAACAATCTGCTCAGGTTGTAACTCCATCCAAAATGCTTCAATCCTTTTTTAAAGCACAAAAATTCAATATCGACTACTTACCAAATCCTATTCAACACCGATTGTTTCCTTACAAGCAACGAGATTTTATAAGCAATTCTCCAAAACTATTATGGGTAAGGGCATTTGGTGAAATATACCAACCTACTATTGCCATTGAAGCATTGCATCATTTACATCAACAGCAAATGAATGCCACACTCACAATGGTAGGACCTGATTTAGGTTTAATGGCCAAAATGAGAATATTGGTAGAACAGTTAGGATTAACAAAGTTTGTTTCATTTGTTGGTCAATGCCCGCAGGACCAACTTTACACGTACATGCACCAATCAGATTTATTACTCAACACCACAAAATATGAAAGCTTTGGATTAGCAGTAGCAGAAGCTGCCGCTACAGGATTACCTTGCATATCAACCAAGGTAGGGGAATTACCAAATATCTGGATTGATAATGTATCAATCTTTTTTGTTGAAGCTACACCAGTTGCCTTTAGTAAAAAAATAATAGAAATCTGTAGTAACAACCAAATGTACCTTAAAACAACGAGCAATTGTTATCAGAATTCTCAATTATTTGCATCGTCCTCAATTATAGCAAACTGGAAAAATATCACCACCACATTGAAACATAACTAGCCATGTCCTTCATAAGTTCTATATACCAACTGTTGCCAGTACCCATTCAAAACATTGGCATATCTGGTTTCGGATATTATTGGAAAAAGCGAAGATTTGGTGGCGTTTTTGAGCAAGAGTACAAAGCAGTTAAAGAACGTGAATCATTTTCGAAACAACAATGGCGAGATTATCAAACCATTGAACTCAGGAAATTGTTGCTTCATGCCTGGGATACTGTTCCATTTTACAGATTAAAGTATCAAACAAATGGCATCACAAGAAGCCTGTTAGAAAAGTTTGAATTAGAACAATTATCCTTATTGCCCATTTTAACAAAAGATGAATTGAGGCAATTTGGAACCACCACTTTACTCTCAACAAAACCAGAACCTGGAGGGAAATTTTATGCAAGTTCGGGCAGCACAGGTACGCCAACCCAAATTATGTACTCCACCCAAATGCACCAAAGATGGAGCGCAAGTTTTGAAGGCAGGATTCGGAATTGGGCTGGAGTATCTCGATTTGATTCAAGAGGAATGATTGGAGGACGAAGGGTTGTTCCTCAAGCCAACTCGAATGGCCCCTTTTACAGATACAATAAATTTGAAAAACAAACTTATTTTTCTGCTTACCATATCTCAGCTGAAACAGTAGCCAATTATTTAGAAGGCATAATCAAACATAATGTAAAATACATGATAGGATATGCCGCAAGTAATTATTTTCTCGCTTCATTTATTGAAGAAAACAAGTTGCAATCTCCCAAACTTTCTGCCGTAATTACTTCGAGTGAGAAATTAACCTCAAATATGCGCGCAACCTTAGAGAGAGTGTATCAATGTGAAGTGTTTGACGCCTATAGTTCGGTTGAAGCTTGTTGTTCAATAACCGAATCAGAACATCATCAGTTGTTAGAAAGTCCCGATGTAGGTATCAACGAATACTTAAATCAAAATCTTAGCCAACAAGTTTTACCAGAACAACAAGGATCGGTTGTGTGCACAGGTCTATTAAATTACAATCAGCCATTAATTAGGTATCATATTGGTGATTTAATTGAACTGGCAGCAAATCAATATACCAAATGTGGCCGAAACTTCACTGTAATCAAAGATATTGTTGGTCGCACAGAAGATGTGATTATCGGCAAAGATGGTCGCAGAATGGTCCGTTTTCACGGTATTTCAGTTGGAATACCTAAGCTCATTCAAACACAGATTATTCAACACGACCTCGATTCATTTGAAATAAAAATGATTCTCACAGAATCTCTTTCACCTAAGGAACGAAGCATCATTCAAGATAGGATGTTTAGTCAACTTGGGCCAGTTCATATTGCATTTACTGAAGTAGACCATTTCCAGCTTAATGCAAATGGAAAGTTCAAAGCAGTAGTATCAAATCTATCAAATATTGATTCATGAAAATCATAACCGTTATAGGTGCTCGTCCTCAGTTTGTGAAAGCCGCGGCTTTATCAAGGGAAATACAAAAACATGCTGACCTCATTGAACTAATTGTGCATACGGGGCAACATTACGACTCAAATATGAGTGCCATCTTTTTTGAAGAGATGAATATTCCCAAGCCACATTACCAATTGCATGTTAACGGATTATCACATGGTGCAATGACGGGTCAAATGTTGGAACAATTGGAAACCATTTTTATTGCCGAGAAGCCAGATCTGGTATTGGTATATGGCGATACGAATAGCACCTTAGCTGGTGCCTTGGCCGCAAAAAAACTACATATCAAAGTTGCACATGTGGAAGCAGGATTAAGGAGTTTTAACATGCAAATGCCGGAAGAAATTAACCGTGTACTTACAGACAGGATAAGCGATGTATTGTTTTGCCCTACAGATGCTGCCATCCAAAATCTGGTGCAAGAAGGTTTTAACGAAACTACTGCAACAATCATTAAAAGTGGTGACGTTATGGAAGATGCTGCATTGTATTATGCCACGATAGCAAACGATAAATCACAAATCATCCAAACATTGAATCTGCAAACGCGTAGCTTTATTCTATCAACAATTCACCGTGCAGAAAACACAGATAACCCACAATACCTTAAACAAATTATACAAGCACTCAACACATTACACCAAACCAAACAAGTAGTGGTTCCGTTGCATCCTCGAACCAAAAATGTAATGCACAAGCATGGTATTGAGGTGCAATTTACGTGTATTGACCCTGTAGGTTATTTTGACATGATTCAACTATTACAACACTGTAGTTTGGTTGTTACAGATAGTGGAGGCTTGCAAAAGGAAGCATTCTTTTTCGAGAAACACTGCATCACAACACGTGAACAAACAGAGTGGATTGAGTTGGTATCAAATGGTTACAATAGCATTTGCGGTGTAGATACTGCAACCATTGTGCAAACGGCATTAACCAAGTTAAACGCTCCGTATCCGTCTAAATTAAATTTGTATGGAAACGGTAAAGCATGTGAACATATATGTAGTGTTTTAAACAGCATAAGTAACCACTAAACCCAGTCGGAAGCAGTCCTTTTGTTGCAATGAACATCCTTATCTTAACACAATACTTCCCTCCTGAAACTGGTGCTCCCCAAAACAGGTTGCTTTCGTTAGCTACCCATTTACAAGCAATGGGCGCCCAAGTAACCGTACTTACTGCTATGCCTAATTACCCACAAGGCAAAGTGTACCCAAACTATAAAGGCAAGTGGTATGTAAAAGAAAATTTCGATGGAATTACCATTTACCGAAGTTGGATTTATGCAAGCGGAAGCAAAAACATTGTTTCGCGCCTACTTAATTATTTTTCATTTGTATTTACATCGTTGATACTGGGACTCTTTCGCATCGGACGAAGAGAAATCGTCATTTGTGAATCACCACCTTTGTTTTTAGGAATTACTGCATTGTTTATCAAATGGATTAAAAGCAGCAAACTTATTTTTAATGTAAGTGATTTATGGCCCGAAAGTGCCGAAAAGCTTGGAATCGTTCAAAACAAGTGGATTCTAAAACCAGCATACCTTCTTGAAAAAATCCTGTACCAAAATGCCCATTTGGTAAGTGGACAAACCCAAGGCATTATTAGTAACATCCAAACCAGGTATCCGCAAACACCTTTGTTTTTATTGCGTAACGGAATAGATACAGAACAATTTTCTGCCCAAGGAAACCGTACCGCTTGGCGCAGTAACCATGGCTTAAGTGAAAATCACTTTGTTGCTGCGTATGCAGGTATTATTGGGCATGCACAGGGACTCGAAATTATTGTTGAAGCAGCAAATATTCTGAAAGCACAGCCTGCAATTCAATTTGTGTTGATCGGAGATGGTCCCGAAAAAGAACGATTGACTCAATTGGCAAGAACATACCAATTAACCAATATCCAATTTTTGCCTAGTGTGCAACGTGCGCAAATGCCAGATATCATAGCTGGATGCGACTGCTATATTACTCCATTGCGCAAAAACGATTTATTTAAAGGTGCTATTCCTTCTAAAATATTCGAACCCTTATATTACGGTAAACCAGTGATTATGGGTGTTGATGGTGAAGCTAAAACATTGTTTATTGACGAAGGAAAATGCGCCCTACATTTTGAACCAGAAAACTTGGAACAACTAATTCATTGCATTCAAACGTTACATAACAGCCCAGATCTGGCAGCACAACTTGGTGCGAATGGGCGTCAATATGTTGCCACACAATTTAACCGTAAACAATTAGCCACATTATTTTGGAAACGAATTCAACAGTTGTAATAAAAGAAGCCCAACAAACTGATTTGGCAAAAATCGCTGCATGCCATATGCATGCATTTCCAGAATCAGTTACCACATTATTAGGCAAGACAGTGGTAGCTGATATGTTTAAGTGGTACTTAAGTGCACAAAACAAGTTTTTGGTTTGGATTGAAGAGGGAGAAGAATGTATTGGCTACTGTGGCGGTGTAGTAATGGATGGATCAGATGCATTTGGATCAGCCAGTGGGATGACACAATTTGGAATGCAAGCTGGAATGAAGCGTTTGTTGTTAAAACCATGGTTATTGTTTCATCCCGAAATTCGGAAGCGTTTGCCATTTATTGTAACCAACCTTAAGCGAAAACTCAAACGCTTATTCAAAAAAAATCAACCTAAACCCATTGTTGTAAAACAACCAACTGATGAAATCAAATCGGGACTTGTTGTGATTGGTGTTCATCCGAAGCAGCATGGTAAAGGGTTAGGCTCCTTGCTTCAACAGGCCTTTGAAGAAAAAAGCAAGGTGATGGGAGCGGGGAAAATGGAACTTTCGGTGAGAAAAAATAACCAAAAAGCAATTCGATCATACGAAAGAAATGGATGGCAGATTACTGGATCAGAAGGACCATCCTATTTAATGGCTAAAACAATCTTAAATTGATTTACATCACATACGATATCGATTGGTTGCATCCGTGGCATCCTTACAGCATTATCAAATGCATTTTGCCTTCATCGAGGTGGTTAACATGGAAACAACTGTTTAAACGAGATGTATTTTTAAACAAACTGAAAGAAGTGGTGAGTGAAAATGAACAAGCCAACCTCACCCCCATTTACCATATCGGTGTTCCGTATACAACGGTTGGTCGTTACGACCTTCGCTACAGCGCATTTTCTCCCGTTTGGAACGAGGCTATCGATATTATCAAAATGCAGGAAGTTGGTTTGCACAGCCATACCAAACTACCTATTGCCAAACAACTGGTTCCACTACAAACCGCTATTGAAAAACCCGTTGGCTTTCACCGAAGCCATTATTTACGGCATAACCGAACACAACTTCATCTTGAGCTGTATCATACTTCGGTTACCCATGATTTTACAACAGGGGCAATTCGCCATTTAACCAACGCAATGGCTGAGCACCAAGGTTCGGTGCATTATATTCCAACTGTATTATTCGATAATCTTTTTTTTACAGAGTCGCCCACTGTTGTGTTTGATCGCTTTAAGCGACTGATAGAAACTGTTGCAGTACAGCACTCTCCTGTAGCTATTGCTTTTCATCCCGAAAACCAACTCCTCATGCCTGCTTTGCAAGAGCACTACCATTCGGTTTTGCATATCATACGACAAGCAGGAATTCCATTTTACCATTCTTCCTAATCTCTCACTTCTCGATATGAGGCTGCGCCTCTACTCGAAGTGACGTTGATTCCGTCAATTCGAGTTGCCATGAGTATCGAGAAGTGAAAATCAGTTCGTCACTTCGAGTGCCGCGAGTATCGCGGTGTATCGAGAAGGGGCGTTGTACCAATCAACGCATCACCATCTCAAATGTATCCTCAGGCACTTCAGATACATCCATAACTAAAAATCCATCCAACGCATTATTGAATTTAGGGTCAACATTAAATGCAATGATTTTAGCATTTTGTTTTAAGTACTTTTTAAGCAGCACAGGTACTTTCATTTGCGATTGCTCAATATCTGCAATCAATCCATCTAACACTTTCATATCTGGAACATCCATTTCCATCAAGGCTTTACCTTCGCCCTCGTATTGATACGAATAACGTTTACGTGGAGTAACCATCTTTGACAACTCGGTATCAAAATGATGCTTGGTAATAAAATCAACTAATAAATCTTTCGACAAATCAGAAAAGCTATTGCTAATGCTTACTGGGCCAATTAAATAACGGTAACGGTATTGTTCCTTGCGCAAAAACTCATTTACCCCCTTCCATAATAATACCAAACTTAGCGGTTTACGTTGGTATTCGAGCGTGATGAATGACCTACCCAATTCGAGCGAATTTTTAAGTATTGGAGTAAAATCTTTGCTGATTTTAAAAAGCTCGTTCAAGTAAAACCCTTTCTTTTTATACCTCCTGTACAATACATCGCCCAATCCAATTCGATAAGCGCCAACAATCTTCTGTGCTTCATCGTCCCAAATAAACAAGTGCTTGTAATGAATATCGTACTCATCCGTATCAAAAGGTTTGTTTGTTCCTTCTCCCACTGCCCTGAACGTAATTTCTCTTAACCTCGAAATTTCACGTAATACATTGGGTATATGTTTGGCACCGCTCATGAACACACAAAAATGATCTTGTTTAAAAACCAAGTCGCGTTGTTTGGATCGCTCAATGTCTTGCAAAATCAAATCATGTGGTGTTTCGTCAATAATAGGCTTGGGCTCGTTTAATACAATTGCTTCTTTAATCTGCTCGAAAAAAGTTGGCACATCCAATGAAGATCCTAAAGCATATGTTTTTGCCCTCACAAAACGCAACAAATCATTTGGGTCGGTAAACTCTTGAATGGTTTTGATTGAAATTGGTTTGCCAATACGCACCTTTATTTTTTCATCTTTTTTATTGAACAATTCAGATGGCAGTTTTGCTGTGCGCAACATTGGGTGAACCAAACCAAGTAAATTAAAGGTAACGCTGTTATGACCCGAAAAATAAACCGGAACCACTTTGACACCTGATTTTAACATCATTTTGCCAACAACCGGATTCCACATTTTATCCGAAATTTTTAAAGTGCTTAACTTAAGTGCAGATACCTCTCCAGCAGGGAAGATACCAATTGGATGGCCTTCACCAATTAACTGCAAGCTGCGTTTAATACCCGAAATATTCATCCCTTGCTTAGCCGATTTTTCAAATGGGTTAACCGATACAACAAATTCTTTGAGCTGTGGAATTTGCTGAAGTAAAAAGTTAGCCATCACTTTAAAATCGGGACGTGCTTTGCTAAAAATGGAAATCATAATCATCCCATCTACTCCGCCATAAGGGTGATTGGCAACTGCAATAAACGGCTCATTTTTGGGGATGTTTTGTAAGTCCTCATCCGAAACTTCGTACTCAATACCCAAACCTTTGATAATATGCTCAGCAAAATCACCACCTTCAAATTGGGCGTTATCACTGTAAATGGCATTTACCTTTTCAAGCTTAAGGAGTTTCATAATTGCAGGAGCCAACTTCGCTATCTTCAATTTTTGCAAATTCAATCCCTGCGCAAAATCCTCTTTGGTAATCAATTTATCTTTATCCATATCAAAACCCTTGCGTGTTTCAAAATTGTTAGCCTAATGTAAAGCTAATCTTTTGTAAGTATTAAATGAATATGAAATTCCGCTTATATTTCGTATTAACAAATGAATACATCCTTTTGCCAAATTCAGTATTGAGCTATTAACCAAGCGAAAAGCAATAAGTGGCATGTCCTTGCCTTCCCTCCTTATTCCGTTGCTTCTGCTGTTGTACCACCTAATTTTTCCAATTCCTTATCAATATAATACATGGATTGAGGTCCGCCACCAATTAAGTGAATACGGTCGATGAGTCGGTTAAATTGCATTTCCTCTTCCAATTGCTCATCCACAAAAAACTTCAAAAAAGCTTCGGTTGCATGGTCTTTTTCAGCCCTGGCCAATTCTACTAATTTGTAAATAGAAACAGTTACCTTATGCTCAGCTTCTAGCGATTTTTGACACGTTTCGAGAATGGTTTTAAAACTGGTTTGTGGTTTTTTAAGCTCGGGAACATGGGCATGTCCACCAACCTGATTGATGTAGTTAAAAAACTTCATAAAATGAAGCTGTTCTTCTGCGCTTTGTTTGTAAAAAAAGGCAGCGGATCCTTCAAATCCTTTGGTTTCGCACCATGAAGCCACTGATAAATAATGGTAAATAGCGGCCATCTCCAAACCGAGATGGGCATTTAGCGCTTTTTCAACTTTTACTGGAATTAACATATGATCAAATTTTCTAAATAACGAATATACGGTAAAATGCGATGAAGATGCATGAAATCAGGATTAATCTGTATTTTCGAAAGCGATGACCATTTCATTAAGCGAAACCGATTTAATACAAACGGGAAACCTCGAACTACTTGCCAAACAAGTGGTAGAGGGTTTTATTACAGGCTTGCATAAAAGTCCATTTCATGGTTTTTCTGTAGAGTTTGCAGAACACCGTTTGTACAATACAGGTGAAAGCACCCGTCATATCGATTGGAAATTGTTTGGGCGAACAGATAAGTTGTTTGTAAAACGTTACGAGGAAGAAACAAACTTGCGTTGCCAAATCGTTATTGACGACTCTGCATCGATGTATTACCCCGCTAACCGCTTAAACAAAATACGGTTTAGTGCCATTGCTGCCGCTTCAATAATGAACCTGCTCAAAAAGCAACGAGATGCTTCCGGCCTTAGCATTATTGATGATACCATTTCGTTTCATTCGCCCTGCAAAAGCAGCTCTGTTCACCAAAAGTACTTGTTGATGGAACTGGAGTCGTTACTCAATAAACTGACACCATCCAAACAAAGCAATATTGCTGAAAACCTGCACCAAATAGCAGAGATGATTCACAAACGCTCGTTGGTGATTGTGTTTAGCGATATGTTGCAAAATGTAGGCGATGCGGAAAACCTATTCGCTGCTTTGCAACACCTTAAATACAATAAACATGAGGTGGTTGTATTCCAGGTAGAAGATAACGAAACAGAAAACCAGTTTTCATTCGCCAACAAACCTTACCAATTTATTGATAGCGAAAGCGGGGAGCGAATTAAATTATTTCCGAACCAAATACGTGAAGCGTACCTTGAAGCATCTGCTCAATACAAACAAGCACTTAAACTTAGGTGTGCCCAATATAAGATAGATTTGGTGCATGCTGCCATCGGAACAGACTTTTCACAAGTATTGTTGCCGTTTTTGGTCAAACGCAATAAGCTATTGTAATGCCAACTTTATTTTAATACTTCAGGCAATTTGTAACACAACAATCGCAAACGATCTTCGGTGTAAAACACTTTCTTTTGCTCATCTACAACGATGCCACTTTGCAAACACCCTTCAGGCAAAGCTGCTTTCTCGAAATACGCAATTGAACCGTTGTCTAAATTAAGGGCTAAAAGATAATTACATTGGGTTGACAAATGGTAGTTCTTGTAAACGGTGCATTCTCCGTCTTGAAAGTTCAGACCTCGTCTTTGATCTTGAGTGATAGTTGAAAAACTTTGATTCCAAATTAATGCACCTGTTAATTTATTCAGACATAAAACAGGACTCTCATTCGAACATGTTACTACAATATTATCCTTATAAAAATTCACATTAGTACCCCTATCGGAAAGTCTATGCTTCCATAACACGTTTCCATTGTCTACACTCGTAGCAATTAAATATCCATTGCTACCATAATATCCAAAAGAATAAACCACACTTTTGTAATCGGTAAACATGTAAATTGAAAATTCTACAATAAAATCATTATAATTTTTAACCCAATCGAAGTTCTTTGTGATGGTATTGTACCCAATAATAAGTGCTTTAGCTGTATCCGTGCTGTTTTGAGGATAGGTATATACGGTAAATGCCACTACCTTTTCACCCTTGGTATTGTTAGTAACCCCAATTGATGCCACCTCAAACCTACCAGGTATTGGATTGGGATCTTGGTACGTGCAAACCAATTCCCAATTTCCCAAATTGTACATAGCCCTCATAATATAAACGGTGCTTTGTAAGGTGCGGCTTCTAAAACCTTTGTAAACATAGCCATCCTCATCCTCATAAATTTGAGGTTCGGCTTCCATTGTATCAATTTGGTTGCGCCAAATGGTTTGGCCTGTTAGCATATTAAGTGCGTAATTGTAATTGCGGTCAGACAATACTAGAATATCATTTCGTTGAACCATCAAGTCCTTTGCAAAACCCTCTTTAGGCCTGAAATAATCATTCCATTGCCATTTTAATTGACCACTCGCTTGATCAAGTAATTTAAAAACCTCGCCTTTGGTAGGATCAATAAAAGTAGCACTCATTAACACATCTCCGTTACTATTTAGCATCGGAGGGACACTGTAATAAGGAGACGGCACTTGCCAAACCAACTCCAATGCGCTCGCAGTTGAAGGCAAAGGAACCTCCTGCGGAGGTTCCTTTTTACAGGTGCTTAAACTGCTACAAGCAATAATCAATATTAGAAATAGGGCATATCTCATTGGCTCTAGTACTTTTCTGTTTCAAAAAATCTACCCAACCTGCCGTCATACAAATTAAGTAAGGCTCTCCTTGTCTCAGTGCAATTTTTCATTTGATCATGATTCGTATTTTCCATTTTCTGAAAAAAATGAGATTGGTTCGGGTCAACTGAAATTGGGTGTTTTGCTGATTCTGTAAGCACCACCCCATCATTCTCTTTGTAACTATACACGGTAACCCAGCCAGAGAAAACATGGGTAATTTTACCGATACAATCACCGACAGTGTTCTTGCTCCACGGTGATTCATAATGGTAACTTTTCCATTCTACAGGTTTATTTACATAATCTGAGCAAGTATTGAGTTCAGGATAACTAATTGACCTAATTCCCACATATGTTGCTGGAACACCAGAACCTAAAGGATTGTAAACAGCGCTTCTGCAATTTACGTAACCAACAGAATAACATCTGAAAACTGAGCGGCTCTCACGCGCACCAATCAAATCAGTTAGGTAATAATCGTTTGCATTGGTTAACCAGGTTTTTGCTCTGAAATATGCTTCTTTATTCTCCTTGGCAAGTTTGGCTTGGTATAAACAATGTACCAACCATATATAACTCGTTCCTAATGTAAATGGGCCAGCGGCCATGGCAAGTATGGCCTTTTTATTGTATTTCTTTTCTCTATCTTTTTCGTATTCGTAATTGGTCGTAAAGTCATTAATTACATTATTCACTTTGTTTGGAAGTTGATTATCGTTGGTATAGCCAAAATAAAGCTCGCTGTTAGGGCTGTTTTTTTGTACCTCACCAATATCCATGGTACTGCTCATAAACCGCCACATAATGGGTTGTTCTTCTACGCCATAAAATTGTACAACGGGTACTTTTGAAGTATATTGGTTTAATCCTTGAACTGGAATGCCATTAATCGTGCCTCCGTTCAAAAAGGGTGCTCCAACATAAAAGTCCTTGGTAGTTGCTTTGTAATAATTATCCATCACAATGGGAATAATTGATTTTGATAGCACGTCACAACTTGAACCGATTATATCTTTTATATACTTCGAAGGGATTAAACTAGTAAGAAAATTAGAGTTCATTTTGGGAATCACGATTGCTCCTCCCAAACTTTGGCAAGCCTCGTTCATAAAAGCGGGAACACGGTCCCTACCTAAATTGGGTCGGCAATTGTTTAATACCTCAGCACCAGCATGCGGAGTCCCAAAAGTAACAATACCATATGCATATTTATCATATAAGGTCGGGTTCAAATCCATTTGCCTCAACCATTCCCTGCCCACAATACCTCCTTGGCTATGAGCAACAATAAAGTCGGCAGTAGTTCGATCCGTTGGATACAAGTTCTGATAGGCATAAGAGTTAAGATCGCCAGCCGTTGCTGCAATACCAATATCTTCGCTATACAATTGAACTGCATTGGAATTTGAAGTACTTAATCCCCTAAATGAACGAATCTTTCTTGGAGGAAAGGAAGGATCATAAGGAACTCCATATTGGCTTGCTTTCGCGGGAACAGCTAACGAATTCGAATTGCCATTTAATCCATGAATCCAGAATACATTTCTAAGTTTGTCTGTTTTGGCAAATCCGGTTGTATCACCATAAACTTGCACAGGGTCTGGGCCTTCTGGGGTTGGTAAAACAGGAGTCGGTGTTTTAAATATAGGCTGACCAACAGGATTGCATTGCATATACTCACCTGACGGGTAGGATACCATCTTTAATCTGAACCGTTCTAATTTTAATTGAACAGAATCTTGATACAACAATTGGGTTTGATTGTCTTGGGCTTTCACGGTAAAGGCAGGTGCTATTGCAAAACAGCCTAATACAAGTATACTAAATTTATTCGTTTTCATGGCTTTATTGTTTTATAAATTGACGGATGAGGGTTGAATTATTTGTTATTGCTTTAAAGGTGTACATACCTGCTGGGATGTCTGCCGCATTGATTTGAAGCACGCCATTGTTTAAATCGCTTGCTTCAATATTGATTACCTCACCAGATATGGTATTCACCAATTGTATTTGCTGAATGCGGGAGTCATCTCTTAGTACAAATTCTGCACTAAACAATCCATTATTGGGGTTAGGGTATACATTTACCGTTTCAATTGGCCTACCTTTAATCAGCGCCTTTTCAAAAACACCACCTGGATCTTCTATTTTGTAATCGGTATAATACACAAGCTTCACCTCTGTTAAACATACTCCCTTAGCTGTTCGTACTGATGTTTCCGTTTTAGAGATCAATGGCAAATACCCTTTACCATCTTCCATCAAAACATACCCTTCATAATCCTTGCATTTTTGCCCTAATGAATTGACACGTTCTGTTACAATCAATAAATTTTGCTTATCGTAAATCGTTTTTTCATTCTCGACAGTGGTCGAAAATTTACCATTTCCATAATCTTGGTACTGGACTCCTGCATTGGCGAGTTGGGTAAACAACTGTTGATTGCCGGCTGGAAATGAAACAAAACCAGGATGGTAACCTTGGTCTCCAACATCAATCTTATCATTTGCCCTATCTGTTAACTGAATATCCGTATAAGTTAATGTGGTCATCAATTCATTTTGTATGTTGTACAAATGCATTCCATCATTATCGTATACAATTCGTTTGGGAAGTTTTAACCAATCCTTTGTATAGCCATTGCTATCGAAATAAATTTCAGAATAGCTGCTGTTATCAGGAAGGATCTTTTTGGTTACTGACTTTTCGGAATAACGGAGTTCATACTTAATCTTCTCCGTTTCCGAAAGTTCTTCGAAGGTACCTGAGTCTATTACTGCATAATCATACGAAACTTCTTTGTGCGTTTCCTTGTAAAGAAGTTGTTGTGCCGATGCCGAATAGCTGATGAGTAATGCTGCCGCATAGGCAGCTTTCATGTGTTGGGTTCTCATAGGGGACATACTAAAAGGTTGTTACTAAAAAATTGTATTTCAAATTTCAGAATATTTCAATTACTTTGAATTTAAATAGCTGTTTTAAAAAGACAATTAGCGTTTTAATAAGACAGCATAATCGAAACCCCTATGAAAACAAAAAGAAACTACAACGATTCGTTGTCGAAAAACATTGGTATCGTAATGCGGATTGTCCGCAACCACAAAGGTGAATCAGCCGACTCAGTAGCACTTGTTTTAGGATACCGTTTTGCAAGCTCCTATTGCAAAGTAGAACGAGGTGAAGTGCATGAATTAAATATTGAAACCTTACTTAAATTCTGCGAACACTTTCATGTAAACCTTCTTACGTTTATGTTGATGGTGGAGTTGGTGGGAAGCGGCAATTTAGAGAGTACTGTTCCGCAATTGTGTATGGCTTGCTCATTTACAAGCCAACAAGACAAGGTGTTGCTTGATCATGTTATTAAACATTTACCTGCATCCGCGCGGGCATGCTAGTTTTTGTTTCTGGTTTAATCATTATGGTAAGGCTCACCTTTGATAATGGTAAACGCACGGTACAATTGTTCTAAAAACAAAACACGAATAACTTGGTGAGAAAAGGTCATTGACGAAAGTGAAAGCTGTGCATTGGCGCGTGCATACACTTCATCAGCAAAGCCAAACGCACCTCCAATAACAAAAACGCAGGATGCATGTGTATTTGCCAAGGTTTGCAAGGTTGCAGCAAATTGCCTCGAAGAGTAGTTCTTACCCTTTTCATCTAATAAAATCACATAATCGTTTGGCTGAATCTTTTTCAGCAACAAAGCAGCTTCTGATTTTTTAACCAAATCTCCATCGGCAGAGCGTTGTTTGGGAGGCAGTTCAAGTGTAATGGTATCGAATTTTACGTAATGCTTTAAACGTTTTGTAAATAAAACACAACCTTCATCCACAAACGAAAGATGGGTTTTACCAAATTGAAAGAGCGTAATTTTCATGCTTATTGTATCCTTGAACCGTGAACTATTCTCATCACAAAAATCTTGGCATCAATTACTTTGAAAGATATGATGTATGCTCTTTCAAAAACCAAACAAGCATATCCTCTTTTCCGCCAAACCTCTTTTCGGCAAGGTTTAAATTGTAAATTCAATTTTGCAATTCTTTCTATTGCGTTTACTAATCTCATTGAATATGCATATGCTGTTTCGGGATAACCTTCGTTTGCGATATAGTGATAAACTGCAGATAAATCCTTTAATGCAGACTTAGAGAATACAATATCCATTGATCGCAATCACTGTTTGGGATTGTGTAAAGAATGTAAAGTCCTTTTTACTTTATCTATGGTTACAAACCCTGATTCTTCTGCTTCTATTCCCATAGCATCTAATTCATCATCCGAAGCAGGCCTTCCTGGCATAGACCAATTCTCTTTTTCTATTTCATCAACTCGCTCAACAGCTTTCATGCTTCGCAACTCATTTGCGAATGCGTTGGCATCAATAGAATCCGAAGTTTGTACGATGAATGTTTTCATACTCAAATATAAAAAAAGTCCCACACTTTAAATGCAGGACTTTTTCGTTTAGTTATCTGTTGGATTCACCGGTGGTGCATCCTTCTTCTTTTTAGGTTCCTTTTTCTTGGCAACAGAAATACTTAATTCGGTGGCATCCTTCTCATATCCTACTTCAATCACTGCTCCTTCTCCTGCTTCACCTTTAAGCAATTCTTCGGCAACCGGATCTTCTACATACCGTTGTATGGTGCGAGCCAACGGACGTGCGCCCAAATCTGGATCAAACCCTTTTTCAGATAGAAACGCTTTGGCCTCTTCCGTAATTTTAAATTGGTAACCCAATTCTTCAACCCGTTTTACAAGTTTGGCCATGTTTAAATCCAAAATACTTGCAATGGCTTCTTTACCCAAAGAGTTAAACACAATCACATCATCAATTCGGTTTAAGAACTCAGGCGAGAAGAAACGTTTCAAAGCAGTTTCGATTACTACCTTTGCATGCGCATCTTGTTGTGCTTCTTTGGCAGGAGTACCAAATCCAACTCCTTGTCCGAAATCTTTTAACTGACGTGAGCCAATATTGGATGTCATGATGATGATGGTGTTTCTAAAATCCACCTTGCGACCCAAACTATCTGTTAAAAATCCTTCATCCAATACTTGCAATAAAATATTGAATACATCTGGATGTGCTTTTTCTATTTCATCAAGCAATACAACTGCGTATGGCTTTCTTCTGATTTTTTCGGTGAGTTGTCCGCCTTCTTCATAACCGATATAGCCTGGAGGCGCTCCTACCAATCGGCTTACAGCAAACTTCTCCATATACTCGCTCATGTCAATGCGAATCATGGCATCTTCTGTATCGAATAAATACTTAGCCAATACCTTTGCCATTTCTGTTTTACCAACTCCTGTTGGGCCTAAAAACACAAAGGAGCCAATTGGCTTATTCGGATTTTTAAGTCCGGCACGTGTACGTTGAATGGCTTTTGCTAATTTTTTAATCGCATCATCTTGCCCAATCACTTTGCCTTGCAACTCGGTACCCATGTTTAACAAACGTATGCCCTCACTTTGGGCGATACGCTTCACCGGAATACCCGTCATCATTGCTATCACTTCAGCTACATCATCTTCAGTTACCTTGTAACGTTGCGATTTGGTTTCTTCTTCCCACTTGGCCTTTTCTGTTTCCAACTGCTCGAGCAAATGTTTTTCCTTATCGCGCAGTTTGGCAGCTTCTTCGTACTTCTGGCTTTTAACAACCTTGTTTTTTTCGACCTTGATTTCTTCGATGCTTTTTTCAAGGTCGAGCACATTTTGTGGCACATGGATATTGCTTATATGTACACGCGCTCCTGCTTCGTCAAGCACATCAATGGCTTTATCTGGTAAATGACGGTCGGTCATGTACCTATTGCTCATGCTTACGCACGCATCAATGGCTTCAGTATCGTAAGTTACACTGTGGTGGTCTTCGTATTTGCCTTTGATATTGTGTAAAATTTCAACTGTTTCTTCAGGTGTTGTTGGGTTTACCATCACCACTTGGAAACGTCTTTCCAAAGCACCATCTTTTTCAATATACTGGCGGTACTCATCTAAAGTTGTTGCGCCAATGCATTGAATTTCGCCACGGGCAAGTGCTGGTTTAAACATGTTGCTGGCATCAAGTGATCCGCTTGCACCACCGGCACCCACAATGGTATGAATTTCATCGATAAACAAAATCACATCTGGCGATTTTTCCAATTCGTTCATCACCGCTTTCATTCGCTCCTCAAATTGCCCACGGTATTTTGTACCCGCAACCAACGAAGCAAGGTCGAGCATAATCACCCGTTTGTTAAACAACACACGCGATACTTTGCGTTGAACGATGCGCAGAGCCAACCCTTCGGCTATGGCTGTTTTACCCACACCTGGTTCGCCAATAAGAATAGGGTTGTTCTTTTTCCGCCTGCTTAAAATTTGTGAAACACGCTCAATTTCTTTTTCACGTCCCACAATGGCATCCAACTTTCCTTCTTCGGCACTTTTGGTTAGGTCGCGGCCAAAATTATCGAGTACGGGTGTTTTTGATTTAGAGTCGCCCTTGCGCACAGGCTCTTGGGGTTTACGTTCTTCACGGTAATATTCTTCTTCTGAGTCTTGTGACATTTCGCTTTTGGTTTCGGTAATATTGTTTTCGATGGCCGACTTGAATATATCGTACGATATACCGTATTGAGATAAAATTTGTGATGCCAAATTGTCGTCATCTCTAAGGATAGAAAGCAATAAATGCTCGGTTCCGATAATATCGGTTTTAAAAATTTTAGCTTCGAGGTAGGTAATTTTAAGCACCTTTTCAGCTTGTTTGGTTAATGGAATATTCACCAAATTGGTATTATTGGTGGCCGTTCCCTTGATGGCATCTTCGATGGTTTTTTTCAACCTTAAACTATCTACATCAAGAGCCTTTAGGGTTTTGAGGGCCTTGCCATCTCCTTCCCTAATAAGCCCAAGCAGCAAATGCTCTGTGCCAATATAATCGTGACCTAAACGTATAGCTTCTTCGCGGCTATAACTAATCACATCTTTTACGCGTGGCGAAAATTTTGCTTCCATAATATACTATGACAAAAAATAAATCAATTGGGTTTGATTGAAATCAAATATAATTCCATTTACGGATAAAGGCAATTTGGCAGGCATTACTTATAAACGGAAGAACCAGGTTGGTGTTCATAAACCAAGTCAATGATGACCTTAAAAAGACAAATATTGAATTGGGGGGCGGGTAAAACACGCGCGGGCGGCTCCCGTTGGGAGCCGCCCGCGCGAATCTTTCTCTTCAAATAAGTGCTTAGTGCTGCACCATCACCTTCACCGTGCGCATTCCTGCTTGGTTACGTAATGTGCAGAAATATACGCCCTCGCCTAAATTTGTAGTATCAAACGTTTCGGTAAATTGGGTACCTGCAACAGTACGGCTTGCCAATTCTTTACCCAACAAATCAGTCAATACAATGGTAACTGGTTGCGTTTTTACAAATTGTGCACTAATGGTAAATGCATTGGATGTAGGGTTTGGATACACTTGAACCAGCGCATAGGTTAACTCGTTGTCGCCTAATCCTACAGATGCCGTGTCTTTTACCACTACAATACGCTCTACTGAATCTGAATTACCCCATGAGTCACTTACTTTGTATTGCAATACATAGGTTCCTAATGCTGTTGTATTAACTGTACCTGTAACCACAATCGCATTGCTGATATCACCATCTTTATCATCTATTGCTACTGCACCAGAGTCAGCATAAGCACCAGAACCAATTTCTACGGTATCAGGGTTATTGCCTTTTAAGGTAATTTCTGGCGATATGGTATCAATTGCACTTAAATCCAAATCGGCAAGGCCACGTGGAATCAATTTGAAATTACCAAATGCAAAATACATTGGACCTTGAATAAACGACATCTTCATGCCTACTTTTAACGTACGATTAAGGTTAGCAAGTTGGTTGTTCAAATCATCAACCCTAAGTGCATTTGCTGCACCAGCTGTTTTTGCAAAACTAAACTCACCAAATTGACCAGGAGCATCGGGGTTGGTATTGGCAACCTCAACCGAATCCCATTTAACCAACACCCCTTCGTACGGACGCGCATAAGCAACCCTGTTTAATCCAAACGAGTCGATTGGCAAATTCATTGCAAACGCTGGCAAAGCATTGCCTGATGAAACCACATTTCCGAGTACGCTGCGCAAGGTGGTTACGTTAAAGTTTTCGCGCACAGTTGCTCTGGTTATCACAACAGAGTCGCCCACTTGCCAATTGGTAGCACTATCGTTCGGACCACGTTGCACAAAAATAGCCGAGTTTGGACCTGTACCTGCTTGAACTGTAATTAAGCTGCCAAATGAACCCGCACTTGTTACAATACCCGGAACGCTAATGTTTAGCAACGAGTCGCCATCCCAAATGGTCGAAAGTGAATTGGTATTGCTGCGTTGCAAGGTTGCAATACTATTAACCCCATCATTTGTAATGTAAAGTGAACGGCCAAGCGTTAACGGATCAGGGAAAAATGTTTGGCGGTCTTTACGGTCTTCGGCACGTACCCAATAGGTAAAGAACCCTTCTACTCCCGTTGGATTTACCTTACCAGCATAATAGTTAGGGAAACCCGCAACTGCCGTCATCGGTACCGAATCTATTTGGTTAGGGTTAGATGGTGAGCGGAAATACAACGATTGGCTACGCAAGGTGGTATCGCCTGTTGTAATTTCAACTACAATGGTAAGTGTATCGGTTGCTTTGGCAATTTGTGGACTGCGGCTAATGTATTTTACAATAGGCGGGCATGAAGTACATACCTTAAAATCAGAAGGGTAAATAGGAACGATGCCATAACGTTGAATATTATTTACTGAATATTCAGTTACAACTCCTTGGATATATTCCAAACGGGTACCAATTGGAGGAGGGAAAAACGTATTGGTAATTTTAGGTACCGTGTCTTCGTTATCGTCTCTACGGAAATAAGCAGAAAAATCACGTACGTCTAAAACGTTTCCAAAATCATCAATCACACTCCAAGCAGAACGGTTCATATTACCACCTATACCAACAACATTGTTATAGACACTTACATTTCTGATGCGCACCAAGGTTCCTTCCCATTGCTCTGCTGTTTGTTTCTGTTGCACCCAGCCCGTATTGGGGTTTCCTGTCATCAAATCACGAGCCTGAATTTCGGTGTACACCAAGGTATCAGGCGTAAGACTCAATTGCTCCACAGAATTCGTAAATGCTACATTATCGCGAATTAAGTTTACTTGTGTTTCACCTTGGAAAGCACGAATTACTCCTGTTACTCGTACTGGGAATCCTACCACAAAATTATCGTAAAATTTAGTTTCTGTAATCAAATTCGGCAAAGTAATGGTTGGTGTAATTCCCGCTGGATCGCACATCACCAACATTCCACTCCATGGACCACCACCTTTTCGTTGGATATACGCTGCTTTTCTGCTGGTTGCTGATAATCCATAAATCCTAGGATTGGTTATCACAATTCCATCAAAACGTACCGTATCGCGGTAAATGGTATCCTTAAACGTTGGATCTACATAATCAGGTAATGTATTGGCTGTTGGGTTCGACAACTTTACCTGGTTTACAAACTGCACCGAGTCAATCGGCAAAATAGGATAAGGGTTCTGTGCCTTCAGCATTACTGTTGCTGCAAGCATAAACAAACTGAGTACTCCTTTTTTCATATGTATTATTTGATTTTGGTTATTCATTATTGGACATTGGGCATTAGACATTGGTCATTGGTCATTGGCTATTCGTCATTAGTTAATACAGTTGCTGGTTATTTTTGGTAGAAAAGAAATTGCCATTCGAAATTACACATTTAATACGTTTCAGTAAACTTTTCAACCTTAATACTTCTCACACTTTCTTAACTATCGTAAACATTCTTTTACATTCTTAAACATTCCTTCGCATTTCGTTTCATTATCTCATTATCTCATCATCAAATCACCACATTACTTCATAATTGCGAATTTACCTACCTCCACATTACCTGTTTTTTTATCGGTTACGGTAAATAAATACACTCCAGCGGCAAGCGTTGTTTTGGAGTTGCTTAGCAAATCCCAGGCATGCTCACCGCCCGAAAACACCATGCGGTTGGCATCAGCCGATCCAAATGTTTCGAACCATTTGGCATCTTCTCCTCTGTACGTTGCTGAGTTATGTGCAAGGTTGGCTACCAAATCGCCATTGCTGGTGTAAATAGCAATATCACAAAGTGCAGGTAAATTATAAAAATAGATTTTTTGTGTGCGTGAGGTCACTCCGTCCCATGCAGCAGTTGTGCGGTATGGATTTGGGTATACACCAATCTTAGGCTTTGCATTTTTTTCAATTGCTTGTGGAGTAGCTCCGGCAAAGACGCGGTACTCATTAGCTGAAAAAGACGACTCGAGTGAACCTATATTGAGCAATTTATTGCCTTTATCAAAAGCAGTTACAGTAAATTGATACTGCCAGCCATTTAACAAATTGGGCATCGAATATTTGAAACGGTAGCTTACGGTATCATCTTCAAACCGCATTGGCTCAGCCAATGCCACGGCCTCAAATCCATTGTTAATGCCCACATCATTGCCAACCGAATCCCATTGTGCAATTAATTGGTTGTCTTCTGCTAGGTTCTGGTCCAAATCGTCACCAATATTGGTGCGGTACAACCTAAACCCTTCAAAATCTTTGTTGCGTGTAATAGGGTCGATTGACTCAACTGCCGTTGCATCCCAATAGATATCTACTTTGTTTTCGGATGGAATGATTTTCATATTGGGAATGGATGGTGGCTCAGGTAAAATGAACCGATCCAATTTGCCATTGCCATTTAAATCCAATGCAGGATCATACTTGCCATCTTCGTTCACATCTTCGCCAACATAGGTTGAGCGTACTCGAGCGAAATGTTCTGTTTGTTCGGCCCTCGACTCGGGAGTTGACAAAATATTGGAACCTGATTGTGGCCTGGTTACTTTGCGTGAGCAAACATAAGCCACCGCATAATTAAAGGTTTCACCTGGTTCAACACTGCGCAAAGGACCTGCCGAAATTAATTGCAACCAGTTTGCGGGAGAGCCATTTACGGGACCACCCGAACCATACACATCAGCCGAATCATTTCCGGCAGCCATGCGTACATACCTTCCTAAATCGTCAGCGGGTTTGGTAAATTCAGGAGTGATGCTGGTAAAGTTCCAAAAATTGTAATGCACCTGAGGTGCGTTGTATCCTAAACTTAAAAAAGTATCGGGTTTATCGGGATTAAAGAACAACCCGCGCCAATCCATTCCTAAAAACTGCATGGCTCCGTATGATTGAATAAAGTTGGCATCATCAGCCAATCCATCACCCAACCATGCGTAAATGGATTTGTATTTGGTGTCAATTCCATTTCGGCCCTTATTGAAAAAAGCAGTTCCAGCATCGCGTGTTACATTCACATTGCGTACCACCAAATCGGCCCACTGACCCACAAAAACAGAATCCCAACGAGTATCAGATGTGTTGGTGATTTCATAATTGCAAATCACAAAATAATCGGCAAATGAAAAGTTCCAAGCATACGTTTCGAGGCGCACTTTTGCATACAATGGATTCACATGATCGCTAATGGGCTGTGAAGTTCCTGGCACAATGGTATTGGAATCAGTTAATTGAAACACAAAATCTTGGTGCGAAACTGCCGAAGCTGAATAAACAGGACTACGGGTTAATGAAGAGCGCTCTTGCGTTGTGCCTGCAGCGGTAAATTCGAAGCCTGAGCCACCGGTTGAGTATCCGGCCGAAGCATCGAACGCACTGGTAGATACCCGAACTTGGCCATTGACCACCGCACCAATCCAAAAACCAGACTCAAACAAATGCTCCAACCCTTTTTGTGGGTAAGCCATTGAAGGCGCTCCCTGAACATTGCTTCTTACATTGGGCCTACCTATGGTGCCCACATTGCTTAATGTTAACTTGATTCTGCCAACATCAGTTGATTTTTGTTGAAAGGTTTGTGCCCAAACAGTTGATGCTGTGCAAGCCAAATAAACCCAAACGAAAGCGTGTACTAACCTTATCATGTATCGGTGCAAATATGCGTTTTTTTTGCCCTAAATTACGTTACCAACAGGTTATCTTTTAACGCATTTTCCACCTTACAGCATGCCTAGGTTACAATTGCATAAAAGCATGTACTAAGTTAACTCGGCATCAACTGCTTATGTAAGCAAATTGTTAAATACGCTGATTGTTTGGTAGTTAAATAAGCCTTTGTTCAGTATCAATCAATTAGCAAGTCAAAAACGTTTATCCCACAAAGCGTGTTAAAAAATTATTAAGGCACGAAAAAACGGTGGATGATAATCAGGATGTTTGTATAAATAAAACAAAAAAATCCAAAGCACCAATTGGCATAAATGTGCATAAATAAACATTGAGGCAGAAGCGATTAACAATGTCAAGCAAGAGTAGTACACATTAAACAAACAGCAATGAATAATGGTGTGTATAACTCCACAAAATGGGTATTTATCTTTTTCGATACAACCCTGTAGACTACATTTGGCATTACCTAAACCATAGGTAAGAGAGGAAAAAGTAAAATGGCCGAAAACATATCTAATAAACGTAAAACAACCCGCAATATCGACTTAAAAAACATACTCGAAACTGGAAAAGTTCCGCCTCAAGCAGTAGACTTAGAAGAAGCAGTTTTGGGTGCCCTTATGTTGGATAAAAATGCGATTACGGTTGTGGCCGATGTGTTAAAACCTGAGAGCTTCTACAAGGATGCTCATATCACCATTTTCCAAAGCATTAAAGATTTATTTAGCCGAGCTGAACCCATCGACATTTTAACAGTAACAGCCGACTTGCGCAAAAAGGGCCAATTGGATATTGTTGGTGGTGCTTACTATATCACTTCACTTACCAATAGGGTGGCTTCTGCGGCCAATATTGAGTACCATGCGCGCATCATTGCCCAGAAATTCATTCAGCGTGAATTGATTCGCATTTCAACGGAGATACAACAAGAATCCTTTGAAGAGAGCAGCGATGCATTTGAGTTGCTCGACAGTGCGGAGCGAAAGCTGTTTGAAGTATCGCAAGGGAATATCAAACGTGATTACAAACAAATGAATTATGTAATCAAGGAAGCTATTCGCGAAATTGAAGCACTTAAAGGCAAAGAAGGCGGACTTACCGGAATACCTTCTGGCTTTAGCCGTTTAGACCGTATTACATCTGGTTTCCAAAAATCAGATTTAATCATTTTGGCTGCTCGCCCAGGTATGGGTAAAACAGCTATGGTACTTTCCATTGCACGCAACGCATCACTCAATTCAGATACACCACGTGCAATTGCCATTTTTTCGTTGGAGATGAGCAGCAGGCAATTGGTTACCCGTATGATTAGCGGAGAAGCAGAGATTACTGGTGAAAAATTAAAAAAAGGTACGCTAGCTGAGCACGAGTGGCAGCAACTGAACACCAAAATTGCCCGATTAAATGAGGCGCCAATTTTTATTGATGATACTCCTGCCCTCTCTATTTTTGAACTCAGGAGTAAATGCCGCAGGCTTAAAGAACAGCACAATATTGAAATGATCATTATTGATTATTTGCAGTTGATGCGTGGTGATGATGCAAACAACAAAAATGGAAACCGCGAACAAGAGGTAAGTTATATTTCACGCTCTTTAAAAGCACTTGCAAAAGAACTAGATGTACCCGTGATTGCATTGGCACAGTTGAGCCGTGCTTCCGAAAAACGTGGTGTATCAAGCATCCCGATGTTGTCTGATTTACGTGAGTCGGGATCTATCGAGCAAGATGCGGATATGGTAATGTTTATTTACCGTCCTGAGTATTATAAAATAAACGAATTTGAAGATGGCAGTTCAACACATGGAATTGCTGAATTACATATAGCCAAACACCGTAATGGTGCGCTTGATAATGTAAGGGTTCGTTTTGTGCATGAGTTCACCAAGTTTCAAGACCTTACAGAATTTGAATACCAATCGGACACATCTATTTTAACCGATAATCCAGGTACCATTACATTTAGCTCAAAACTAAATGATATGAACCACGATGATGATGATGTGTTTCAGGCTCCGTTTTAATAAAAGGTTGCAAACCGCGTGAGGGATTGATGCGAATAGCCCGCAATGGCCATGTTGCGATAGCAAACATGACATGAGGACTAGCAGCGAAAGCCCGGCCGCGAGCGAGGAACGAAGCGAGCGGCACGCCCATTATCATACCAACTTAATAAAGCAATTCGTCTAACGCGGTCCGGAATTCGTTCACCGTTTTGCGGTCACCTTTTTGTTGTGCCTCGGATAATCCTTTTTCGAAAAAACGAACGGCTTCAGGCTCATTGGTATCTTTAAGCAATAATCCCAATTGGTAATACGCGGCTACATAATGTTCATCGGACTTAATAATATTGGTAAACAACGCTTGAGCCTTGGTAAACTCTTGTAAACTTAGGTATTCCATAGCCAATGCATATTGTAAAAATAAATCATTGGGCTGTTGTTCAAGCATTTCGAGCAGTTTGGTGAATCGAGAATTTGACATTTTTCTAAAAACAAAATTTGGCTACTTTTGTCTCCCTTTTTAACGAAGCAAGAGTATGAAGATATTAGTTTGCGTAAGCAATGTGCCCGACACAACCACAAAGGTAACTTTTACCGATAACAACACGAAGTTTAATACTACAGGTGTTCAGTTCATTATTAATCCATATGATGAATTGGCATTAACACGTGCATTGGAAATAACCGAAAAGCAAGGTGGCACCGTTACCACTGTTACCGTTGGATTGGCCGATACGGAAGCAAGTATTCGCAAAGCGTTGGCCATTGGTGCAACTGATGCTGTGCGTATTAATGCCGAACCTACAGATGCCTATTTTGTTGCGGAACAAATTGCAACATATGCCAAAAGTGAATCGTTTGATTTGATTTTAACAGGTCGTGAGTCCATTGATTACAATGGTGGGCAAGTAGCAGGTTTGTTGGGTGAAATGTTAGGTATGCCTTCGGTAAATGTGATTACCAGTATTGAAGTAGAAAATGGAGTGGCAACTATGGAACGTGATATTGATGGTGGCCGTGAAAAAGTGAGCTGCAAATTGCCTTTGGTTGCAAGTGCACAAAAAGAATTAACAGAACCTCGCATTCCAAACATGCGTGGAATTATGGCTGCACGTACAAAGCCGTTAAAAGTAGTAGAACCTGCTTCTGTTGAAGCAACTTCAGCAACGGTAGCATTTGAATTACCGGCTCCTAAAGGTGGGGTAAAATTAATTCCTGCCGACCAAGCTGAACAATTGATTGACTTGTTACACAACGAAGCAAAAATTATATAACCCAATAACTTAATTGCCTAATAACTTTATAATATGAGCATAATAATATTCGCAGAAAGCATTGATGGTAACTTTAAAAAATCGACTTACGAAGCAGTAGCTTACGGAAGCAAAGTAGCTCAACACACCGGAACAAGTTGCGTTGCTGTTTCTATTGGTAATGTTGATGATGCTAAGGTTGCTGAACTTGCAAAATATGGTGCCGAAAAAATTGTAACCATCAAAGGCGAACAAGTTGCAACATTTATTCCTGAGGCTTATGCCAAAGCAATGGCAACTGTTGCTGCTGCCGAAAACGCAAGTGTGGTGGTAATATCAAATACCTACAGTGGTAAAGCAATGGCGCCAAGAGTAGCTGCCAAATTAAAAGCTGGTATTGCCAGTGGTGTAATTTCGTATCCTGATACAACTGCAGGCTTCAAAGTACGCAGAGGCGTGTTTAGCGGAAAAGCTTTTGCTGATGTGGATATGAAAACAGCGGTGAAAGTTTTGGCCATTACTCCCAATACATTTGACTTAGTTGAGAACACCAAAACACCTTCTGTTGTAGCTCACGATGGTGGTTTAACCGCTGGTGATGCTGTTACACAGTCAATAGAAATTTCGAGAGCAACCGGACAAATTCCATTAACAGAAGCAGAGGTCGTTGTAAGTGGCGGACGTGGATTAAAGGGTCCGGAGAATTGGGGATTGATTGAAGACCTTGCGAATACATTGGGTGCAGCAACTGCTTGCTCAAAGCCGGTGAGTGATATGCATTGGAGACCGCATTCAGAACACGTTGGGCAAACTGGTATTACCATTAAACCCAACCTATATATTGCAGTTGGAATTAGCGGTGCCATTCAACACCTTGCAGGCGTAAGCTCAAGTAAAGTAATTGTTGCTATTAATAAAGATCCTGAAGCACCTTTTTTTAAGGCCGCTGATTATGGAATTGTAGGCGATGCATTTGAGGTAATGCCAAAAATTATTGAAGCGGCTAAAAAGTTAAAAGCAGCTTCGCACTAACGAACAACATACAACAATGTAAAATCCTCGTTGCTTGCAGCGGGGATTTTTTTTGCTTTTGATTTGTGAAACGATGCAGAAGTCAAATGCTTTTAGTTTTTACATAGAATGAAAAGTTATAATTTTTTTTCATATTTGGATATGAAAATTTTCCTTAAAAATCCAACTCAAGCCGAAGTAAAAGAAGCTATTAACTTGGCATTAGGAACAAAGAGGAACTCCAGTCGAATAAACTTATACGCCATTTTGGTAAGCTTAAATTACGTTTGGATGGATTAAAAATTCAGAAAAAGTTACGCAATGAATGGAGTTGATTTTAGAGGGTAAATGTTCGTATATGATTTATAGCTTACTTGGATTTATATAACCTCTAATTAATACTATTTACAATATTTTTCGATTAATAACTTCGGATCATCTATATTGTACAATTCTTTCCATTCACTTTTATATTGATATCCCTTGTTGAGCGCTAACCTCCAATACTCACAAGCTCTATTAATGTTACCTAGTCCGAAATATGAATTTGCGATATTATTGTAAGAATATTTATCTGTTTCAAAATTTTCAACAAATGACTCTCCTAAATTAATTGATAATGCCTTCTCGAAATCAAAAATAGCCTCTTCATAATCTTTAATATAAAACTTGCAAAGCCCTCTATTATTAAATGATATTTTATTAGTTGAGTCAAGCATAATTGCAATTGAAAAGTCTGAAATCGCCTCTTTATATAGTCCCATTTTGCGTCTTCTTTCACCTCGAGCAATGTATGAGTTCGAATAATATGGGTTAATTAGAATTGCCTTATTGATTGCATTCATTGATAAATCTATTTTATCCCATTTCTCGTAAAGTAAAGCTAAATTCATGTATACAGTCATTATGTAAGCTTCCCCGAAAGTTAGCCATTTAAAAGTTGATTAAATAAATAATGATTAACTTTAAATGACAATTATGAAGCATTCAAAATTCACAGAAAC
>JALONP010000021.1 GCA_025454875.1 Bacteroidia bacterium | reverse complement strand
TACAGGTGCAACCATAAGCAATACATTAGATGCAACCTTAGACAGTATCTTAGTGCTTGGTAATTATCAAGTGCCTTCTGTTGGCAATCCTTCAGGTAATGTTTTGATTGTTGCACCAATGAGTTATTTGAGTTCAACGGCCGTTGCTGTTGCAACAAATAAGGTTGAGGTCGGTTCTGTCAACAATGCTGTTGTTGGTTTAGAAATTGTAACATCAAGTGTTGGCATACCAGTTTTCACTACGAGTATCGATATAAATTTAAACGGTGTCATCGATACCGCTGATATCAGAAATATCAGAGTTTGGTATACCGGAGCAAGTAGTACGTTTGCTACTACAACGCAGTTTGGAACCACACGGGCATTTGCACCTGCTGCCGCTAATCCTTTCACTTTAACAGTTACAGGCTCTCAAGCTTTGCTAAATGGCAACAATTATTTCTGGGTAACTTATGATGTAAAGACAGGCGCATCTGTTGGTAATTTTATTGATGGAGAAATTACCACTATTAGAGTTGCGGACACTGCTCGAGTGCCGACAATTTCAGCTCCATCAGGTAATAGACAAATTAGAAGTAAATATTGTACAGTTAGTTATAGTAGTGGATGCAGTACCGACTTTATTGCTCGAGTTCAGCTTGGTAGTATAGACAATGCTACTGGCTGTACTGGTCCATTAACATATTATAATGCGATTCCAGCTCCTCAACTTCCTAGAGGAACGTCTCAAACCATTACACTCACCTATGGCCCAAATGCATTCCAAACTGCATTCGTTTGGATAGATTGGAATGATGATGGCGATTATTCAGATGTTGGTGAAGATATTGGAATGCAAACTCCAGCTAATGCAGGAGCAAACGGAACCAGTACTGTGTCCTTCATGGTACCAATAAGCGCTCCTATAGGAATTTGCAGAATGAGAATTAGAGGTGGTGAAAATGTCCAACCACTTGCTCATCAATCATGTGGAGCATCAGGATCAGGATATGGAGAAGCAGAAGAATACAATATTGAAGTTGTTCCTACGCCTCCTCCAACTGTTTATACTTGGAACCAAACAAGCCCTGCTGATTTCAATACTGCATCAAATTGGACTCCTGCAAGATCATTTACAAGTTTCAGTGATAAACTCGTGTTTAATATGGGAGGTAACATCACCGTAAATAATGTTGTTAACCAAACTATTTCTTCCTTTACTGTTTCTGGCTCTACCAATGTTGAATTGAACAGTGCTGGTGGAACATTAGTAATTAGTGATTCATTAAACTTAGATTCAGGAAATATCACACCATCATCTTTAATTATGGTGGTAGGAACCAGCGCAGCTCAGCCTGGAATGGTAACAAGCGGACCTGGTCGTATACGCGGTAGCCTTACCCGTTGGATCGCTGGAACTCCGGCTAGTTATAGTTTCCCGATAGCAAGTGTAAATCATGATCGCTTAGTTGTATTAAACTATACCACAGTTCCTGCAACATTAGGTACTATTACAGCTAGTTTTTATCCTAATTATATTCTTAGCAGCAGTGGTTTGCCATTAACTAGTGGAATAATGAACGTCAATAAACAAACACCTAATGGGTTATGGACTATTACTGTAGGAAATGGTTTATCAGGTGGTACATATGATATCAGTTTGAATGCCGACTCAATGGTTGGTATCACCAATGTAGCTAGTTTGGTAATGTTACACCGTATAAATTCAGGAAATCCATGGACTTTGCAAGGTACACATGTCACAACTACAGGTACCGCTGCCACTCCGGTTTTATCTCGTACAGGTGTATCAGTATATGGTATTTGGAGCTTTGGTTCAGATTCTACCATGAACCCATTACCTGTTACCTTAACTCAGCTCACTGCTACTCCTGCAGGTAAAAATGTTCAAGTATCTTGGACTACAGCATCTGAATTGAACAACCATGGATTTGATGTAGAACGCTCATTAGACGGACGCACCTTTGAAAAAGTAACATTTGTAAGGGGTGCTGGTAACAGTAACAAAGTATTGAACTACAGCTTTACTGATGAAGGTATATTCAACAAAGCAACTGTTTGGTACTACCGTTTACGTCAAGTTGACTTTGATGGTAAGTTTGAGTTCTCTCCAACGGTAAGAGTGAATAGTGTAAGTGAAAACCTTCAAGCTATTTCAGTTTCTCCTAATCCGTATACCGATAACTTTAATATTTCGGTATTTGCTATGTTAAATGGAGCTGTATCAATTGAATTAGTCGACATACAAGGTCGAGTTGTTGCAACAAGTCATGCTTTTGTTATAGAAGGTGCAAATGCCATAGCAGTTAAGGAAGGTGCTAACTTGAAAGCAGGTATCTACTTTGCGCGTATCTACATGAATGGCGAAATGCAGGTTGTGAAATTGGTAAAAGATTAAGTATTACTCAAACAACAAGTCACCTTAAAATACTGCATCTTTTATATGGGGTAAACGAACGATTTTGATAAGCGACATCATTTATAACAAAATACGCTTTAACCTAATAAAATAGTTAAGTATATTCTAACTCTACCTTCGATTATTGCGTATTATTGATAAAGCACTAATTTTGGAATCTGAGTGACACAATTTGCTTCAAATAATATTCGGTTTAGGCGCAATTTGGTATTTTTATTAGATGTGTTTGCCTTGGCACTAACTGCATTTGGTGGGCCACAGGTTCATTTTACCATGATTCATAAAAAGTTAGTAGTCAAAAGAGGCTATATCACAGAAGATGAGCTAAAAGAATTAAACTCACTTTGCAATATGCTTCCTGGGCCAACATCAACACAAACAATCACAGCAATCGGATTCAAACTTGGAGGTCCTTCATTGGCTTTTTTAACATTGGGTATTTGGGTATTGCCAGCAACCATACTCATGGCGGCATTAGCTATCGTGTTTTATTTGTTTGATTTGCAAAATCCCAAACTTACTTTTTTACGTTTTATTCAACCAATGGCTGTTGGTTTCATCATTTATGCTGCATACAAAATCAAGAATTTGTTTGTTACACGTTTACACCATTGGGTTCTAATGATCTTAGCAGCGTTGGCTGCAATTACTTTACAAACACCCTTTGTTTTTCCAATATTGTTAATTATTGGGGGTGTTGTATCTAATTTTATCAATCGGTCAAATTACCTTGATGTGAAGCGAATTCATTCAATAAGATGGGATAACTTCATTTTGTTTCTGGGTATTTTTATTGGGGTGGCTTTGTTAGGTGTAGTCACCCAAAGTTTGCCAATTCGGTTGCTTGAAAATACCTATCGTTATGGAAGCATTGTATTTGGTGGTGGACATGTACTCATACCAATGATGTACAATCAGTTTGTTGAATTTAAGCATTATATCACAAGTAACGAATTTTTGGCGGGAGTCGGAATTTTACAAGCCATACCGGGTCCGGTTTTTAGTTTTGCAACATTTGCCAGTGCCATGGCCATGAAAGACTGGGGCCTTTGGGGTATGGGTTTAGGTAGCCTTATTGGCACAGTAGGGATTTTTTTGCCCGGCATTTTGCTCATCTTTTTTGTGTACCCTATTTGGAGTCAAGTAAAAGATTTTTCTCCAGTAAAAAATGCGATTGAAGGAATCAACGCAACTTCAGCTGGTTTGGTCATCGCTTCGGCATATTTGCTTTTTCTGCCTGTAGAAGTTACGGAAATGAATATGATGGTTTTAATTGGCACTTTGTTTGTGCTGCTAACAACCAAAATACCCAATCCGGTTATCGTGTTAATGTGTATTATTGCCGGACTACTTTACAATGGATAATATGAAACCTATCGTTTTTATTGCTTTGATGTGTTTAATGGGTGTAATTGCCCAAGCTCAACCCAAGCCAACTATTAAACTTGTGCAGTTTGCGGGTGTGGTAATTTCTGCCGATAGTTCTCGATTGCTTCCATTGGTTTCGATTAGGGTAAAAGGCAGTGGAAGGGGTTCGTATACTGATGCCTCCGGGTTTTTCTCTATTGTAGTCCAACAATCCGATACTATATTGTTTTCATCTATCGGAATGCGCAGTGTGGAATATGTGATTCCAAGTGCGATGCAATCTACCAAGTTTTCGGTGGTGATACCGATGCAAGAGGATACAATCTATTTGCCTGAGACCGTGATTAGACCTGGACCAACACCTGAGGAGTTTAATTACTATTTTGTAAAGGCAAATATTCCTGATGAATACTTTACCAGAGCGAATAATAACTTACGAGATAAAGGCATGCGCGATATGAACTACACCATGGGTATGGATGGAAATGAAAATGCTGATTTCACCCAAAAGGGCCAGGCATACCAATATTATTACAATGGACAGTTGCCGCCACAGCGCTTATTCGACCCTATTGCTTGGAGCCAATTTTTTGAGGCATGGAAAAGAGGTGATTACAACAAAAAGAAATAAGTCACTTGGCCACCTGCTCCGCTTGCGGAACAATCACAAAAACATCTTCATTATCGCGTTTCATCAAATACTTTTCACGAGCAAATTTTTCGAGGTTTTTATTGTTGGTAAATAGTTCTGTGTATTGCCTTTCTGATAATTTGATTTGCTCTTTGTAATACGTGTTTTCACGTTTTACTTTTAGGTATTGTTGCTGCAAATCGTATTGTTCAATCACATTGTTTTTATCACCAAAAAAAAGATACGCAACAAACACCATGGAGGTAATCCAGTATTTGTTTGTGAATATTTTTGTAAGAACCTTGCGCAACATGGTAACGCAATATAATGCTACATTAAAAGAGTTGGCTCACGAAGATATTGACACACGTGCATAAACTTATACACATCAATGAACCAACACCTTTTTTAACGTAAGAACGAAAAGTCTTTACCTGGATAATAAGCGTTTTTGCCAAGCTCTTCTTCAATTCGTAAAAGTTGATTGTATTTGGCAATACGGTCTGTACGACTTGCTGATCCTGTTTTAATTTGACCACTGTTAAGTGCCACGGCTAAATCGGCAATGGTTACATCCTCGGTTTCACCACTTCTGTGGCTCATAATATTGGTATAAGCGTTGCGAGTTGCCAAATTAACGGCATCAATGGTTTCGGTTAATGATCCAATCTGGTTTACTTTAACCAAAATAGAATTTGCTACTCCTTTTTTAATTCCTTTGGCTAAACGTTCGCTGTTGGTAACAAACAAATCATCGCCTACCAATTGAACCTTGCTGCCAATAGTTTGAGTAAGTTCTGCCCATCCTTTCCAGTCATCTTCTGCTAAGCCATCTTCAATGGATAAGATTGGATATTTATCCGTCCATTCTTTCCAATAAGAAACCATCTCACTTGAGGTTAACTCTTTTTTATCGGATTTATGGAAAACATACAGTTGCTTTTGCTCATCCCAAAGTTCAGTACATGCAGCATCCATAGCGATGTAAATATCTTTGCCTGGTTTGAATCCAGCTTCTTCAATGGCTTTTAACACAATTTCAATGGCCTCTTCATTGCTTTGAATATTGGGTGCAAATCCACCCTCATCTCCTACATTTGTTGAATAGCCTTTCTTTTTTAGAACTGATTTTAATGTATGAAAAACAGTAGTTCCCATATGCAATGCCTCGCTAAAGGTGTTTGCGTGAACGGGCATAATCATAAATTCTTGAAAGTCGATTGCGTTATCAGCATGTGCTCCTCCATTCAAAATATTCATTAATGGAATTGGCAATGTATTCGCATTTACCCCACCTACGTAACGATACAATGGCATGCCACTTTCTTCGGCAGCGGCTTTAGCAACAGCCATTGAAACGGCAAGGATGGCATTTGCTCCAAGTTTTGATTTGTTAGGTGTTCCATCAGCCTTGAGCATCAATCTGTCTATTTCGTTTTGCTCAAAAACGTCCATGCCAATGATGGTGTCTGCAAGGATATCGTTCACATTTTGCACGGCTTTGTATACACTTTTACCTAAGTACATTTTTTTATCCCCGTCCCTTAATTCAACTGCCTCGTGTGCACCTGTTGATGCTCCAGACGGAACAGCCGCGCGACCTAAGGTTCCGGTTTCAGTGATTACATCCACTTCTACAGTGGGGTTGCCTCTCGAGTCTAAAATTTGACGGGCATGTACGTTGATAATTTGTGTCATATGGTTGGTTTTAAGTTGTTGCTTTTACTTTGAGTTCCCAAGTGTATATCACTTTGCTGGAATAATGGTATCCACTGCTATTTACGCTGTTCCAAAATGCTTTGTTTACACGGTAAATATATTGGAAAAAACGTTTGATTAGTCGCGTTATGAGCGGTTTATCTTCTAAATCGTGAGGGTCTAAGAATTCGAGTTGTTTAAATCCTGCCACTTTTAAAACATGTCCAATGCTGCCGGTGGTGAACAAGGTGTAATGGGTGAAATCTTCCCACATCCAGTAACTGTGGGTTGGCGATTGTCCGTTTGGCACCATGAGTAATAAATAGCCGCCAGGTTTAAGCATGTTTTTAACTGCTTGCAATATTGCAATGGTTTCTGATTTGGGAAGGTGTTCGAGCACATGGCTCATGATGACGCAATCAAAACTGTTCGGATTTAAATTGCTGTAACCAATAATATCGCCAGTGCAACCTACATCCAATCCTAAAACTTTTTGGCAATAAGTGGCAGCATCTTGAATAAGTTCGATTCCTTTTAAATTGGAATATCCATTTTGCTTTAGCGCATTTAGCGTTTGGCCGTATCCACAACCAATATCCAATATCGCGCTTGCCTTATCCAAAGGCATAGCATTTCGTAAATAAGTAGGAAGGGTATATGATTGATAAGTTTCGGCAGTAACGCCCCTATTTGAAAAGTAGTTTTCATACATTTCAGGAGTTGATTCCGCCATACCTTTTAGTTCATTAAGGTTACAAAATCATCAAACAAATAGTTGGCATCATGCGGGCCAGGTGCAGCTTCGGGATGATACTGAACAGAAAAGGCTTTTTTGTTTTTTAACCGAATCCCTTCAATCGTATGGTCGTTTAAGTTAATATGTGTAACCTCTACATTAGGGTTATTATTAATATCATCTGCCTTAACTGCAAAGCCGTGGTTTTGAGAAGTTATTTCACACACACCAGTCAGTAAGTTTTTAACAGGGTGGTTTAAACCTCTATGTCCATTATGCATTTTAAAGGTTTTGAGTCCATTCGCCTCTGCCAAAATTTGATGGCCTAAACAAATACCAAACAATGGAATATTGTTTTCTAAAATGGTTTTGACTGTATCCACAGCATACTCCATGGTTGCAGGATCGCCAGGGCCATTCGAAATCATAAAACCATCAGGCTTAAACTTCATCATATCAGCAAACGAAGTTTTACCATTAAATACTGCCAAGTAACAGCCGCGTTGGGTTAGGTTTCGAAGAATGTTTTTCTTTACTCCTAAATCAAGCACTGCAACACGTTTGGTAGCATCGGCCTCATTACCCAAATAGTATGTTTGTTGTGTTGATACCTGTGACGAAAGTTCGAGTCCAGCCATCGATGGTACCGATTTTAATTCGGCTAATAATTGCTCAACTGTTTTTTCTTCAGAAGAAATGATGGCATTCATGGCACCTTTGCTTCGAACATGTAAAACCAACTCACGTGTGTCAATATCCGCTATACCAACGATATTGTTCAGCGCAAAATAATCTTGAACAGTGCTATCGGCTTGTTTGCGTGAGTAGGGTACGTTAAATTGTTTGCAAACAAGGCCTGCAATTTTAATGCTCTCCGACTCAATTTCGGTTTGGTGGATGCCGTAATTGCCAATGTGAACATTGGTTTGAATTAGAATTTGGCCATAATAAGAAGGGTCCGTAAACACTTCTTGGTAACCTGTCATTCCGGTATTGAAGCAAATTTCTCCGGTTGTGGTTCCGATTTTACCAATTGAAGTTCCTTTAAAAACGGTGCCGTCTTCAAGCACCAATAAAGCTGGGAATTTGTGAATCGACTTGTTCAAGGTAGGATAGATTTGGGCAAATATATAAAATGCGTCTTATGCTACCTACACATTTTGTTAACAGCCAAAATTCAGTGGCAATGCTCGTTAACAATTGATATTAGTCATCTAAAAATCTTGAGCAGCTTCCTCAATTAGCTGTGCAGCAAGGTCCTTTCCAAGGTACGCGTCTATTGCTGCATGCAATACATAAAGAAGCGGTGTGAGGAGAATGGCAACTGTGAATTTGTAAATGTAATTTACCACACCAACCGCCAACACCAGCTTTAGTGGCCAGTTCCCACCAATATAGAAGGCGATTACCAGTACCACAAAACTATCAATTAATTGCGAAACCAATGTGGATCCCGTACTGCGAAGCCATAGCGCTTTATTACCCGTTTTAACTTTGATATAATGAAAAACATACACATCTATAAGTTGCCCAAGTAAGAATGCTACTAACGAGCCAACTATAATCCATAAGCCTTGTCCGAAGATTTGAGTGAATGCATTTTGCATGTTCAATGGGCCATTGTCGGTTTGCTTTTCGACCCAAAAACTAGCTGGAGCAGTATGAATGCTGGTGTAAACCATAATGAATGAATAGGTGATAAGGGCCGCTGCGATATAAGAAAACAACCTCACCCCACTTTTACCAAAATACTCATTGATAATATCTGTCATCACAAATACAACAGGCCACAACAAAACACCAGCTGTCATGTTAAACGAATAGGTATCACCAAAAACGCGGATGGCAAAAGGAGGAATACCAAGAGTTTCTTCAACCGAAAATATCTTAACTCCTACAAATTCGGCAATGATGGCGTTGGCAATAAAAAATGACCCTAAGGCCAAAAAAAGAATGTTTCGTTTTGATTCCCGCATTTAATAGTTTTTAATCGAAAATGATTCTTTTAACTTGGGAATAATAACATGTTTGTATCCATTTTGTTCCAATTTGCGTTTAAAAACGACTTGTGTTTCAATTTCACCATGCACTAAGTAAATTGTTTGTATTTTATCTTTTTTCTGGCATTTAAGAAAATTGAAAATCTCTTCGTAATCAGCATGTGATGAATAGTAATCAAGAACCTTCACAGCGGCATTCACTTTTTTCTCCTCTCCAAATATTCGAACACTGGTTACACCCGCTTTGAGTTGCCCACCTAGGCTCTCTGGTGTGCAATAGCCGACTAATAAAATGGTATTGTTTGGGTTTTCAATTCCGTTTAAAATATGGTGCTTAATTCTACCTGCCTCAGCCATGCCTGATGCCGAAATAATAATACAAGGTCCTTTATATGCATTGAGTTTTTTTGATTCCTCAACTTTGGTGATATAAGTTAGGTGTTTAAATGAAAAAGGATGAGGATCAATATGCATGTATTCGATAAAAACTTCATTGTAACATTCTTCATGCTTTCTGATTACTTCCGTAGCTCTTACGGATAAAGGACTGTCAACAAAAATGGGAATATTAGGTAGTAGACCCTCATTAAACATTTTCTCTAGAGTATAAATCAGTTCTTGCGTTCGGTCGACACTAAATGCAGGTATAATTAACTTACCTAAGTTGTTTACACAGGTTTCTGTTACAATTGTTAATAGTTCTGCTTCACTATCTGCAATTTTTGGGTGCAAACGGTCTCCATAAGTGCTCTCACAAATTAATACATCACATTGCCTAAACTCTTGTGGATTTCTTAAGATTGGGTCTCCATATTTACCAATGTCTCCAGTAAAGGTGACTTTAGTTTTGTGTTTGTTTTGTGTGATGTCGATATGCACTGCACAACTTCCTAACAAATGGCCGGCATCGGTAAAATGAAAAGAAAGCTCACTGTCAATTTTCACATGTTCATCGTAACCTATAGGTTGCATCTTTTCTAATGTTTGTTGAACATCATTTGTATCATAGAGTGGGTCTAAAATTGTATCACCTCTTTTTTTTCTGCGTTCGTTTACCCTTTTTAAATCTTCTGTTTGAATATGGGCTGAGTCAAGTAACATGATTTCACATAATGAAATGGTTGCTGGGTGAGCAAAAATGATTCCATTAAAACCTTCACGCACCAGCCGGGGCAATAATCCAGAATGGTCAATATGCGCATGCGAAAGTATTACGTAGTCTATATCATAAGGTTTAAAACCAAAATGCCTGTTTATATCAGCCTTACCTTGCAAACGACCTTGAATGAGTCCGCAATCGAGTAAAACATTAGTTCCTTTATTTGTGGTAAGCAAATGTTTACTGCCCGTTACATATTGTGCAGCACCGAAAAATTGAAGGGTTGCCATAATTGTGTTTCTTGATGCAATATACAGAAACACACAAAACAAAAAAGCGGACCAAATGATCCGCTTTTTGTAAGTAATGATGAATTGGCTTAATGAATATTCACTTTAACCCTAGCAATTCCTTCGTTTGTTTCTATAAGCAAAACATAAACACCCGCTGATAAACCATCAACTGGAATGCTTGTATTTGCTAAATCTTTTGTAACAAAAGTGTCGCTTACCAATTTTCCGTTTAAGTCGATCAACCGGATGGTTGCATTCACAATTCCATTGTTTGATTTAATATTCAACGATTCTGTGGCAGGAATAGGGTAGATGGTAAACTGATTTGAGAGGTCGATTTTAGCCAAACCAACTGCTTTGTTTCTGCGAATGGTTAGTGCAAATGTTTCGTTCGCTAAAATTGAATCTTCAGGCTCAATTGCGCGAACATTCCAATTGATTAAAACGCTGTCACCTTTTGCAATTCCTAAATTGGCTACAATGGAGTCGATGGCTCCCGATATTAAGGTAAGTGTTGTATTTTGGCCGTTATTATTTGAATTGAAACGTAATAATGGAGCATTAAAATTGCCTCCTGGAAGAATTGCTAACCATTCATATCGGGTTGCATTTGAAGATGCATTCCATGTAATGTTCACTGGTGTTGTTGTATTTGAATCTACACCAAGGGTTTGGTTATTAGCAGGAGCAGTTAAGGTAAAGTTACCTAAGATGCGCTTGCGTATGAGTGTAATTTGGAAGTCGTTTGTTGCTTTTAGAGAATCAGTATTACGGTAAGCATATACTGTCCATTTTAACGTAACAGAATCTTTTCTTGCAATGCCTAAACTCTTTAATGTAGCATCAAGTGCTTCAGAAGTTAAAGTGAGTGCAGAGTCTGTTCCATTTGTGTTTGATGGCAAATCAAGCAACGGTGTGGTGAAAGAGCCTGTCACAGTTGTGGCTTTCCAACGGTAACGTTGCGCATTTGCGCTCTTGGTCCAATTAATTGTAATAAGCGATTGGTTGCCTTGTTCAACAGTTACTCTTGTGTTGTTCACAGGGTTGCTTAAGTTAAAGCTTCCCAAAACAATTGGTGCTGCTTGTCTAACCAAATGCAAATTGAAGTTCTGACCAGCTTTTAACGAGTCGTTACCTAAGTAGCTGTATACTGTCCACTGGGTTTGAACCGAGTCGCCTTGCGCAATTGCAAGTTGTGCCAACAATGAATCAATTCGACCAACAGTTAAGGTAAGTGTGGTATCTACTCCATTATTGTTAGCAGGCAATACCACTATTGGATTTGTAAATGTTCCATTTGCCGAGGTTAAAAACCATTTGTATGATAATGCATTGCCACTGCGAGTCCACTGAATGTTTACATTAGTTTGGTTGTTAGCTGCTGTTACCAATCTTGTATTGTTGGCTGGAGCAGCTAAAGCAAACGTACCTAAAACAGGACGTATATCTTTTTTGCGGATGCCGTACAATTGGTAACCTGTTGTGCAACCTGAACTTCCAGAGCAGAATTGGGCAAGGATACCTTCGAATACAAATTCACCATTCGGAATTGAAAGGGCAGGGGCATCCTCAACTTCAGTGTCGGTAGCAGCAATTACCCTAAGTACAGTTGTATCACCTGTAGTGGTTCCATCCCAAACAGTATAATTTGTACTAGCTGCGAATGTTCCGCTAACGTTTGTTCTTAATCCTAAAATCCGAACCAAACGGCTTTCATATTGTTCGCCACCTTGGTTCAATTGTTTTACCGTAATGGTAATAGGTGTCACATTTTTATTCGAGCCTAAAACAATAACGGTATTTGCACCTGTAAATACGCCTGATGCTAATTGTATTTGTGCGTAATTGTTAAAGTCATTTCGTGGACCAATTACCTCTACACTATCTCCTTCTTTTAAAGTGCCAGCTGTGATAGCATCAACCATTGCTCCTGACGACTGACGTACGCCAATACCTCCGGTTGAGTCTTGGATATAGATAAAACGACCCCAAGCTCTTGATACAATGCCTCTTACCCTAACCAGACTTGGCGGAGCAATTGTTCTTGCTGCAGCAATCGATATAGCTGGGTTTGTTTCTGGGAAAATAGCATCCGGACGCGCATTTAACAATTGAATGCGTCTGTCTCCTTGCAAAGTGGTATCTCTTACGCTAAACGCAGTAGCTACAGTGTTGTGGCGTGCAAGCATATACTCTGCAAATGCATCTTGTTCACTTCCAATTCCTGCAAATGTTGCTGTTCCTGTTGTTTTAATTGCGGTATCTAAGTTAACTCTTGCAGTTGTTACAGATGGGAATGGATAACCATCTCCGCCTACAGGCGAACCTCCTGATGAAGGGTTGGCCAAGAAATTTAACGTAACAATTTTGTAGGTACGAGTGGTATCACCAACGAGTAATCCGTTACGTACAATGGTATCGGTTCGGTTACCTAATGAATCAGTAATGACAAGCGACCACAATTCGTTGCCTAGTGTTCTGGCAGTATCATAACTAAAAGCTACACCACCTACTTGTGGAAATTGACCAGGAGTTGCGCCAGGTCTTGTTGCAGATATCCCATGCTCAAGCAATCTTCTTAAACCTCCAGCAGTAGTTGTAACGATAACCAAGCTATTGTTAAAACGCAATGAGTTTTCAATATCCAACTGCGAGATGTCTCCTCTGGCTTTAGATGCTGATGGATTTGCTTGTGTAGGTTCTAAAACAGCGTTGCCTCCAACTGCATTTACAAATCCAATGGCTGAACGAATGCCGCCCCCATTTTTAATAGAAACCCGTACTTGTGGATCGTATTGACGGGCATACCATAAATTAGCATCAGCGGATAAGTTACCAAGGTTGGTTTCCTCTGTTCTTACAGCATTTCTGCGGCCTTCAAGAAACACGTTGCTCTTGCCAAATAAGTTACCATCTTTGGTTGTAATTACGTTGCCAATTGCAGTACACAATGTACGCACGCCAGCACCTTTTGTTCCTGCTGCAAATGCATCAGAATAATTACCCCATAATGAAGTAACCATTGCCGAGTCGGCTATATAAGCACCGTTGATGTTTGAATCAAGCACGTTTAACAAGAGTTCACCGTTTGTGTTAAAATCACATACAAATCTGCCAACATATTTCCACTCACTTGTGGTGTTTAAAATAACCATTGGCTTTGCAGTCGAACTTTGTGTAATAATAGGATAACGTTCTGTAGCAACAACTCCAGCACCTAATCTATCATTGCCATCTGCCGTGAAGGCATGGTTACCTCCCGAAATAATAATGTCTACATCTCTTAGTAATGGAGCCAATGCTTTTTCGTTTGCTATTTGTTGTAAGTGTGCCAACAAAATGATTTTGTTTACCCCTTCTTTTGATATCAATGAATCAACTACTGGTTGGATAATAGCAGCCAAAGCGGGCATATCATCTACTTGAGGACCGATAACACTTGTAAAACCTGGAGAAGAGATGCGGGCAAGCACTTGTGTTGTAGCACCTACAATTCCAATTTTTTCACCATTTCTTACAATTATCACTGATGGAGCAATTCCTCTTTTTTGACTATTGGCAGTAATTGTAGGCGATGTACGGAAAGCAGTATCTCGTAATATTTGGTTGGTAAATAAGTAATTTAAGTTTGCATCATTGCTGAAATTGAGATTGCAACTTACATATGGAAATTGAGCGCCCACCCATCTTTTATCTGCACCACTGTTTCGAATATCAACCCCAATTTGTCCATTCAAGTCTGTTGTTCCTAAATCAAACTCATGATTCCCAAACGCTGAAGCATTAAAGCCAATAATATTCATAATGGCGATGTCTGTGCGACCAATTGCGGCTCTCAAAGCTTGAGTACCGCTATAGTACAACGAAGCTGTATTGCGCAAAGGTGTTTGAAGCGATGGATCTTCTCCAGCTGAAAGAAACGGACCAGGCAACGTATTATCACCTGATGATAAAATCAATGTGTTCACATGTTGGTCTTCCAATTTATCTACAATGGCAGCGTAATTAGGTGCGTCAACCACTGCGGCCAAACCACTTTCCATATCTGATGAATGCAATATTTGCATTTGGAAAGCACTTCTCGAATTCAATTGAATGATGGCAACGGTTCCACTAATTTCATTGGAAACAAGTAACAAATCTTTTCCAGATGGGCTTTGCGCAGCAGGTACAAATACCAATCCTTCTGGTCCTAAATCACCAACAGTATTGAGGTTGGCCAAACTTGGCGTTACAGCAAAATCACGTGTATTAATATAGTTTACAAAATATGGAGCCGTTGGGTTGGTGATATTGTAAATCATCACTCCGCCAATACGTTCCAATCCGATAAATGCATAAGTTGAATCAAGAATTTTTCCAATAGCGATGGCTTCAGGTTCTGGACCTTTATCGTCACTTCTATTCTTTAATGTGTTGTTGCTATTGCTGGCATTGAAGTTAGCCGCATAAATTGCAGCTGTACGCTGTTCAAATTCATCTTTGCTATCCCATACCAATGAACCGGTTGTGCCATTCCATATGGTAAATGAGCGTGCACCAAAACAAAATACTGAATCAAATTTTCCATCATTATCAAAATCCCCAAAACGGTTGGTCACATTTAAACGACCCATGGCAGTATTAGCCTTCATTGCGGTAACATTTGATGTGCCACCAAATTTAACCGTATCAACTACGTACCCGGCATTTCCAAAACGAATTTCTTCAACATTAGCAGCTCCCCAATCAGCGCGCGCATCACCTTCATTGGCTGTTGCTAAATAGGTTGTTGATCCAACTTGAAAGGATGCAATGGCATCAGGTTGATACATCCCGAACACTGGATAATTAGTAATGTTAATTGTCCCACCTTGGTCACTCGCGTCCATTTTGTTATCTGGTAAGTTGTAGTTCTTAAATCCTAAAGGAATAAGACTTGTTACAGTTGCAGATGGAATATCAATTACTGCAATACAATTGTTTTCTTGGCAAGTAACCCAAGCAGTTTGTGAGTTTGCTGAAATGGCAATGTATTCAGGTTCTAAGTCTTCGGCAATGGTTGCGTTGCGTAAAAATGTTCCACCTGATTGAATACGTCCTGTTATTTTAATCTTAGGGTCGATACTTTGGTTGTTAAACGAAGTAAAACCTGCCGTTTGCACATTGGCTTGGGTAATATTTGCCACGCCATTGCTTACATCTATAATACTCACTGATCCTTCTGGGTCAATTGTGTAACCTACATTTGGTTCACCTTCATTGGCAACAAGCACTTTTTTACCATCAGGTGAAAAGGTTAACATATCTGGTAATGGACCAACATCTACTTGATTAATATACGCTAAAGTAGCTGCATTAAGGAAAACAACTTTTCCATTTTCGGTTTTACCCAACGAATCAATCACGGCAATAGCAACAATACCATTGTAACAAGCCACAGATGTTAAATCGCTACCATAAGGTTTAATCGAAAAGCTGTTTACTTGTATAGGATTGGCTGGATTTGAAATGTCCACCACCTTTAAACTAGTGTCAGGGCCGTTGGTTACAAACATGCGTTTTGATAGTGCATCATAAGCCGATATTTCGGCAGCGGCAGCATTGTAAATGCCCGTTGAGTAACGTCCAATAAACTGCGGATTAATTTGCGCTAATGTGCTTGTGCCAACCCCAAGCAACAAGCATAACAATAGTTTGGATAAATGTTGAATCATACAATTTGTGTTTAAAATGAGGCTGCAAATTGTATGTTATAACCAATGTGTAAGTTATGGGGATGTGAAGTGATTTTTAAGTTTGAGTTTCGGTAATCTTATGCAGATGTTTTAGAATTGTTAACAATGTCTGAAAGAGCCTAAAGTTATTTTTTGGGTTGAAGTTGTTTTGCTTCGTTCCAATAAACATCCATTTCTTCCAACGACATTTGTGTGAGTAGTTTATTCTGGGCTCTTGCTTTTTCTTCTATGTATTGAAAACGGTCTAAAAACTTTTGATTAGTTTTTTCCAATGCATCATCAGGATTGATATTGGATTTACGAGCTAGATTAACCAAAGAAAACAAAAAGTCACCAAACTCATTTTCGGTTTTATCAGATCCGGCATCCACATCAAACTCTGTTTTTAGTTCAGCCAGTTCTTCGTCTACCTTGGCCCAAACTTCCTTTGCTGTAGGCCAATCAAAACCAACTTGTGCCGCTTTTTCTTGCATGCGCAATGCTTTCACTAAACTGGGAGTTCCTTTGGCTACGCCACTTAAAACGGATTTGTTTCCTTCCTTAAGTTTGATTTGCTCCCAATTTTCTTTTACCTCTTCAGCAGTATTTGCTTTTACATTGCCGTAAATATGTGGGTGGCGGGTAATTAATTTATCGCATAAACTGTTACACACATCTGCAATGTCAAAGGCTCCAGTTTCACTTCCTATTCGTGCGTAAAAAACAATATGCAACAATACATCTCCTAATTCTTTCTTGATTTCTGTTAAGTCGTTTTTCAAAATCGCATCGCTTAACTCATAAGTTTCTTCAATGGTTAAGTGCCTTAAACTTTCATTGGTTTGTTTCATATCCCAAGGGCATTTTTCCCTTAGTTCATCCATAATATCAATCAGTCGTCCAAATGCTTCAAGTTTTTGTTGTTTAGTATTTGCCATGGTTAGTTGTGTATTTTGGGTTTGTGGCTTTATTGAATCGTGGCACTTTGATTGTATGTTATCAAAACAGTTAAACCTTAAACCTTCAAACCAATCCTCTATATAGTTTCATAAATAACCAATCCTGTTCTCAATTTTGGCTCAATCCAAGTTGACTTTGGTGGCATAATTAAATGTTCATCTGCTACTTGTTTCACCTCATCAATACTTGTTTGGTATAAGGTGATGGCTAAATCACTTTCTTTTTGGTCAATGGTTTCCTGCAACGTAAAGATTCCTTTTGTCCCATCTAAAAACGTAATTCGTTTGTCAGTTTTGCTATCGTTTATTTCAAAAATGCGTTTTAGGATAAATTCCTCAACAATGCTTACGTCTAGGTTTGCAAGCACACCCTTAAGTTGTGTTGCATATTCTGGTTTGAGTTTAAGAAGATATGCGGTGTGGTTAAAATACAAACCAAATTCTTTTGGTTTTAAGGGTTGCACGGGTAAATGTCCACTCGGAATAACTTCAAAGTAATGGTGAATTCTCTCCATAAACAAAGGTGAATTTACCAATGTATCTTTAACAAGCCTGTGGTACTCGTAAATATGAAGTTTTGAAAATGGAATTAAGCAAACGGGGAAATAATTGAATAACTCATTACCAGTAAAGTTTGGAAGTTGGTTGCGTTCATACTCGCAATATGCTGCAGAACCTGCGCTTCTGTGGTGCCCATCTGCAATATACAAATTCGGAATTTGTTCAAATTCGCTTCGAATCAATTCGACATCTTCCTGTTTATTTACCACCCATAAATTGTGTTTCAATTGATCAGGACTGATAAAATTGTATTCGGGAATATGGTTTTCAATATAATGCTCAATCACGCCTTCAACTTTTGAAGAGTCAGGGTAGGTGAGGAGCACCGGGTTGCCTAATTGTTTGAACCACCTGATATGATCGGCAAGTTCATTTTGTTTTTCAGTAAGTGTGTTTTCGTGTTTTAAAATGCGGTTATTATGATAATCATCAACGCTTGCAGCTGCTATGATACCTGTGTATGCATTACTGCCTTTAATAACCCGATATATGTAGTATGCATCTTTCTCATCCTTAATAAGCCATCCTTGTTTTTTAAATTGTTCCAAGAAGGACAATCCCAATGGAAAATGTTTATCTGGATTTTTGGTCTCCCCTTTAAAATGCAAATACGGCTTTACTATATGCAAATAGGAGTAAGGATTCGTCTCTAATTCTTGGTAGGATTTATCGCGGCTTGCAGAATCATATGATGGAGCAGATAGTTGTGCTGCTTTCTCTTTTGAAGGTCTGAGAGCCTTAAATGGTTTAACGGTTGCCATTCCTTTTTACTTAAAAAACTCAATCACTTTTTCTGCCAGTTCAATTCCAATGCGGTTTTGTGCTTCAATTGTACTTCCTCCAATATGCGGACTCAAACTCACATGAGGATGTTCTAATATAGCCATATTAACAGGTGGTTCTTTTTCAAATACATCCAATCCGGCAAAGGCGATATGGCCACTATTAAGGTTGGCTAGCAAATCAGTTTCACTAATCACACCTCCACGTGAGCAATTGATTAAACCAACCCCTTTTTTCATCTTAGCCATTTTAGCCGCATCTATAATTGCTTTATCGCCTTCATTAAACGGAACATGAAAGGTAATAAAATCGGAATGGGCAATGACTGATTCTTCACTCACTGTATTTACGGTAAATTTAATACGTGAGTTTTGTCCTAACGCAGGTAAATCCAAACTTAAATCCACATTTGATACATATGGATCAAAAGCAAGTACTTTCATACCAAGTCCTGCAGCTATTTTGGCAACTTCTTGTCCAATGCGCCCAAACCCATAAACACCCATGGTTTTACCTTGCAATTCAATTCCATTGCTGGCTGTCTTTTTTAAATTATTAAACTCAGCATTGCCATTTACTGGCATCACCCTATTGGTTATTTGAATAAAGCGTGAGGCTGAAAAAATATGCGCAAATACAAGTTCTGCAACCGAAACCGAAGAAGATGCAGGGGTGTTAATTACTGCAATGCCTTTGTTTTTAGCATAGGCAACATCTATATTATCCATCCCAACACCACCGCGTCCAATTAATTTTAAATTAGGACACACATCAATTAAGTCTTTTCGAACTTTAGTAGCACTTCGTACTAAAATACCATCATACCCTTTGAGTTTTTCGGGTAATTCTTCTTGAGGTATTTTGTTGGTATCAACAGTAAAGCCTGCGGCTTCAAGTATCTTTTTTCCGTTAGCATCAATGCCATCGTTTGCTAGTATTTTTGTCATTTTTTGTGTTAATATGGTTATTGGTTCTTTGGATTTGAAGCTTCATTGTTTTAAGACTATGTGCTTCGCTTGATAGTTAAGGAACCTTCAGCAGTCTGTAAGATGCTAATTTAGCATATCCCGGTAGCTATCGAAAGCGGTTAAATTTGATTAACTTTTCGATTGCTCAAATTCCCTCATCGCATCTACCAAAGCTTGCACACTTTCTAATTCCAATGCATTGTATAAACTGGCCCGTAAGCCACCTACTGAGCGGTGTCCTTTTAAACCACTTAGTTTTTTACTTTCACAATATTTCAAAAATTCACTTTCGTGTTCTTTATTTTTTAATACGAAATTTACGTTCATTCGGCTTCGATCTTCTTTAGCAACTGTTCCAACAAATAGGCTGTTTCGATCTATTTCGTTGTAAAGTAAATCAGCTTTGGCCTTGTTGCGTGCTTCCATGGCTTCAAGTCCTACTTGTTTAATCCAACGTAAAGTGTGCATGCACACAAAAATGGCGAACACACTTGGGGTATTGTACATGCTGCCATTTTCAATATGAACGCCATAGTCGAGCATGGTTGGTAATTTTTTGCTTACCCTTTTTTCCAAAAACGACTTTTTTACAATTACCAGTGTTGTTCCTGCCGGACCCATGTTTTTTTGTGCACCAGCATATATAAGGTCATATTTTGATGCATCAAATGGCCTGCTAAAAATATCGGAACTCATATCGCATACCAACGGCACTCCGTTAGCGTTTGGAATGTCGAATACTTCCGTTCCATAAATGGTATTGTTTGTTGTATAATGAAAATAACAAGCATCAGCAGGTATGGTATACCCTTTTGGGATATAACTAAAGTTCTGGTCTTCGCTGCTTGCCACTACATTCACATTTCCAAAAAGTTTAGCCTCTTTAATTGCCCTGCTTGCCCAAACTCCAGTATTGGTGTATGCTGCCGTTTGACCTTCGCCCAACCAATTCATGGGTATCATATCAAATTGCAAACTTGCGCCACCTTGTAAAAACACTACTGCATAATCATCACCTAGTTTTAAAATGTCTTTAACCAATTGAGTAGCTTCTGCAACTACTGCTTCGTATTCTTTACTCCTATGCGAAACTTCTAACAGTGATAAGCCGGTTCCGGCAAAATTTTGCAACGCGTCAACCGATGCTTGTATTGCTGATTGTGGTAAAATGGCAGGACCTGCCGAAAAATTGTGAACTTTGCTCATGGTAAATATGTTAATTGAAAAGCTATGCGAATTAAATCCATAATCGGGCAATTGCCAATTTATAGCTTAAATTTGTTAAGTAAAACAACCAATAGTAAACAATTAGAATGAGACAAGTATGAAAAAAGCCACCTTATCTTTTTTGATTTTGTTTGTGATGTGTCTTTCTGTTTTTGCCCAACGCAGAACCAAAGAAATGGACCCTGACCGCACCGAAGAGCGCGAAATGGCAAGGTCTAATAGTGATACTAAGTCGTTTGCAGAAAAACTTACATACGGAGGTAATTTTGCTGTTGGTTTTGGCAACGTTCGGTCTACCGTTTTTATACAGCCTTTGGTTGGTTACCGTGTTACTGATAAAACAATGGTTGGTACTGGTTTTACCTATATTTATTGGAGCGAGAAATACCTACTTACAAATGGCACAAGGCTCGAGTTTAGCGACAATTTATGGGGACTCAACTTTTTTGCAAGGCAAGTATTGTTTTCACCATTATTCGCCCATGCTGAATACCAGCCAACCAATTTTACATCTTACAATCGTTTGGGCGATAGCAAGCGTGTTTGGTCTAATCCATTATACTTAGGAGGAGGAATTAATCAGTCGTTTAATAATGGTCAATCAGGCGCTTATATTTTGATTGTTTACGATGTGTTGTGGCAAGACCGAAGTATTGACCCAACAAGTTTTAGCCGCTCTTTTATGCCCTCTCCTTGGGATATCAGGTTTGGTATTTTGTTTTAAAAAAGCTTTTCAAAAAAAGAAGCTGCTACCATTGGCTTCAGTGCAATGGTAAATAACATTCCATAAATAGCGCCTTCCAAATGTGCTTCGTGGTGTATGATTGAGTTACCCCTCTTGCTCATTGTATATTCATATACTAAATACAAAATTCCATAAACGATAGCTGGTAACGGCAGTGCAAAAAACAAGTAGAGTTTTTGATAGGGGGCAAATAAAATAAACGCAAATACGATAGCACTTACAGCCCCCGATGCTCCTAATGAACGAAAACTTGAGTTGTTTTGGTGCTTAAAATATGTGGATACGTTGGCAGCAAAAATTGCAGAGACATACAATAACACAAACACTGCATCACTGTATGTGCCAAACAAGCCATCATAATAATATTCAACTGCCTGCCCAAATGAATAAAGCACAAGCATATTCACAAATAAGTGCATCCAATCGGCATGTAAAAATCCTCCAGTAACAAAACGATAATATTGTTTGTTCTGGTTAATTGAATAAGGTTCAAATAACAAAGCCTGTAAAAAAGCAGGATTGCTAAAGCCAATAAAACTGATGGCACAAGTAATAATGATAATATAAATAGTCATGCTGTATAATTGTAAGCAAATATGAAAAAAGTTGGGCTAATATCAGATACACATGGGTATATTCCCAAGGCCTTGTTTTCGTTTTTAGAACCATGTGATGAGGTTTGGCACGCTGGCGATTGGGGATCCCTTTCTCTTTACCAAGAACTGCATGCTTTTAAACCCATACGTGCTGTTTGGGGAAATATTGATGGAAGGGAAATTAGAGCTGAAATGCCTGAAATACTTGAATTTACAATAGAAGAGCTCAAGGTGTGTATGTTGCATATTGGGGGTTATCCTGGTAAATATGCCCCTGGTTTTGCAAAAGTACTCAAACGCTACACTCCAGACTTAATGGTTTGTGGCCATTCACATATTTTAAAAGTAATGAAAGATCAAAGCTTGGGATTGATGCACATGAACCCAGGCGCAGCTGGAATTCATGGGTTCCATACTTTCTGCACAGCCCTAAGGTTTAATGTTAGTGGAAAGCAATTATCTGAATTAGAAGTGTGGGAATTGTCACGAAATCAGGCGCTGGTGCAACCAAATGAATAAATGGGTTGTCTAAAGTGAAAAAAGTATTATTTTTCGCCTTTCAAACGAAAGTTTAAACGTTTTAATCCAGTATAATCAATATGAAAAAAATTCTTTACTGCGCAGCAATGATATTGGTAAGTCATTTTGCTTTTTCGCAAACCAGAAAACCAATTGGTTGTGAAACAGATCAACACAATAAAGAACTAGAAGCACAAAACCCTGAGTTGGCAAAACAAAGGGCCGAGTTTAATGCGGCAATCAAAGAAGCAATGAAAAACTACAACCCTAATGATTACCGAGCTAAACAAGGCTTAGGTAAGGCTGATGGGCCAATATACATCATCCCGGTTGTAGTGCACGTTTTTCACAACAATGCATCTGATAATATTTCTGATGCCCAAATCAATAGTGAAATTAACTTTTTGAACCAAAGTTTCAGAAAACTAAACTCCGACACTGGTAATATCCGTCAAATATTTAGGGATATTGCTGCTGATTCAAGAATTGAGTTTAGGCTTGCCAAAAAAGATCCTCAAGGAAATTGTACTAATGGAATTGTGCGTTACCAAACTGAACTATCGAGTGTTGGTAACGATGAGTTGAAGAAAAAAAGCGTTTGGGATTCAAAAAGGTATTTTAATATTTGGGTAGTAGAAAATATTAACCGAGGTGGATCTTCAAGCGGGGGGCAAGTAATTGGTTATGCACAGTTTCCATTTTTTGCTGGAGGGGCGAGTTCAGCTTCTACTGACGGTATCATGGTTAATCGTAGTTTTTTTGGCCAAACTGGAAGCATTAGCCCAAAACAAAGCCCATTTCACACAACTACAACACACGAAGTAGGTCATTGGTTAGGTTTGTTTCATCCATTCCAAGGAGATAGTTGCGACAGTGATAATGATGGTATTTTGGAAACTCCTTTTACATACAACCCCGCAGGTGTTACCCGTAATGTCAATGATGCCAATTTTAATTCATGCAGCACGGATAATCCTGACTTACCAGATCAACAAGAGAATTACATGGATTATTTCGAGTGTATGGAAAGATGCGCCAATATGTTCACTTTGCAACAAGTAGCGCGGATGCATTTTTGCTTAGAAAACTACCGCAGGGAATTGTGGCAACCAGCTAATTTGGTTGCAACTGGCGTTGACGGGGCAACAACGTGCACGGCCTTGCCAATTCCTCGTTTTAGTACAACCACCCCTGGCGACAGAGTGTGTGTTGGAAGTCCGGTATCTTTTAGAGACAACACTTATAATGCAACCGTAAATGCTTGGTCTTGGAATTTTGGTGATGGTGCAGATCCAGCAACAGCAACAACTCAAAATCCTACAGTTGAATGGACAACTCCGGGATGGAAAACAGTAACACTTACAAGTACTGGCCCGAACGGTTCAAGTTCATTTACCAGAACCCAATACATTTATGTTGAAGGTCCAGCTGATTACAAAACCATTTCGACTGGTGTGAGTAACGCTGATTGGGATTATCTAAATACCTTTTTACAAGACGGATGGACATTTGAAAATGACTATCCTACCAATCAATGGAAAGTAACGTCTAATGCCAAGGTAAACGGTATCAATAGCCTAATGCTTGAAACTAGAGGCATAGAAATCGGTTCGTACTCATTAGTATCACCGACCTTCAACTTAAGCAATGCGGCCGTGCCATATTTATCATTCAACTATTCATTTGCTGCCAATTTTATCAGTGCTGCAAACACCAACGATTCTCGTGATGGAATGCAAATACAAGTTTCATACGATTGCGGAAAAACATGGCTCATTCGCAAAACTGTTGACGGAGAGGCTGCTGCCGCTACAACTCCAAATCCCTTAACAACTGCAGGTACTGCTGTTCAAGGTACACAATATTATATTCCAATCAATCCAAATCAATGGCGCACAGATGGCATCTCTGGAGCTTCAGTGGGTTCGGGTGCACAATTGGGAAGTGTGAAGTTCAGAATTTTGTTCAAATACAGAGGTGGAAATAATTTTTACCTTGATGCAGTATCAGTTGGTGTGCGCTCATCTGTTTCTGAACTTACTGCCAAAGACATTCAATTTGCTGTTTTGCCAAATCCATTTAACCAAACAGCTACGATTAACTACGATTTGCCTGAAGCATCAACTGTACAAATTGAATTGTATGATATCGTTGGTAAAAAGGTAGCCACCTTGTTTGAAGGAAACCAAACAGCCGGTGGTCAAACAATTACTTTCAGTAAGCAAGATTACAATTTGAACACAGGTTTATACTTTGTGAAAACAACAGTTGGCACCAGCAGTTTCAGTACCAAAGTATTGGTTGGCGAATAATACCGTAAATAGCATTCATCAAAAAGGCAAGGGTAACCTTGCCTTTTTTGTTTAGTGTTTGCAACAGCATTCCATTAACTGTGAATTGGAACAATGATTAAGTGGTAAGTTGTTTAACGCACTTAATTTAGAAGCATATGGCACAGCTATGATTATACTCGTATGCATAAAAAAACCGATTCTTAAGTGAATCGGTTACTAGAAGATAATATGTTGTTAACCCCAAAACTTAACGTTGTGATTGTAAAAATGGAATATTGATACTTGCTAAGTAAAAACCTCCAAAAAACAATGCGCTATAAAATACATCACCGGCTAAGCTGTTTTGGAAAAAAGGAATAGCCGCTGCATAACATGCTGCTAAGCCTGCTCCATCTAAAGTATAAAGTGCAGGTTGGTGTACAAAACCTCCAGCCCAAACAGCAAAATTGGTTATCAAAAAGAAAAATACAGATGCGCCAATAGTATAGGCTCCAACTGATAAAATTGATTTGTTGCGTTGCATGCCAGTTCCAATTAATGCAATTGCACCAAAGCAAGCGTATACAATGGCAACTTGTTCTGTAAATGCCCAGCCATTAAAGCCCATAAGTGCATCACTTACCAACATGGCTAATAATGGAATTGCAACTGCCAAATAGCGATTTGTGAGGTAAGCACCTCCAAACAATGCCATTGCCGTTAAAGGGCTGAAGTTTGGAGCATGGGGAAGCAAGCGTAACAATGCCGCGGCAAATACGATAGTTATAATAGCTATGGTTCGTTTGTTCATATTTAGTAATTGATTATACGGATGCGAAAGTAAGGCGGAGTAAGTTAATTAACAATAACCCTTTTTGCACAATATTTTACCCTTAATCCTAAAAGGGAGCCATTAAAAAAAATGCTTGTATTTGATAACGTAAAAACGTGAAATTGCACCTTCAATCATTTGAAATCAGATTACGTATGAAAAAGCATGTAATTGCCGCAGTTGGATTGCTCGCCTTGATGGGAGCTGTTCGTGCGCAAGCGCCTTCTGCAGGTGCCGCGCCTTCCAATCAACCAGTTCAACTTGAAAAAGTAACCGCCCAACCGGGCGAATTGGTTATTCCATATGAAAAATGGAGACTTCCGAATGGATTAATCATTATCATTCATGAAGATCACTCAGATCCGATTGTGCATGTAGATGTAACTTATCACGTGGGCTCTGCTAGGGAAACGCCTGGGAAATCGGGCTTTGCTCACTTTTTTGAACACATGATGTTCCAAGGTTCAGACCACGTTGAAGACGAGGAACATTTTAAAATAGTGCAAGGTGCTGGTGGGCAAATGAATGGTACCACCAACCGCGACCGTACCAACTATTTCGAAACCCTTCCCAAAAACTACCTCGAAACCGCTTTATGGCTTGAGGCCGATCGTATGGGTTTTTTGTTAAATGCGGTTACTCAGAAAAAATTCGAAGTTCAGCGTTCAACAGTTAAGAACGAAAAATCACAAAATATTGATAATGTTCCATATGGAAAAACGGACGAAATCAAAGACCAGATTTTGTATCCACCTAACCACCCATACAGTTGGCCAATTATTGGTTATGTTGAAGATCTTGACCGAGTGGGTGTTGAGGATTTAAAAAACTTCTTCATGCGTTGGTATGGTCCTAACAATGCCAGCCTTGTGGTGGCAGGTGATGTTAATCCGGCTGATGTTGTAAACTTAGCAATGAAATACTTCGGTTCTATTCCACGTGGTCCAGAAGTGCGCAAACAACGTGTAGATCCAGTTCGTTTGCCAGACAACGTATATGCAAATTATGCAGACAACATCGTATTGCCATTAACTTATATTGTTTATCCTGGGGTTCCAAATTACCATCCAGATGAGCCAGCATTGGATATATTAGCCGCAGTTTTGGGTAATGGAAACAACTCTATTTTTTATAAAAACTTCGTGAAGTCTGAAAAGGCTCTTCAAGCAGAAGTATACAATCCATGCTTTGAATTGTCTGGTGAGTTTACATTTGCTATTTTAACGTATCCATTTGGTGAAGTAGATGTTGAGGCTTTGCTCAAACAAACGCTAACCGAGTTTGAACAAAAAGGAATTTCAGATGATGATATGGCGCGCGCTAAAGCTGGTATTGAAGAAGGATTTATTTCAACCATGACAAGTGTTGCAGCTAAAGCAAGCACACTCGCACAGTGGAATTATTTATTGCCAGGTAAGCCTATGAACATTAAAGATGAAATAGCTCGCTACCAAAGAGTAACCAAAGAAGATGTAATGCGCGTATACAATACGTACCTGAAAAACAAATCAGCAGCAATCGTAAATGTGTTCCCACGTCAAGGTACTGCTAAAAAAGAAGAAACAAAATTGAACAATACTTCTGGAAAAGCATCTTCAGAACTTGAGTACAAAGGCCTTTCATACACCAAACCAGTAGACAATTTCGACCGCAGTAAAAGACCTGAGGTAGTTGGCACGGTTACACCAACAGTCCCTAAAATTTTTCAAGCTAAGTTTGAAAATGGACTAAAAGTGATGGGTTCTACAAGCAACGAAGTGCCTATGGTTACTTTGGTACTTACATTAAAAGGTGGTAACAATGCTTTGGGTGCTGATATTGGAAAATCTGGATTGGCCGCTCTTACTGCAAGTATGATGGGCGAGTCTACTCAAAACTATTCTTCTGAAGCATTTGCAAATGCATTAGAAAAATTAGGTAGCAGCATCTCATTCATGGCTGGCCGCGATGCAACAACCATGTACGTTACATGCCCTAAGAAAAACCTTGACCCAACATTAAAATTGGTAGAAGAAAAATTATTGCGTCCTAAGTTTACCGCTGACGATTACAAATTGGTTCAAAAACAAACAGCAGAAGCTATCAATGCTGAAAAAGTAAACGCAAGCGACTTGGCGAACAAAGCCTATGCCCGTTTGCTATACGGTAAATCTATTGCTGCTGAACCTGTAAACGGTACAATCAAAACAATTAAGGCTCTTACTGTAAAAGATGTTCAATGGTATTATGATAAGTTTTACTCACCATCTGTTGCTCATTTGGTTGTAGTAGGGGATGTTACTGAAGGCGAAATTATCCCACGTTTAGAGTTCTTGCGCAGGTGGCAAGCAAAACCTGTTGACTTGCCTGTGATTACAGCCGCAGCACCTAAAATCGAAAAAACACAAATCTACGTTGTTGATAAATACAAAGCAGCGCAATCAGAATTACGTGTTGGATATTTAGCCCTACCGTATGATTACAATGGTAAATTTTTTAAAGCTACGGTAATGAACTTCCCGTTGGGTGGAAACTTTAACAGCCGATTAAACCTCAATTTGCGTGAAGACAAAGGATTTACCTACGGTATCCGTTCCGGATTTTCAGGTACAAGGTATGCTGGTCCTTATACAATTGCAGCCGGTGTGCGCACATCTTCTACTGATAGTGCTTTGAAAGAAATTATTTACGAAATCAATAAGTATAAGAACGAGGGTATTACTGCCGAAGAATTGGCTTATACCAAAAAGTCACTTTCACAAAGTGATGCATTGCGCTACGAAACCGTGTTTTCAAAAGCAAACTTTATTGGTCAGCTTGCTAACTACGATTTGCCAACTGATTATATTGCTCAACAAAACAAAGTTTTAGAGGCAATTACTAAGGAAGAAATAGATCAATTGGCTAAAGAATTATTGCCATTAAATAAAATGGTGATTGTTGTAGTTGGAGATAAAGAAAAAATTCAATCTGGCCTTGAGAAATTACAACTAGGTGGAGATAGCGGAAACTACAAAGAAGGTGGTGAACGCGTAAAGGTGGTAGACTTTAAAATAGAGTAACCATTTCCAACCTCTTTAAACAACGGATGGCATGAAAATGCCATCCGTTGTTTTGTTTAGATATAGCATGAACATTCAAATCAGAAACCAAACACTAACATTGTTGCCCGAACGAGCTCTTTTTTGGCAAAATGAACACGTATTGGTTTTGGGTGATTTGCATATTGGTAAAGTAATGCATTTTCGAAAAAATGGGATTCAAGTTCCTGCTACAATCGCTCACGAAGAACTTGAACGTTTTGTTCAACTCGTTCAAGCTACGCAACCTAAATTAATCATTATCGTTGGCGACTTGTTTCACCACCAATTAAATTCGGAGTGGGAGCTATGGACCGAAATGCTGAAGTCCATTCCAAACGTGCCTATTCGATTGGTTCGCGGAAACCACGATGTGTTACCATCCTATATTTTTAAGGCACAGCAAATTCAGGTAAGCACAGCTTATTTGTTAGAGCCATTTGTTTTTACGCATGAGCCAATTCATCATACGCAGTATTACAACATTACTGCGCATGTACATCCAGCAGTGATGTTAGGCGGAAAAGCACAACAACGCCTGCGGATCCCCTGCTTTTACTTCACCCCTGAATATGCTATATTACCCGCTTTTGGCGCTTTTACAGGAACACATGTAGTACAACCTACATCATCCGACCAAGTTTTTGGAATTGCTAACCAATCCATAATTCAGTTAACAAAATGAAAAAGAAACTAGCCATTATTGTTTTATTTTTTGGTTTACAACCTCTTTTTGCCCAACAAATATTTCCTACCGTACTGGTCGAAATGTTTTCTTCTGAAGGTTGCTCAAGTTGTGCCGAAGCAGATGGGTTTATGAAGGAACTCATCAATCGGGCAGATTCTACGCATGCTCCAGTTTTCGTGCTAGATTACCACGTTGATATCTGGAACCGTTCGGGTTGGGTTGATCCTTATTCAAAAAGTGAATTTACCCAAAAGCAAAAAAATTACATGGCTCAACAAAATCAACTTTCTCATTATACACCAATGGTATTTATCAATGGGTTGGGTGGTTTGCCTGGCGGAGCTAAAAAAGAAATTGGACTTCGCATCCAACAGCAACTTGCACAAAAGCCGAAATTGAATATTGCCACACAGGTTAAAAAAGCACAAGACAGCATGTTGGTTCAATTTTCACTTAATGGCCCAGCTGACAGTTGCAAAGTGGTTGCCATTTGGGCATATAAACAAATAACCAATAAGGTAACAGGTGGCGAAAATGCTGGTAAAGAGCTGACCCATCACCATGTTGTGATTTCTGCTTCGGAGCAAACAACAATTCAGAACAACCAAGGCTCTTTGCTAACGCCCATTCCTGCCAATATAGCGCCTAATCAGTTATTGTTAATTACCTACGTTCAACACGTTCGCACCTTGCAAATCTTTGCTACCGACCAGTTGGATTTTCGATAGTTTGTAAAGCCCTTTGAAGGTCTTGGCGTAGCAATTCTTTAGATGCCACAATAGTTGGGTTTTGCTTCAATAAAGTTTCTTTATCACCAAGTATTATATTGAGTTTTTCAACCAACCCAGTTAATACATCTTTGGCATACTTCCCATTTTCAGAATCATCAATTGATGCTGTTACCAAAAATGGAATCGACTTGCGAACAATAGCTGTGTCTTCAATGTTGGCCAAGTAATTTTTGTATTGCTGCATATGAAACTTAACCCTACCACCTTTTGTATACAGGCCTTCATAGTAAGAAGTGAAATCTCCTTTTGCTTGCTTGGCAATTATACTTGAAACCACCCGTTGAATACCCGAATTGGATTCATTCAAGTAAATAAGTGAAAGGTCAAAAGCCAAAGGCATATTGTTTTCTGCTAACAATTGAAGTGCAGTGCCAGCAACAAGGTAAGATGAGTCGCGAGTGGCTTTAGTCAAAAGAGCTCCGATACTTGAAGAATCCCATTTAGATAATACGGCTAATGATAATGCACGGTTTCTTGAGTGAGGGTCCTTCATTGCCATTTGTTCAACTTGCAACTTGAATGAAGTAAAGAAATTTCTCGATGCATTTTGTAACAGGCTCAATGCAATTTCGCGATTGCCAAAAAACGAGTCGACCAGAAGTTGTGAGATACGCTGTTTAAGAACCAATGATTGTGTATCAATACCTATTGCAATCAGTTGTTCGGTTGCTTGTTTTAATGGTAAATAAGTTTGTTCATGTACAAGCTGGTTCAGCCAAGCGGTTTGTTCTTTGTGTTCAGAGATGGCCGCCAATAAATGAAAGTCTGCATCAATACAGCTATATAAAATAGGGTCAACTGATTCAAACGTATATACTTGATTTTTGCGGTTAAGTTGTATTGTATGCAACTGTTTTCCTTTTGCACTCTTGAGCAGCACAGTTGTTGGAACAGAGAATATGCCAAATTCAGCTGAATCTTGTTTTTGACTAATAGCAATACTTACTTTTTTTCGATCATTTGTATAAGTATAGGTAACATCTAAAACTGGGTGACCTTTCCCTAAAAACCATTGGTTAAAAAATGGATTCAAATCTTGACCAGTAACTTCTTCAAAAGCCAATCTTAGTTGATGCACTTCCACCGTTTGAAACCGATAACGATTCAGGTATAACGTAATGGCTTCAAAAAACGCCTCATCCCCAATTTGGTTTCGAAGTAAATGTAAGATTCGACTGCCTTTCTGGTAACTTACAACATCAAATAGTTGCTCACGCTGTTTGTAATGGTATCGAACCAATTCTTTCCCAGCAGCACTTTTTGATTGGAGGTAACTTTGAAGGTTGTCATCAAAATAATAGTCTGCATGGTTTTTGCCATATGCATGTTCGTGCCAAAGGTATTCGCCATAGGTTGCAAACGATTCGTTTAATGAAATATTAGACCATGATTCGCAAGTAACCAAATCGCCAAACCAGTGGTGAAAAAGTTCATGAGCAATAATATCTTCCCATGTATTATCTAAATGCTCACGGCTGTTATGTTGCACAGGCTCAAAGTGAATAACAGCAGTTGTATTTTCCATCGCCCCGCTTACAAAATCGCGCACTACAACTTGCGAAAACTTTTGCCAAGGGTAATCTACTCCAAGTTTTTTCGAATAAAATTCCATCATTGCCGGGGTACAACCAAAAATGAGTTTAGCATATGGAGCATAAGTTGGCTCTAAGTAATAATTTACCTCTATCGAATCTCGCCATGTATCTTTTGTTTCCACGAATTGACCAATAGCTACCATTGTTAAATAGGGAGCATGAGGCAAACGTTGAGACCATAAATCAGTTCGGGTGCCATTGTCATGATTTTCGCTAAAAACCAAGATCCCATTGCTCAAAGTTGTTTCCGAACTATCCACTGTTAAATATAGATCTTGGGTCATTTTTTGGTTTGGCTTATCAATGGTAGGAAACCAACCGGAGTTGGATTGTGTTTCTCCTTGCGACCAAATTTGACGAGGAACTCCTTTGCGCTTGTCAACTGGATTGATAAAGTATAGGCCTTTTGCATCCGTAATGGCATTGCTCCCTTCTTCCTTAATATTATTTGGGTGTGCCGTGTATCGAATCACCAACGAGAATGTATCGTTTCGTGTGTAAAGTCTTGGCAAATCAATTGTAATTACGCTAGAGTCATATGAGTATTGTAACGGAATAGTATCCTTGGTAAGTAATGCTACTTGGTGTAAGTCAAATTGTTTGGCATCAATGGTTATATTTTGAATAGGGTAGAAGTGGGGTTTTAGTTTCAAAATTGCCTTACCATTCACACTTTGGGTTGCGTAATTAAATGAAACATGCAGGGTTGTGTGTATTAAATCAGCCCATCGTGGTTCGCTGCTTCGGTATATACTTTTACTCGCTCCTTGCGCAGTTGCTGTAATGGTTACGGCTTCTAAATCTTGTTGATCAAAAGCGTTTGAGGTTGAATCCTTTTTATGTACTTTGCAACCGTATTCTAAAAACAAAGCAGTTGCAAATGCAACGGTTAAAAATTTGTTCATTTGAATGAATTTGGCACAATAAAACATTTTTTTACAATATAATCGAGTATGATAACGATAAAACTTCCCAATCAGCAAATAATGCAGTTTGCCTTCAATGCAAAAGAAGTTTTGATAAATGGAGTGGCTTTAAAAGCTGATTGGATAACCATCGCACCAAATAAATACCATGTGCTCATCAACGCACAATCTTATACCATTGAGTGGCTTGGTAGCAACGAAAATGGTAAAGAAATTACCTTCATGGTAAATGGGCGTAAAGTGCAAGCCGCTATTACAGATTCATACGATGCTTTGTTGCAGCAGTTAGGGATGGATAAAATGATTCAAAGCAAGGTGAATGATGTAAAAGCGCCAATGCCTGGTCTAGTGCTACGCATAATGGTTGAAGAAGGACAATCAGTTCAAAAAGGAGATTCGTTATTGGTGCTTGAAGCTATGAAAATGGAAAATGTGATTAAAGCGTCTGGGCAGGGCACGGTGAAAAAAATACTGGTTCAACCTAAACAAACAGTGGACAAAAACCAAACTATGATTGTGTTGGACTAACACGCTCACTGGGCGCATTTCCGTAAGGGCAATGTTTGCATTTTTGTTTACAGCAATACCCGCGCATTTGATGGTATATTTCTGTAAATACCCAATAACCCATATCATTGATATAATAATGGATACCCTCTATTAACTCAGCTCGCGAAAGTTTTTGTTGTTCTTGACTCATGGGTAATAAAAGTAAAAATCGCTTGTAATGAGTCCCGCATTAAAATCTCCTAAATAATTACCAACCGCATCGTATCGAATAACTGTAGATCGTTGCACATAGTCCTTTGCGTTGCTTACGTAAATTTCTTCTGTTTTAGGATTAACACCAAGTCCATAAAAAGTTTTTCCAATACCATCTACAAGTTTTTGTGGTGTTGCATTACTATCCAAAATATTTAAAGTATACACATCCCTTGCCAACCAATACAACTTATTTTTTAGAGCATTGATGCGCAACCTTGTAGCTTCCGCGTCTATATTCAGTGTTATGGTTTTATCAATTGTTTTATTTATTGAATGGTAACGATGTAAAGTAGGTTTGGTACCTAACTCTGGCTTACCTTTACACAAAATCCAAAGATTGTTTTCAAAGTCGATGACAATGCTTGTTGGAGCATTACCTACAATGATACTGTCTGTTAATTCTTGTGTGGTTAAATCAATTATATACACACTCTTTGAATTTGCGCCTGCAGCATACAACCGATTATTTTGAATAACCATTTCGTCAATCCATGAAGGAACAGCTATCGTGCCATCAATCGTTTGAGTAGATAAGTTCACTCTTCGGATTGCGTTAGCATAATATTCACTAACAAATGCACTTGTTGAATTGTGCTGCACAATATACCTTGGAGAAGTAAATCCAGAAACAATCGCCACTGATTGAAACGTTTTTGGATCACATACTTCTATTTTTTGCGAGTTATTCACAACCAAGTAGGCTAAGTTTTGAATAAAATTGATTGATTGAAACACATCTCCTAATTTCCGCCCGTTGTTATTTTCAAATACATTTTCATACAGTTCTTTTTTCTCCAAATCAAGTACGGTAAGCGATGCATTTCCCATTTGGAAATTACCTTCATTGGCAATCCAAACAGCGCCCTTGACTGGAGGAGGAATAACAACTGGTGCAACAATATTGGGTTTGTCGTCACAGCTAAATAACCAACACAGTTGACCAATTAGGAGATATGTTAAAATCTGTTGTTTCATCTAGTTAAAGTGTGTCAAATCTCTTCGGTGGTTGCATTATTGTTTAACCAATTTGTTCACGGTTGTTCCATTTACTACAACCAAGTACATTCCATTGTTCCACATTTCAATATCAAGTTCAATAAGATTTGTTGTTGCAGTTTGCTCTATAATAGTCTTACCAGTTATATCAATCACACTAACTAAATCTCCTGTTGCCAATCCTTCAATGGTTGCCTTACTGCTTGTTGGGTTAGGGTAAAGCTTTAAAGTGGTTTTCGATAATACCTCGTTTACACGGGTAAATACATCACGTGTTGTAAAATTATCCAAGCAGAAAAAAGCAGGGGTATTCATTCCAAATGCTCCGGTATCGCTTGAGGTTAATCTAAACTCTATACTATCTACATTTCCCAAAGGCTTTAAATCAAGCCATGTCCAATCTGTTACAATTTCTCCATCTTTGGCCAAATAAAAAGATGCAGTAGTATTTTTTATAGTTCCATTTTCATAACCAAATACGGTAAGTAAAAAAAAGTCACTGTCATTAAAGGCTCGTGCAAATGCATCGCCCCAGCGCATGCTTAAATATGCATAATTGCTATTGGTCACATATACGCCATCAAGTTGTTTTCCTTGTGCAGCACCGGTTAAAACCACCATACTTCTATTTTGTGCAATGGCATACTGTGCGCTCCCTTCGGCACCGCTCCCTGCAATTCCGGTGTATAGTTGGCTAAAGCCACTTGCTACACTGTCTTTTAGTACATTCTTTTTAGATGAAACGGCAAACCCATTTGCCCAATATCCTCCAAAACTCGTGTCAAATGCATTTTCAAACAACGCATTTCCATTTTCGATACTATTGGTGTTAAAGTTTGGTCCACCATTCCAAATAGAGTCTGAATTAAGGTTGATGCTTTCAAAAGTTGAAACGGTTTGTGCTTGTGTAAATCCGGTAGCCAATACCAAAGCTACCAATGTTAGGTGTTTGTAGTTGTTTTTCATATGTGTTTATAATTGAAATTGAAAAGTAATGAGGTAATTTCTTCCAGGCATTGGCCTGTCGGCCATCACGGTGTAAGCAGCGTTCCAGCAATTGTTTAATTGGAACTGTGTAACAAATGAAATTGATCGGATATGAAACTTGTGGCCAGCTATGATGCTACCCAATTGATAATCGTTAAGCCAACCCGAATTATCGCTTGCTGTAAAGCGAAGTCCAGTATACGTATGCAAGTATCCGATATAAGATCTCTTGTAATGTGTAACAAAACGGTGTTGGTGAGTAAGTCTTGGTACAAATATTAATTGTTTTCCCACCGCCTCGTCATCATTTAAATTCGATTTGCTAACTACACTCTGTAAACCGGAAAACTGGCTTTGTACAGTGAATTGAAGACTTTGTGTTGCGATGAATGTTCCAGCTATTTTAAATTCAGTACCTTTTGTATGTACTTGTCTTAAGTTTTTGGGTGCCCATCCATTGCCTAGTGAAACAGGTTGCCAAACAATCCAATTATCAATAACACGTTCAAAATAGGTTAGCCTACTTTCTATACGTAACTTATTGGTATTTGGTGTTGAATGTGTTAAGCCCAACTCTCCGCCCCAACCACTTTCTGGCAGTAAGGTTTGATTTTGTGCTGTTCTCCAAAAAAGTTCATTGAAGGTTGGCAAACGATACGATCTATTGGCATTGGCCAATAATTGCAAGCCCCATCTCAGTTTATATTCAATACCAATATAGGGCATTATTGGAGTAAGTGTTGAGGATACCAGTTCTTCTCTTACACTTGCTGATAATTGAAGTTTTTGGTTAAATGCAAATGTTTTGTACGAAGCAAAAACAGCTGTACGCAATTGGTTAAATCGGCCACCATAACCATCACTTTCAGCCCAAATAGCTGTTTGGTTAATACCTACATTAAAGTGATGCTTAGCTCTCAAAGTATACCTGCCTTCAACTTCGGTAATACTCGTAAGCGATTGGCTATTTCCACTAAAGATATCTACTGGATTTGCATAATTGAGCAGGTCGTAAAACAATGCCGTTCGAGCCATTAACAACCAATCCGAATGGGATTTTGTCCAATCAATTGTTGCCTTTAACGACTTATCTATTTGGTTTCCTCCAACTCCAGTTACACTCATTGGAAGTGCCAGCTGTCTATTGGCTTGATGGTACCACAAAGCTGCACTCACAATTTGTTTTTTTCGCAATTGCATCACATTTTCCAAAACAACACCCGATTGTTGAGCTGTGGCATGTTGCATTCGTTGTTCAGGAGAACCAGGCAAAGCTGTATTGGTAAAAGTGAAGTTATTTCGAGCTTGTTCATGGTATGCAAGCAATTTGGAACGTTTTTGTTTTTTACCCCAATCACATGAGACAGAATACCGTTGCAGTCCAAAACTGCCAGCTAAAAGTGTTGCTTTAGTACGCGTGGGTTGGCCAAATGTAGGTGTCGATTCAAGTCTAATACTTCCGCCTATTGCGCCACTTCCAAACAATGCGCCATTGCCTCCGTATTGTATAGTTACACGATCAGTGAGTTCAGTTGGAATTTGTGTAAAATCAACTTGTCCGTACATTGGATTTTGCAAGTTGAAGCCTTTCCAAATAACAGCAGTGTGTTCGGCAGATGCTCCCCTAAATGAAGAACTTGTAAGTGATCCTGGACCGTATGTTCGCATGTATATTTGGCTTTCGGCAGCGAGTAATTGGGCGAGATGTTGCGCTTTGTAAGCAAGCATTAATGTAGAATCAATTGTATATTGACTAGAGCCAGTAGCGAACTTTGTAAATCGTGAGGTTTTGATGGTAACCAATTGCAACGTATCACTCCGCTGTGCCCAAACTTGAACACTGCTTAAGAGGATACATAAACCAATTGTCTTTTTTTTGCGCACAACATTTTTTTTGCGCAACAATCATGGAAACAGGAAATGGGTTATGATAAATACCGATTGGTCAAAAATCCATAACTCAATTCGCTTTTCTCCCGAAAGCTGCATGATACAATGTGTCTGGCAGGTCTTCTGACTCGCATTCTTTTACCGGCCTTCCCAAAAATTATCAGTGGCCATGCTTGGTAAAAGGTTTTTAATGCTTACAGCAGCGGGAACTGTTCAGGATTTTCACCTGATTCCCTTTTAATTTCGAACATGAATTCGAAAACCAAATACGAGGCAAATATAAAAGCCGAAATGAATTTGTCTAATTTAAGTTGAACAAAATTGTCCACACACTATACAAATCATCACGCAGCCAAGAATAAAAATAAAATGGATACTATTGTGCATTCTATGTTTCGAGTCAGTCAATTGTTTATTTACCCAATCAAATCTTTAAAGGGTATTTCGGTGCCGGCAATAAAGTTAACACCAACGGGGTTTGAAATGGATAGATTGATGATGTTGGTAGATGCACAAGGCCGTTTTGTATCACAACGCGAGTTCCCGGCATTGTGTAAGTTTGAGGTTCATTTAAACATTAAAAAGCAAAGCTTATTGGTTAAGCACAGAGAACATGAGATACATGTTCCATTAAGGCCCTCAACCAACTCAATAAAGGCAGCGGTAACTGTTTGGGAGGATACAGTAGAAGCAGTTGTGGCTGATTCTTTTATTAACCAATGGTTCACTAATCAACTTGCTACAGAAGTCAGACTTGTTTACATGCCCAATGCCAATTCAAGAAAGGCAATACTACCCAATACGCAAAAGGAAGTGCCGGTTAGTTTTGCCGATACATTCCCAATTTTACTTGTTGGAGAGGCATCGTTGAAGTTGTTGCAATCCAAAATAAACATGCAAATTGAAATGGAACGTTTTAGGCCAAATTTAACCTTTACTGGTGGTGAACCGCATGCAGAAGACCTTTGGAAAAGTATGGTGATTAACAAACTTGAATTTGCCATTGTAAAACCATGTGCTCGTTGCAATGTGGTGACGTTAAATCCACTCAGCGGAATCCACACCGAGGAACCTTTAAAAACACTTGCGCTCTATCGAAAGGTTGGAAATAAAGTTTTGTTTGGACAAAATATAATCGCAAAGGAAATGGGCTATATTCAAGTTGGTGATTCCATACAGCCAATCTAAATTTGAATTAAAAGATTAGTTTAGTATAAACCAATTTTTGATGATGACGAAGAGTCAATCATCCATATAAACTAGTCAACATAAAGGCATGAACCTAAGTCAAGCTAAACAGTACGCGCTTATTTGTTTATTATCATTATCGAATATGGTGCTTTGGGCTCAGCAAAATGATAAACTCAAAATTCAACACCTTACTGGAAACTTTTATGTATTTACTACCTACCAAAATTTAAATGGATATCTTTTTCCTTCAAATGGTATGTACCTCGTTACCCAAGAGGGAGCTGTTTTATTTGACACTCCTTGGGACACAACACAATTTCGTCCACTTTTAGATAGTATTGCCTCTCGCCACCATACCAAGGTTGTTCTAGCACTAGCAACCCACTATCATGATGACCGAACAGCTGGGTTTGATTTTTACAAGATGCAAGGTATTCCTACATACTCATCAAAAGCTACTTTTGATTTATGCAAGCAATTCAACCAAAAGCAAGCTGACTATTATTTTGAGAATGATACTGTTTTTAAAATTGGTGATGCCATTTTCGAAACATTCTTTCCAGGTGAAGGCCATACGAAAGACAATATTGTTCTTTGGTTTGAAAAAGAAAAAGTACTGTATGGTGGATGCCTCATCAAAAGCACAGAAAACAAAAGTTTAGGGAATATCGCAGATGCAAATTTAACTGAATGGACTACAACCATTCGAAAAGTAATGAAGCAATACCCCAATCCTCAATTTGTTATTCCAGGTCATTTTGGGTGGTCCAATAACCAATCGTTGCAACATACCCTCAAATTGCTCAATAAGCACAGACCTAAATAATGCCAAAGCGATTGAATCATGTTAAAGAAAAGAGTTGTTTAGCACTTGCAATGTTAATCTTGAGCAACTACCAATTTTCTGCAATGGTACATCCGCTTTTGTCCCAAAGCATCTGTAGTGAAAAACAAGAAGTCTCTGCCTCCATCTTGTAACCGAAAGAGTGTTTTAATTGCCAAAACATCAATTGGAAAATGACGTTTTGCGATATTGGCCGATCGTATTTGCACGGACTTTAAATAGGCTTGTACATTTTTTTTTGAAAATGGAATATTGCTACAAATCTCGAAAGTTCTTCCTTCAAAATGAGGAACAAGATGGTCGGAAACTCCGTAAACAGAATTGGATGCAATTGGTTTAATTCCTTTTGTTGCGTAAAGATTCTGAGTGAGTCCAGCTTTTATAATAGATAATCCTGGCTCATAAAAGTATTCTCCTTCAAAAGCGAATGAGTTGTTTGGGTTTTGTTTTTCAAAAATTCCAGAATATTGGTATTGAATTCCAACGTCATTTAATTCTGCTGCTGTTACTTGAATTTGGTTGTGTTGGCCTTCGCTTATTTCAAGTAGTATCTCTTTTACCTCGTTTTTAAACGATACCACATGTATGTGTTGAATACCTGTTAATTGCCTGGCCAATTCGCTTAAATCGAGCATTGGCGAAACCTTAACAAGTAGTGAGTTGCAAAACTGAAAGATTGTTTCCTTTAATTCCAGAATATTGGGAGAAGAATCTGCCAAAGCATAGCTGCGTTTGTTTTGGGCCCGTCTGTCTGCATCCAAATACATAACATCCACTTTTTCGCTAAAGTGCTCTAAAAATGATTCTGCTGTTGCAGTTATTCGCCTGTAATTTTCAATCCCAAGTCGCTTGAAGTTTGCTTCAGCAATCATATTTAGATCATAATCAACATCGATACCTGTAACTTTTGAAAATGTTTTGCAAAATGCCCAATCATCTACACCCAATCCTGCGCTTAGGTCAATGATTTGTTCGCCCCTTACCAACGAAGCCTTGTATAAGGCTAATGCTTCAGAACTGGCTTGCTCAAAACTTTGAGGGCTGTAAAAACAACCGGCTGTCGAAAAAGAAGGCAGTTTGATTTGAGCTTTCGGGTAAAGCATCACTTGGTCGGCCAAATATCCAACGTCAAAAGGCAATTGATCACGGTATTTGTGAATAATTTTGTCTAAGGGTAAACCTTTATTAATTTCGATTAAGGGCAAAAAATTGAAATAAATGACAGAATTTGGAATATTTGTATACCTTTGTACCAACAATTGTGACTTTAAGATTTATGAAGAAACAAATTTTATACACATTTTTTGCACTTTTTCTGCTCGTTTTTTCTTCATGCAGAAGTACTTGCCCGCAATTTAAAATTAGTCTGGGCAGCGTGTGCAGTATCCGTTAATTCTCGTAGTAAAAGTTAACGGACTGAATTAGCTCCGGGTGCAAGCTTAAGGCCACCGGGCAATGATTTGCTATTTTTTCAATTGACGCTTTCTGGTCATCGGTTAACCCTTTTCCTTTTACCCAAAAATCAATTTCTATTTTACTAATTTTTCTTGGAAATGATTGCATTGTTTTCCTAACTTCCAACTTGCTCCCTTCCAAGGCTAAGTTTTCGTTTTTTAACTGTATTGCAATTGTAGTTATCATACATGCAGCCAATGCAGTAGCCACAAGATCAGTAGGCGAAAAACTTTGGGCTTTGCCATGGTTATCTAATGGGGCATCTGTAATGATATTGTATCCAGAGTATACATGAGTTGCCATGGTTCTTAAATCACCCTGATAGATTAATTCGGAAGTATTCATAATTTATGTACTTTTGAGTCTTCGAAAGTAATAATTGTGAAGGTAACCTCCTCAATAAGATTCATTGGTTTTATAACAGCCATGTTTTTCACTAATGTTGGTGTAGCGCAAAACCAAGCAATCACTGAACCACAAATGTTCTACAGGCATCGAACGCAGTTCGGGGGTAATATCAATTCAAGTGGTTTAGGAGGAATCAATTTCAAGTTTGGGTGGCACAGAACTGGACTCAAAAAAAACATGTTGGATATTGAGTTTGCGCGCACCCGGCATCCCAAAGAAACCCGGATCTATGGTCAGGCTGAATCTCCTTCACGCTATACATATGGCAGAATAAACATGCTTTTTAACCTGCGCAAAGGTTTGGGGCAAACCATAGCCATTACAGAGCGACCATATAAAAATGCATTGTCCCTTAATTTTAACTACACAATTGGATTGGTAACTGCCATTTTAAAGCCTAGTTACCTTGATGTTTTTTACCGAAATAGTGATGGAATTGGTGGGTATGTGCTCTCCGAGCAATTTGATCCCAATAACCCACAACACACGCAAAACAATATTATTGGCAATTCGCCATTTTTTACAGGAGCAAACAATACATCTTTCGAGTTTGGAGGTTATGGCAAAGCAAGCTTGTCAGTAGAGTGGGGTGAGTTTACCGAAGAATTTCATACGTTGGAAGCTGGCTTCGTATTGGATGTTTACCCAACGCAATTGGAGTTGATGGCTTATCAACCTAAAACAACTTTAATGCTCAATTTATATTTGTGTTATACATACGGATGGAATAAGTGATTATGATAGAACTACCTACCCTTACCGAACAAAGAGTTAAAAAACCTTCATGGTTAAAAGTAAAATTACCAACTGGCGAAAACTACCGCAAGGTACGCAAGTTAGTTGATGAGTATAAGTTGCATACCATCTGTGAAAGTGGAAATTGCCCAAATATGGGTGAGTGCTGGGGAGAAGGCACAGCCACATTCATGATTTTAGGAAACACCTGCACCCGAAGTTGCTCGTTTTGTGCTGTTGCAACCGGGCGCAATAAAGAATACGATCAAGAGGAACCCATGCGTGTAGCTCAGGCAATTCAATTAATGGGGGTGAAGCATGCAGTGTTAACCTCGGTTAACCGTGACGAACTGCCTGATAAAGGAGCTACTGTTTGGGCAAATACAATCAAGTTGGTTAAACAACTCAATCCAAATACAACTATGGAAACCCTTATTCCTGATTTTATGAATAAATGGGATTTGTTGTATCAAGTAATTGATGAAAAGCCTGAAGTTGTTTCGCATAATATGGAAACAGTAAAACGTTTGTATCGTAAGGTTCGCCCTCAGGCTAAGTACGAGCGCAGTCTTGAGCAAATTTTAAAAACCAAAGAACGCGGTCGCAGAACCAAGTCTGGTATTATGTTGGGCTTAGGTGAAACAGAAGCGGAAGTACTTGAAATTATGGATGATTTGGTTCAACATGGGTGTGATGTATTAACGCTCGGTCAATATTTACAGCCAACCAAAATGCATTTAGCGGTAGAGGAGTTTATTACGCCTGAACAGTTTGATTTTTACAAAACGGTTGGGCTCGAAAAAGGATTTAAATATGTTGAATCAGGAGCTTTGGTTCGTTCATCGTACCATGCAGAACGACATATCTAATTTATTTTACTTATAGCAACGTTTTCATGATTACAATCGCAAACTATATTGGTGGGCAGTTAATTGCACCTCAGGCAGGTAAGTACCTTGATAATTATAACCCCGCCATTGGTAAAGTCTATTCTCTTTGCCCTGATAGTGACGCCCAAGATGTTGAACTAGCATATCAAGCAGCCAAATCTGCATTTAAAGGTTGGAGCGAAACGCCAGTCGAAAAACGTTCAAGAATATTGCTCACCATAGCTGATAAAATAGAGCAGCAATTACATCAATTTGCTGAAGCAGAAAGCATTGATCAAGGCAAGCCGTATTGGCTTGCTAAAAATGGCGAGATACCACGTGCGATAAGCAATATTCGTTTTTTTGCAACTGCAGCCGAACATTTTGCAAGCGAAGCTCATCCAATGGGCAATCATGCAATCAATTATACAACCCGAAATCCAATTGGTGTTGTGGCTTGTATCTCTCCGTGGAATTTACCACTGTATTTATTTACTTGGAAAATAGCCCCAGCCTTGGCAGCTGGTAATTGTGTTGTTGCCAAACCATCCGAAATTACACCAATGACTGCCTACTTACTGAGCCAAGTTTGTATCGATTCAGGTTTGCCTCCAGGCGTACTTAATATTGTGCATGGTTTAGGAACAAAAGTAGGTAGTACGCTTTCAGGTCATCCTCATATTAAGGCTTTATCATTTACCGGAGGTACCAAAACTGGCGCTGAAATAGCAAGAGTAGCAGCTCCCATGTTTAAGAAATTGTCATTGGAGTTGGGTGGTAAAAATGCCAACATCATTTTTGCCGACTGCGATTTTGATAAAATGTTGGCCGAAACTGTTCGGTCTTCGTTTTTAAATCAAGGCGAAATCTGCCTTTGCGGATCGAGAATATTTGTTGAACGCCCCATTTACCAAAAGTTTAAAGATGCATTTGTCAATAAAGTAAAAGCCGATTTGTTAGTTGGCAATCCTTTAGATCCTAAAACACAAACGGGTGCAATTGCGAGTAAAATGCATTACGAAAAAGTTTTGAGTTATATTGATTTGGCCAAACAAGAGGGAGGTACAATATTATGCGGAGGTGAAGCAATTATGCTTGAAGGGGAGTTTGCAGAAGGTTGGTATATTGCTCCTACTGTAATTGAAGGTTTGCCATACAACTGCCGAACCAATCAAGAAGAAATATTTGGGCCAGTAGTTACCATCACTCCATTCGATACCGAAACGGAGGTTCTTGAAATGGCAAACAGTACAGAGTACGGATTGGCAAGTATTTTATGGACAGAAAATCTATCTCGTGCGCACCAAATGGCTGGTAATTTAAAATGTGGTATCGTATGGATTAACTGTTGGTTATTGCGCGATTTACGCACCCCCTTTGGTGGGGTAAAAAGTAGTGGGGTTGGACGTGAAGGTGGTTGGGAGGCTATGCGGTTTTTCACAGAGCCAAAAAATATTTGCATTAAACTTTAGTCGTAAAATACCCATCTGATTCCAAATCTTAACCCACGCAACGATACTGGATAGTGAGGTGTATAATAATAACCACCCTTAATCCAATCTTGGTTTACATGCTCATATTTTGCAAACAAACTTGCCTTTTTCACAATACCTACAACAAACGGTTCAATTAAAGGATAGTTGCCTACCTGTGTATTGTTTTGCAATACAAACATGCGTGTGGCTGGGCTGTAAGCATTAGCGTAGTAAGCAGTATTGTAGTATAGGTTAAATCCTACCTGTAATTTTAACACTTTAAAAAACCGAGTGGCAAAGTAATACCGAACCATGCCTCCAAAGTCAGGTAAGCGGATATAAGTCGCTCCCGAGTGTTGAACAAACAAACGGTGGTCAAAGTAAAAATTACCCAATTGAAACAACTTTTGAAAACTCAATTGGTGAATAATAGCCTTTGAAGTTGCTTGCTCAGGTACATAATTGGTATTGGCAAAAACCCAATTTTCTAATTGATATAACCTATAAGATAAAGCAGCGTTATGCTTGAGCGTGTTCGTTTTAAAGTCTATACCAAGCATAAGGATATTGGTTTGATCAAAATTATTTTCCCAAATAAATTGATTTTGTTTAAACAATTGAAATGCATAATCAGGCTTATACCGATAATAACCAGCAACGCCCTCTACCCCAACTTTTGTAAATGAATAACCTAAACCAACATCTCCAATAATATCACCTTGGTTATAGCCAAACAATACATACGAGGCATTTACCTTGTAACCAAATTGGTTAGCTTTAGGACTTGCCCGTTCTGCACTCGCTGTAAGTAGCACATTTTGAAAGCCTCTGGTAAATGATTGTTGACTTACAGCAATAATTTCATGCGACAATCCAATCATTTTAAACCGATGAACGCTATCAAGGGCAAATGAAGTTGAGGGAGTATAGCTTGCGAATTGTGCTGTGTTTTTAATTCTTCGAATATATGTTGAATCAAAGGTAGAGGAGCCAATGTCATAATACTGATTTGGTGTTAAAATAGAGTCTTGATTGCCATTGTTTTCAAAAATATAGATACGCTCTGAGGCTTCTATTGAATGCGAAACATGTGCTTTGGGCACATAGTCATATAGTGTATCTTTCTCTTTAATTGTTTGTACGGGCGATCCAAAATAGAAATATTGCTTTAGATACGCTGTTCTGTTTTTATACCGATTTTGAGCATCAGTTAATCTAATATTTACCGCTCGGTTGTTTCCCGATAGTGCTTCATACGAAGAGTCGTTTGCAATTCCTCCACTCTCTTCAGTAATGCCTCTGTTCCAAGTGGCACTTGCAAGCAATCGGTATCGTTTGTTTCTGCTTTGATAACTTGTAAATCCTTGCACATTGTAGTGACTCGTGTATTGTCTCAGTAAATAACCCTCAGAAGTCAGTCTTTGAAAATCAACACCAATATTCCACCTAGGGTGAATATTCTGCGAATGTGTTGCTTTTAAGAATAACAGTTCCTTAGGTCCCTGAGTATAAAAGAGGTCAGTGAATGGCGTTTTAGTTTTATAATAGTTAGAAGTCAATGGATTTTTAGCGTAAACAGCATATGGATCATCTCCGTAGTTAAATCCTATCGAACGGCTCGGATTAAAAATAAGGCTTCTACTGGCGCTGCCCGCATTTCCTAAATCTTGAAAAAGAATATAGTTTTTAAATGGAGCTAAAAATTGTTCGGGAGCTTTCGATACGGAGTCTACTGTTTGGTAAGAATAATTACGGTCTAATAAATATTCATTAGTAAGCTGCGTTAGCGGCTTTACGCTTTTGGTTGGAGTATTTTGCCCAAACGCAAGGATGGCAAATGACACCCATAGTCCAAATAAAATCAATTTCCGTGCAAACATTCAATTACTGCTTGATAAGGGTTTGATTTAACATCTGGGCGGGAGTGGTTAATTGTAAAAAATACATTCCTGAAGTAAGCGAGTTAATATTTTGCATAATCAACTTGTTATTGCCGTTAACTAACAATTGGCTACCTTCAGCTATTATTTTACCCTGCACATTGAAAAGCTTATAATACACCAACTCTGATTGCATCCCAGAATAGGATACATTCACGGCATCTTCAAATGGATTTGGATATGCCAACATTGTTGTATTCATGTTACCTGCAACTTTCGGTACAGATACCTGTTGGTTATATTTTAATAAGAACAAACCATTTGTCATATCCGAAGCCGCAATAACGCCATCATTAAAAAACGGGTATACACCCCAACATCCACTGAGTCCACCGTAAAACCCCGCCTCATTCTCTGGATACGTGTCATAGTATCCATAAACTGTTGGTGCGTTTATATCAGTCATATCCCATACCCACATGCCATCTTCGTAGGCAGATGTAAATAATTTATTCCCAATCCAAATTACATTGTGGGGAGTAGCTCCAGTATTTGAGTTAAAATTAAGGATATAATCAGGCGATCGCACATCACTAACATCATACAATTTTATTGGAAGGCCATAAGGTAACTCATCGGTAAATACAAGGTGTTTGCCGTTGTCACTCAACCAGCTTGTATGATTGTATCCATTAAAGGGGTAGGGGGGCGTAATACCTCCTAAGTGTATTTGGTTGTTTATATTTCTCAAATCAAAAATTTGAAGTCCGTTGTATTCACATGAGCAGTAAGCAGTATCATTTCTAAAGTAGGCTTCATGAACCCTGCCGCAAACCCCGTTGATATCTTCTAGTCTCCCTAAGTAAGTTGGGTTTTCAGGATCTTGCAACGAGAAAATTTGCATTCCATCTCTTCCAGGAGCAAATGAAGAGTTTGTTGAATTCATATACATTCTTTTGCTTACCGAATCTATAAACAAAGAATGAGTTCTTCTGCTAATAGTTGTATCTTCTCTTACCAACCTGACTGAGTCAGGTAAATATTGCAAATCAAATAACTGAAATGCCCCATCTGGTCCATTATCAGAAACGCAATAAGCATAATGTTGATATACCTCAATATCTCTGTTAATCACACGATTTTTACCCCAAAATACATCACATTTTCGAATTGAATCAGGGTTCGTAATGTCAAAAAAGTAAATTGAATCAATAGACCCCATAATAATGTATTTACGGTTGTTTCTCACATCTGTCCAACCCATTAAATCGCTCCAAGTTTGTTTAGCATTCGAAAACGGAGTGTTTTGAGACACCAAATTTGTATCGTTCCAATGCCCAACCTTTTCATACCGATAAGCTCCTTGTGCTATAACCACGTGCGTTTGAATACCAATTCCCAAAAAAAGAATAACAAGCATTGTTAATGAGCTTGGTGTTTTTAAACAAGGCGAACAATTATCATAGATATTCATAGAACAAATATAGGTTATTCGGCACGATATGCTGCTAACGTTGGGTCAATGAAGTCTTTCAACACTTGTTTGAATGCTTGTTCTTGGTTAAACAAAAAATCAACTCCTATTGGTAAATAGTACAATGGAAGGTTTGATAGCAATTGTCTAATTTCAGGATCATTCATTTTAACCGAATCTTTTTCGGTGGTTACAATAATCGATTCAGGAAATGCCTGATGGAGTCCTACTATCATATTCACTTCTTTGAGCGTATAATTTTGATGGTCGTTAAAAACAATGTGTTTTGCAAGGTTAAAATCACGCTTAAGTTGTTGCTCAAACAAATCAGGTTTTGCAATGCCCGAGAATGCAATTATTTGTTGGTTAGTGGACTTAATCGGTGCAGCTTCTTGGTTGTATATGGGTTGTAAAGGCAAATATTTTATGGTTGTAAAAAAGAGGTGTTGATGATCTAATAGATTCAATTCTGCCCTTATTTCTTTGGCCTCATTTTCTTTCAAGTCCGATTTACATTTTGATACGATAATGCATTGGGCTCTTCTCGCTCCAGACCTAAACTCTCTAAGTGTTCCCAAAGGCATCAAATAATCTCTTGTGTAAAGTAAATTGTAATCTGTCAATACAATATTCAATCCGGCTCTTAGAGGTAAATGTTGGTACCCATCATCCATTAACACAACATCCGTTCCTGGAGCATCTGCAAGTAACAGTGGTACGCCAAGTACCCTGTTTTCACTCACTCCAACGGCAACCTGTTTAAATTTTTGCGCATATTGAAAAGGCTCGTCTCCAATGTCTTTAGGGCTAAGTTCTTCAGAAGCGAATAAGTATCCTGTTGTTTTTCGTTTATATCCACGGCTTAAAACAGCAATTCGATACTGAGAAGAGAGTTGCTGAATCAGCCACTCAATATGTGGTGTTTTGCCTGTACCTCCTGCACTCAGGTTGCCAACACAAATAATCGGGATATCAAATTTGCTTCTTGTAAGAATTCCTAGTTTGTAAAGTTGATTTCTTAAAAAAAACGCTAGTCCGTATAACAAAGCAAGTGGCGAAAGTATAATTCTCAGTATAACAACCATTAATGAATCGTAAATTGAAATAAATCACAAAGATGTTTTAACAAACGTTTTTTTACGTCATCAATTGGTATCTGCTTTCCAAGTTCCTTGGCAATAGATGTCACTTGTTTATCATCAATACCGCAAGGAACAATATGGTCAAAATAGCTTAAGTCTGTATTCACATTAAATGCAAATCCATGCATGGTAATCCACCTGCTACATCTAACCCCCATCGCACATATTTTTCGAGCACGTTCATTGTTTTCAGGTTCCAACCATACACCTGTATACCCATCAAGCCTATCACCTACAATTTCATATTCTGCTAACGTAAGTATCACAGCTTCTTCAAGCATTCTTAAATACTTATGGATATCTGTAAAAAACTGCTCTAAGTCGAGTATCGGGTATCCAACAATTTGCCCCGGTCCGTGGTAAGTAATATCGCCTCCTCTGTTTATTGGATAATATGTTGCACCCGCCTGTTTAAGTTGTTCGGCCGATATCAATAGGTTATCAATTGAGCCGCTTTTCCCAAGCGTGTATACATGAGGATGTTCACAAAAAACAAGGTGATTCGGAATTGGTAGTATGCTTAATGCAGGGTTGCTTCGTTGTTCAAACTTTAAGTTCACTTTTTCTTTGAACAGGTTTTCTTGCTTGTCCCAAGCCTCTTTGTAGTCGATAAGGCCCCAATCTTCAAAAGAAATTTCTTTGACCATTAAATGCTTAATCGTTCATTGTGCTACTCATTTCCCCTCTTCGTAGGCTATACTTTTCAATTTTATTGTATAAGTGGCTTCTTTGAATATCAATTTCTTGGGCAGTTTTTGCCACATTCCAATTATTCTTTTTTAACTTTTCTTCAATAAATATCTTTTCTACGTGGTCTTTAAATTCTTGTAGTGTATCAAACTTTTCAAACACGCTTTTCTCGCTGTTTTTTGAATTCATCGGGCTAGCAAATTTAACCACGTCTTCTTCTGTTATTTTACTGCCACTCAAAATAACAAGGCGCTCTACTACGTTGCGTAGTTCTCTGATATTACCAGTATAGGTAATCTTTTTTAGTTCATTAATGGCGCCAGGTGTGAAAGTCTTTTTTGGTATTGCATTATCTTCACAAATTTCTTTAACAAACTTTTCTGATAACAATCCAACATCATCTTTGCGTTCATTCAATGATGGTACATGAATCAAAATCACGCTTAACCTGTGGTAAAGATCCATTCGAAAAGTACCTTTCTCTATTTCTTTGAGCAAATCTTTATTGGTTGCTGCAATAACGCGAACATTTACATCTATATCTTTATCTCCGCCAACACGGGTAATTTTATGCTCTTGCAGCGCTCTTAGCACTTTGGCTTGAGCAGATAAACTCATATCTCCAACTTCATCTAAAAACAATGTTCCTTCATGCGCTTGCTCAAACTTGCCAATTCGTTGCTTAATGGCCGAAGTAAAAGCGCCCTTTTCGTGGCCAAACAATTCACTCTCGATTAATTCGGTTGGTATCGCAGCGCAATTTACTTCCACCAATGGGTATTTGCTTCTTGCACTTTTTTCATGAATCCAACGGGCTACCAATTCTTTTCCAGTTCCATTTTCACCGGTAATCAATACCCTTGCGTCAGTTGGAGCTACTTTCTCAATCGTTTCAGTAATATTTAAGATTGCAGGCGATTCACCAATTATTTCGCGGGTCTTACTTACTTTTCGCTTCAGTACTTTATTTTCAATTACCATCGATTTTTTATCAATGGCATTTCTCAATGTAATTAAAAGCCTATTCAAATCAGGTGGTTTCGATATAAAATCATAAGCGCCCTTTTTTGTAGCATCTACAGCAATATCCACTGTAGCATTACCCGAGATCATAATGAACGGAACATCATCATCAAGTTCCCTCGCTTTCGTCAGTACTTGAATTCCATCCATTTTTGGCATCTTAATATCGCACAATACGGCTTCATATTCTTCAGCCTCAATTTTTGCCAAACCGCTTTCCCCATCCGAGGCCTCTTCTACAACATAACCTTCATATTCCAGTATCTCTTTTAATGTATTCCGAATAGATTTTTCATCATCAATAATCAGTATTTTTCCCATAACTGCATTTGTAATTGTGGTCTGCAAATAATGTTTTTTTCCTTCATTATTATCCTCAAAAAGTTAACATGATTTTATTTTAGCATTATCACTGTGTTTTCATGGCTTGTTTTGTTTGTACCCACACACGGGTCCTGAGAGAACAAAAGCGGGCTATAGTTGCTTGATCGAAGCAAAGTGCTAGATCTTTTGCCGG
>JALONP010000033.1 GCA_025454875.1 Bacteroidia bacterium | reverse complement strand
ACGTATTAAACGTACTACCTGCAGTGCGGTACAATTTAGCATTGGAGATATCAGCATTGTTAGTTGTACCAGTTGTACTCATCCGTACTTCATTTAATATTGCACCACAACCACTCACACGCACAGGAACGCGGGTAATAACTCTATTCATTGCACCAGGAGTTATAACCCCAGTTTGTTGTTGTGCCGTAGAAAAGTTAAAGGCAACTGGGTTAGCCAACACATTGATCGTATAATCTTCAACTTCGCCAAAGGCAAATGTACCGCATGAAGGTGTAGCGGAGTTACCTTCTTGCAATATTACACGCATGCGTAGGTTACCTAATGTTGCACTGCATGGAATGGTAAATGTACCTTGTAAGAATGGTACCCCTCCACTAGTTTGGTTAACCCCAGAAGTATAAGCAGTTTCACCAGCATCAGTAAAGTCGCCATCATCATTGTAATCAATGTACACAATTAATCCCGCTGAATTAATAAACGAATTATTAGTGATTAAATCCATACGAATGACATAGCTTAAGCCTCTGGTTAAATTAGCCGGTGTTACCCCTGTGAAGTTAGTATATGTTCCAGTGGCAAGTGTATTGTTGACAATTGGCGTGGCTGATCCATTGGTAAATATTAACGCATTGGCAGAATCAAATAATTGTATTCGTCCGATATCAGTAAGATAAGCATTAGTAGCTACTGCAGCGCAATAAGGTACCCTTATTAACATGTTTCCAGCTGGTGCTGTCAAGGTAGGTACATAGTTGTTTCCTGCAATAGTTACTTGGGTTATTGCTCCGTCAACAACGTTAAATACAGTTGCAGACGATTTCACATCATAGGTTACCCAGAAGTAATTGACGCCATTCAACATTGATTGGCTACCTGTAACTGTAAATGGATATGGAGCTGTAACTGCAGGTGCAAAAGCCCGTGTAGTTCCAAACTGGGTTGTAGTAGCAAACGTATTGCTTGCTCCCGTATACCATACCCTGATGTTTTGGATATCAGCAGTATCAGTTAAGCCGTTTAGGTTTAAGTCAATTGCAGTTAAGTTCACTGGAGAACCAATTGCCGACATGTTTACGGTAAATCCAATAACCTCTTGATTGTTGTTACCTCTGAACACAACATTAGTATTTGCTTGTGTTACAGTTGAACTTGTGTACGTCATTGGAGCATCTATAAGTACATTGCCTGTTGGATTGGAAACCGTTGGAACGTGGTAGGTTAAGGTACCAAGCCCTAGATTTAGTTGCAAGCTGTCAAACGATGCATCCGCAACATTACTAATCGTAGCAAGTGGTGCGATATCGTATGCTAACCAATAATTCATGGTATCATTTAAGGAAATTGTGTCGGTTAATGCAAACGTGAACCGACCAACTGGTGAAGCCACTGTGCCACGAAGGTTGTTGGTGTTAAAGTTATTTCCTGTAGTGCGGTATAATTTAGCATTTACAATATCTGCCACATTGATGCTGGTATTGGTAAAGCGCATTTCATCAATACGAGCCAAACCACAACCATTAACCCTAACAGGTACGTGTAATACTTGGCGATTTAATGTATTCGGAGCTACAACACCGATTTGTTGTTGTGCTGTAACAAAGTTAAATGTTAGCGGATTGTCAAGTACTGTGATGGTGTAGTCTTGACTTGCACCAGAACCGCTAAGCCGGCAAGGGTCTGTATTCAGGAATCCAATTATTCGAGTCACTACACGCATGCGTAATTCACCTAATACAGCATTACATGGAACAGTAAAGGTGGCAGAAGTGGCCACACCAGCTCCTATAGCAGCTGGTGTGCTGTTGATGATCTCTGTAGAATCAAATACTCCATTATCATTAAAATCAATCCAGGCTCTTAGTTCTGAAAGGCCATCTGTGGTGATTGAAATGGTATTGGTGGTTCCTCTTACCAATGAAGTTGTTGCGATTGCCGGATTAATTGTAATTACCCCAATGCCAACAGGAGGATTGTAGTTCATCGTACCCATTGTAACGTTAGTAATGTATGGACCTCCACTAAGAACAGGTACGCAATAAGCCTTAATCAACCTATTGCCTGCGGGTGCAATAACACTAGGAGTTTGAGGGCTGCCAGCAACTATTAATGAATTGCATTGTGCATCCAAAGCGTTGTTTGTAATAGCGCTTGCACGCACATCAAATGTTACCCAGAAATAATTGATACCATTGGTTAAGTTTACAGATCCAGTAACCGTTTGGGTTGCAGTTGGAGTTCCAACTGTAGTTCCAAACTGTGTTGTAGTATCAAACACGTTGCTTGCCCCAGTATACCAAATTTTTAAGTTGGCGATATCTGATAACAAAGTTGTTCCAGTGGTGGCGATGTTCATTGCTGTTAGGTTAATTGGGAAACCAGTAAATGAGGACACTACTTGCACTCCAAGCACTACATTGTTTGTTGAGCCTGAAACAACTTTGCTCATAAACGGTTGGGTTCCTGTGGAACTAATATAAGTCATAGGTGCCGTTACATTTCTGCTACCTGCAGTCGGAGATGCAAAAATTTGTGTGCCGCTATCAAGAATTGCTGAAGAACATTCGGCTGCAAATATATCACCAACTAATGCCCCACTTCCAACATCATAAGTAACCCAAAAATAGTTATCACCACCTAGTAACGTTTGTGAACCAGTTACCACAAATGACCCATTTGGTGCTAGGGTTGTTGAGCCAAATTGATTGGTAGCAGCAAAAGTGGTACTAGCCCCGGTGTACCAAACTTTTGCATTGGATAGGTTGACTAAAGCTGACAAATTGGTTCCTGCTGTATTTAAGTTAAGAGTAGAAATATTAAGTGGTCTTGCGAGGCCAGTTGTAGTTAATCTAATGCGTAAAATAACGGCATTGGTTGACGCCCCTATTGGCAGTATTTCATTATTACGAGTCACTTCACCACTTGAATATTCCATAATTGAAGTATCTGTAGCAAAAGCAAAGTATTCACCATTGAGTATCAACGGAAAAATAGCTCCTGGTGCGGCAGCGGAAGTTGCTCGAAAAATATTCGTATTAGCAGCGGGGGCGCCAACACCAGACGATACTGATCTAGCTACCCAGCCCGATGTACCTGTGCTAGATTGAGCTACAAAAATATTGTTTACGTTACCAGGGATATTATCTGAATTACCAAAATCAGAGTTTCTTGCATCAATCCCCACAGTTGCATTTGATGGTAAGTCGGGTCCTCCATTTAAATTTAAACGATAACTAGTTGCCCCAATTGTTGTTGTTAAAGCACCCGTAACCGAACCAGTTGGAGCTGGCTCAAGGGTGGCAGTAATGGTTTGTCCGTCCCATTGCGCTGTTGTAGCCAGTGTTATCGTTTTTTTTACATTTGACGTTGGTGTAGATAACGAATTAAAATTGGTTCCTACACCCAAAGGGAAAAATCTCGTACCGATTCCTGAAGATGGAAAGTTAATGCGTAAAGGACCTACTATATAGGAGCCATGGTTAGTAGGTCTGGGATTTGTTGAACTTGCATCAGTTCCAACTGAGCCTGTATTAAAGGTAGATAAGGTAAGTAAATTGGTTGGCGAAGTGATTAAGATACCCCTATTTAAGATTAAGTTTCCGGTGCTTGAAGTACCAACAGTGACAGGAAAACCTAATTGAACATTGTTATGTGTGCTTAATACTAAAGCTCCAGTTACAGTTCTTACCCCTAAAATGTCTTGAATTTCATATCCAGGTGTAACGATTGCTTGACTAACTCCAACCATGTTTGAAACATTGTAAACATTGCTCCGAGAGGTAACATTTGTATTGCTAAAGGTTGGAGCAGCAGTAAATGCGCCCTCTATACGCTGAATAGTTGTATTAGCGGTGGTAGCAGCGGCATTACCCAAAGTAAGGTTGCTATTTGGGTTTACCAAACCTCTGTATAAGCCAAAGGTAAATGGAACAGATCCAACAGGTGAACCATACGTAAACGTTCCAGAACCTAAATGTATAATATTGTTAATTCTATTTGATGTAAGTGTCCCATTATTGGTAAACGAGGCTATATCTGCGTTGGTAAACACAAGTCCAGAAGCACCTGTAGCCATAGTAGTGCTGTTCCCAGTTGTACCTAAAGTAATTGTAGAAGTATTTAAAGTAGCGGTACCGCCAGAATTAATGGTGAAATTCCCTCCAACATAAACAACACGTCCCGATGTGCCATTAAATGCGTTAAGGGTACCATCAATTGATACATTGCCGAATACTTGCAATAGGTTAGCTGATCCGGTTCCGTAAGATAAGGTAACACCTGGATTTATGGTTAAATTTTGGCAACGAGCAATAATACCAGTCGAAGCTGTAGCGTTGGTTACAACTACATTATGCGCAATCACTACATGGTTATTCGCAGTTGGGACAACACCTCCTACCCAAGTAGCACCTGCATTCCAGTCGCCATTAACAGCAGAAGTAATCGTAGTTGGAGTGAACTCTTCAACAGTTACGTCATCAATGAACGGATTGTGGCTGAGTCTGCTGTTTACAATTGCAATTCCAATTTTGTTGTTCACTGAACGTAAGCTAGCGGGAATTGGAATACTGATTCTGTTCCAAGTGTTTACAGTTGTATTGAAGCCATTTACAACATTGCTTAAAGTTACCCATGTGACACCGCCATCTGTTGAGATTACGACCCTAACATTTAAGCTAACTCCAGGACCTTGGCTGTTAAAATACCAAAAACGAACGTAGGGTGAAGTTGAAGTGGATAAGCTAAATGTTGGTGATAGGAGAGTGCGCTCAGACTGCGGAACGTTTGTTCCGGTGAAGAAACGATCATCAATCCATAAAGCACTGGCACCTGATCCAGGAGAGGCTGCAGTTGGTACAGTACCTCCAACAGAAGACCATACTGTGGTGAATGTGTTTTTAGCCCAATCACGTTCTGCTCCAGTTAATATAGCTTGGGTTCTGGTTTGTGTCCATCCTGATGGTGCTTCGGGAGTTCCAGTCCATATACCATCGAAGTTTTCTGATAAGTAGGTTTGTGCTGAGCACGTATTGATTAAACTAAACGCATAAAGGCTAAATAGAGCAAAAAGAAGAGTGCGAATAATTGTCATGATAATAGATAGTTCTGCGGGTTAATTGTTCAATAGACTTGAGGTATAAAAACTTGCTTCGGGTTAATTAAAGTTTAACCATCGTGACATTAGTTTAATGTCTCAAATAAAGCATATATTTCATTCAATCCAAATCCTGAGTACAAATTGTCTAGTAAGTAATTCAATAATTGTTTCACCATTTAGATCATGCCTATAATCTTATCTTCTTTCTGGATTGATTGCTTACTTATATTTAATGATTTGTTAAAGAAGATTCTATTGATGGCGCATTTTAGATAAGGTTTTTACTACCTTTAACCCATCTATAAAAAAAGCCGAGGTGAAACCTCGGCTTTTTGGGTGGAATACCGGGCTCGAACCGGCGACCTCCTGAACCACAATCAGGCGCTCTAACCAACTGAGCTAAAACCACCATGAAGACTTAATTTTTAAATTAAGGGACGCAAATGTAAAACTTTTTATGTACTTGTCAATAGCCGATTCTACTTCTGCATGAATTCTTCTACTTTATTCCAATTAAGCACATTCCAAAATGCCTGCACATAATCGGCCCTTTTATTCTGGTATTTAAGATAATAAGCATGTTCCCAAACATCTATCCCTATTATTGGTGTCCCTTTTTGCGGAGCAATATCCATTAATGGATTGTCTTGATTAGGGGTGCTGATAATGGTTAGTTTCCCCGATGCATCTTTCATTAACCAAGTCCAACCTGAACCAAACAAACCTAAAGCAGCCTTTTCAAATGCCACTTTAAACTGTTCCATTGAGCCAAATGTATTGTTAATGGCCAAGGTTGTAACTTTACCGGGTTGGGTTCCTTTTTGCAATAGGGTCCAGAAAAAACTATGATTCCAATGTCCTCCGCCATGGTTACGAATGGCTGCTCTTGAGGCCTCGGGGAAAGAATTGCTGTTTCGAATTAATTGCTCAAGAGATTGGTGATGCAAGGCAGGATCTTTGGCCACAGCCTCATTTAACTTGGTTACGTAAGCTTGGTGGTGTTTTGTATGGTGTATCTGCATTGTTTGCGCATCAATAAATGGCTCCAACGAATCGTAAGCATATCCTAATGGAGGTAGTTCAAAAAGTGTTGCATGAGGCAAAAAGTGCAGTAACTCCTTTGCTAAAGCAGGAGTAGCATATGCAGAAAGGGTTCCAAATGAAAGCAAACTGCTTTGCTTCAAAAAATCTCTACGTTTGGTCATTGCTTTGTTATTAGTGAGTCCGAAGGTAATAAACTTACATGAATCCCAATATAAAGATGGCCATTTTGATTATTGTCCGAAGTTCGTGTTATTTGGAAAACAATTAACAACAAATTGATTTTCTCGAAATCAAAAGGATTCAACAAATTTAACAGCTTGCAAACGTTCCAATTTTTGCGATTCGGAACGTTTTTCTTGATTTCTATATTGCTGGCAAAGATTGCTGTATTGTACCAATATGAATACGGCTTGCACCTTATCAGCCAATATGAGAACCTGATGCTGGTGACTTCCAGCCTCACCTTTTTTTGGGTATCTGCAATTTGCAATACATTAATAGCCTATTTTAATAACTCAGATGGGATAACCCAACGTAAGTTATTGTTCAATACGTTCATGCTGCTGCTTGGATTTTCTTTTTTGGCAGCGATAGTGGTAATTGTTTTAGGCCAAATAAGGGGAAAAGACAGCGATTTGTACAATATGTTTGGGCTTGTTGTGTTGTTTAATACACCAACCTATATAGCTGATTACATTTTCTTTTTAAACGAAAAGTACAAATCACTTATTCGGTGGGGCGTAATCACTTTTGCGGCACATATTGTGATGTTATGCTTGCCTCTTTATTTTAAGCAATCATTGAACTTAGCCATTAATCTTTTGCTAGTTCTATCATTGATTAAGTTTACATACACTATTATTTTATTGATGAAGTTTTCGATCATTAGCGTAAACGCAAGATTGATTGGTGACTTTATGAAAAAGGCACTCCCGTTGATGTTTTCTATTCTGTTAGCAGGTAGCATGGATTACATCAACAGCTATATTGTAGGTTATTACTTTACTGACGAAGAGTTCGCTATGTTTAGGTATGGAGCTAAAGAATTGCCAATCTTTTTAATATTGGCCAATACAATGAGCAATGTTTACGGAGGTGAAATTGCTAAATACAATCAGGAAGGAAATTTACAACAAGGGCTGGCTGCTTTTAAAAAGGCCAATACCCGGTTAATGCGGTGGTTGTTTCCAGGAACAATTCTATTAATGTTTTTAAGTCCGTATATGTTTAAATATGCATATAACGACCAGTTATTTGAAGGCTATAAAATTTTCAATATTTACCTCTTGTTAATCATAGGGCGAATGCTGTTTCCTCAAACAGTAATTATTGGCATCATGAAAAGCAGGATTTTTTACTTAATTTCATCAAACTACCTAATCATCAATTGCTTTTTATCTTTTTGGTTTATGCACTTGTTTGGAATGCAAGGAGTAGCCTATGCAACTGCAATTTCATTTGTAATCGAAAAAATACTACTGGCCATTTACTGCAAAATGGAAGGAATTCCCCTTAGAAGTTATTCGTCTATTGTTGAGTTTATAGGCTATTCAATCATCACTTTGCTGATGTTTTATATTTCAGTTGAAATTCACACTCCAGTGATATAGTATCAATAAATAAATAATGCAATCCCTAATGAAAAACTCAAATCTATTATTAACCTTTCTTTTGGTTTTACTCATCGTAATTTCATGTTCAAAAGAAGAAGACAAACCCAAAACTCCAGAACAACCTAATACTAGCAACAACTCGAATGCACGTGCTCTGGCTAAACAAGACTACGAAACAATGTTTATTGGAACAGTTGTACCAAATTTTAGCTGGAATGGCAACACTGCAACTTGCGATGCTGGTACACTTAACCAAGAAGTTTTAAACAAAGCGCTTACGCGCTTACACTACTTTAGAAAAGCTGCAGGTTTATCAACAAACAATATCTTATTTATTGATTCTTTAAATGCTAAAAGCCAGCAAGCTGCATTGATGATGAAAGCCAATAACGCACTCAGTCATTTCCCTCCTACGAGTTGGTCGTGCTATACCCAAGCTGGAGCAGATGCGGCTCGAAATGGCAATATTGCTTTTGGAGCAAGTGATGTTAACAATATAGACCTTTGGATAGAAGATGAAGGAAACAACAATACTGAAGTAGGACACAGAAGATGGATGTTGTATTCAAGAGCGAGTGATTTTGGATTCGGTTGCACAAACAATACTGCAACACTTTGGGTCATTAATTCAAACTCTTTATCTAATCCGATCCCGGCAAATACTCCAGAGTTTATTGCGTGGCCACCTAAAGGGTTTATTCCCAAACAAGTTGTTTATCCTAGATGGTCATTTTCAATACCCGCACCTAGCTACCCTTTCCAAGTTGATTTTACAAATACTACGGTAACCATGACGAATGCTGCTGGGGTGCAAATTCCACTCACAATTGAGTATGCTAACCCAATTTCTTCCTCATTCGCAGGCGATAATACCTTGGTTTGGAGACCAACTGGAATAGATTTTACAAGTACCAGTGACCAAAAATATACAGTTGCAGTTAACAATGTTATGGTTGACGGAACAAGCAAAAAGTATACGTATGAGGTTATCATATTTACTCCTTAAATAGCTTTGTAACTTTTTATTCAAATAAAGAATTCGCTTATGTTTTTAGTTGAAAACAAAGCACCTTTGGGCCCATGTTTAGATATAATTTAAAAACGCAAGAGGGTCGCTTTTATGCGGTAGCATTTATTGAGGGAATCTCATACCTAGTTTTGTTATTTATTGCTATGCCAATGAAATACCTAGCCGGCAAGCCTGAAATGGTAAAACAAGTGGGTATGGCTCACGGATTGTTGTTTGTATTGTTTGTTCTTACTTTGGTACAAGCCGCAACTGAAAACAATTGGGGTTGGAAAAAACCACTTATGGCCTTTGTTGCTTCGTTGCTGCCTTTTGGTACTTTTTGGTTCGAGGCCAAGTATAAAACAAAGAAATAAATCCGCCTTCGATATGGTAGGAATGCGCAACTGTATAAACTCAAATTGCGGTTTGCTTCCTCTCGTGTTTAAAAGATAAAGTGGCTGTTTAAGAAGTATCTATTGCGTAAGTTAGTTCTTCTTCGAATAACTTTACCTTACGGCTCGATACGCAATACTCAATTACCTAATCCTTCAATACAATTCCTTCGGCTTCAATACTGAGTTCCGTTTTCCCGTTTGCCGTATCTTTAATTGCAATGCCATTAATAATGGCTTTTTTACCTTCGATGTTATAAGGCAATAAAAAGGCTTTGTCTTTCACATTGACGAATACATCTTCACCATCACTGTTTTTTAAGGTAAGCCAACAACCTTCTCCTTTACAATACTCACTAACGGTTCCGCTTACCTGAACAGAAATCGTATTTGTTGTATCAAGTGCTTTTACCAACTGCTCAGTAGTAAGGGATGTGGTTTCTGTAAATGAAACTCCATAACTGCCCGTTTGCGGCAGTTTTATTCGCGGATCATTGTTACACGCAATAACAATTGCTGAAATAAAAACGAGTGCAATTAACTTTTTCATGTTATGTTAAAATACAAAGGTTGGCAATGCTGCCAACCTTTGCAATGATTAATATCCTGTTCAAGGAAACTTCTCTAATGTTTTTTGCCACTGATTACCACAGAATATTTAGTGAAGAAATAGCCGCAGATTACGCAAATTTATTTTTTTGTATATACTTCAAAGAAGCATTTACCATTGATACATTCTAATGAATTTGCGTAATCTGCGGCTTAAAAAAATCTTTGGCACTTTCTCTCTTAAAATGATTAACGAACAATTTTCATTTCGTTGATAATGTTTTCTGCTTGTCCGTATTTATCAATTAAAAACAGCACATACCTAATATCTACATTAATGGTACGTTTGTATTTTTCATCAAATACAATATCACCGCTCATGGCTTCCCAGTTGCCATCAAATGCCAAGCCTATTAACTGACCTTCGCCATTAATAACTGGGCTACCGCTGTTTCCTCCTGTGATATCATTGTTGGTGATAAATGCCACCGGCAATTTGCCATTTGGCAATGCATATTGCCCGAAGTTTTTAGCATTATACAAATCCAACAAACGTTGAGGTGCATTAAACTCAAAGTCTTTGGGATTGTGCTTTTCAACCACACCATCCAAGGTTGTGATGTAATCATATTTAACAGCATCTTTAGGCTCATAACCTTGAACGCTTCCGTAGGTTAAACGCAACGAAGAGTTTGCATCAGGGTAAAATGTTTTGGTCGGATTCATTTCCATTAATCCTTTAACATAAGCCCTACCCTCTTTGGCAACCGCTGCGTTAAACTCGTCAACTTTAGGTTTGTAGTTGTTAAGGTAGTTTTCGTAAAACGATTTAACCATGGCATAAGCAGGATCTTTTGCGATGGATTTAGCATTGGGTTTAGCCAAAAATGCTTTAAACTTCTCTTTGTTCGCAAACAATGATTTGGCATACACTTCAGCAGCAAACTTGTTGATTGCTTCTTCAGGTGTTTTTCCTTTTTTCAAAATGGTAGCCATATAAGGTGCTTGTTGTTCCTTAGGAATATTGTTGTAATACATCAACAATATTTGGCGCATAATTTTTTCATCGGCAGCAGCGAAAAATTCTTCATAAAACGCGTCAATATTTTGGTTTGCCATTGCAATCACCTTATTAGCTGAAGCTGTGTCCTTAGCGGTTTCATAACCATACATGCTAAATGCAATACCCGAAATACCAATTCCAAACAATCCTTCACTCAAGTAAGTGCGTTGCAATGCAAATGGTATATATGCATCATATGCTTTTTGAACATTGGGCAGTACTGTTTCAAACTCCCCTTTTCCTTTAGCCCAATCGGTAAATTTTTTCTCATCGGCTACTTTGCCTTCGTATACTTTTAAGCGTTTTAATTGTTCGGTTTGTCCAATAAAATACTTCCAATAGTTGGCAATGCTAGCGTACGTTCCTGAAAGCAATAAGCGGTCAGCTTCGCTCTTATCCATTACCTCTTTCCAAGCTTTAAGGCGAATATCACGTAAGGCTACAATGGTTGGGTTTACTTTATCTTGAGCCAATTGAATACCATTTGAAAACTCATAACGGTTGGTACGACCAGGGAAACCATAAACCATTGCATAATCGCCATCTTTAATTCCTTTAATGGAAACTGGCAACGAATGTTTAGGTTTGTAAGGCACATTATCAGCTGAGTATTTTGCAGGCTTACCATCTTTACCAGCGTAAATACGGAACATGCTAAAATCGCCTGTGTGGCGAGGCCAAACCCAGTTATCAGGATCACCACCAAACTTACCAATGCTTTGTGGAGGAGTTCCCACCAAACGGATGTCGGTAAATTTCTCAAACACAAACAAATAGTAGGCATTGCCTTTAAACATTTCGCGTACTTGCGCTTCGTAATGGGTGCCCTTTACCGCTTCATCGGTTAGTTGTTTGTAAATAGCTTGCAACTTGGCTGGTCTATCTTTTTCGGCAACACCTTGCAATTGACTCATTACCTTATCTGTTACATCATCCATGCGTTGCACAATGCTTACCCACATACCCGGCTTAGGACGTTCTTCTGCAAAACTTTTTGCCCAAAAACCATTATCCAAAATATTATCCTGTGGTGTAGAAAGTGAGGCAATGGCATCGTATCCGCAATGGTGATTGGTAAGTACCAAACCTTGATCAGAAATAATTTCGCCTGTACAACCACCGTTAAACCATACAATGGCATCTTTTAAACTGGAGTTGTTTACATCGTACAATTGCTCAGGAGTAAGTTTTAATCCCATAGCTTTCATTTTTTCGTAATTGTACTTTTTAAGCAATAAAGGCATCCACATTCCTTCATCGGCTTTTAATTGCAGGCTGCTAATTAATACTAAGGCAACCAATGCTTTGATCCTATTCTTCATACTTTTTTGTTAAAAAATTGAACAGCGAATGTATTAAAAAAAGGGAAAACGTAAGCCGTTTATGATAAGTGGCTGAATGATAGGGTTTGCGGTATATTGAGAGGCTTTAATGTTGAATAACTTAAAAAAATGATAGATTCATAAAGCTGATAATTATTTAACCATTCAGCTCCCTATTAATATTTTTTAAAGTATCTATCACTTCTTTTGCACTTTCTCTAAACTTTAGCTTTGCGGTCTCTTCATCTTCTTGTATCCAATACTTGACTTTTTCCAATAGTGCTGTTTTAGCCAATCTACGTTTAGCTTTATCTTCAATTGCAAGTGTTTGAGAAACCTCTTCCTGAAATTCCGATGGATAATACTTCTCGAAATCATGTTCTTGAAATTGTGAAAAATTTGAACTATTCCAACCGCTTTTTGAATATTTATCCTTTAATTTTTCTATAATAGCATTCTCTTCTTGTCCATTATCAATTACAACCCAAACTTTATTTTTATAAGTCGGTTCCATATGTAGAAAAACGAACAACCTATCAAAGTCTTCAAATTTTGTAATTACATTAAAAACTCCTCCAGCAGAAAAAGTTCTAATTTTATTCTTTAACGGTTTAACAAACCAGTCTATTAAATAATCCCGAATGATAATTTCGGCAGAAGACTCTTCTAAAAATAGCCAACCTTTCCAAAGGTCGAAATCAAAAAAATCATATCCAAGGTCTTCTAAAACTTGCCTGCGTATTTCTGGGTTTGCAGGTATCTCGGCAATTGATGATAAAAATAAATTTGGTCTATTTTTATCTCTAAATTCATTAGTTACATTAAATATTTTAGCATCATTTACTCCTCCTAAGTATTTCATCACAATATTGGAATGAGTAGAAATAAAAAATTGGTTTGTGTCTGATTTATCAATGATAAGTTTTAATAAGGCTTTTAAGGCTTTAGGATGAATATCATTTTCAGGTTCTTCAATCAAAAATATTTTATCGCGGGCTACACATAAATCTGTAATTAAACCAATAATATTAGCAACACCCTCACCCATTGAAGTCAAAGGTATATGCTCCAAATTATAAACATAATACACAGCATGTTTTCCATTTCCTTTTGCAATTGTTGATATTTCAAATCCCAAAACTGAATTGCAAGCTTCAATGTAATGTTGATTTGCTGGTCGGAATTGAGGTGTTACCAACCTGTCTATTTTTGAATATAAGTTTGAAAAATTGCCTAGTACAGAATTTGCAGAATTCTCGTTAATAACATCCTGATAGTTATTGGTTTTTCTTTTAGATAGGTAAGGATAGATTAAGTTATTAGGCTCTTGTGTTGGAGAAAAATTGACATTACCTCCTTCTTCGTTATTTTTGGTAATAAAAAATAATCGCTGGTTGTTGTCGAGATTATAACCTATTCTATTAAACAATCCATCATTTGAATCAATTCCATTATGTATTCCTTCAAAATACAATTCTACTCTGCCAAAATCCTCTCCAATCGTAATATCACTTTTTTGTAAATATGGTGCTTGTATTTGATAGATTGAATTAAGAATCGTTGATTTACCAGAATTGTTGGATCCTAAGAATACGTTTATCGAGTTTGAAAACTTTAATTTAGATATCCTTTTGAAACCTCTAACATTTTCAATATTTATTGCCGTAATCTTCATTTTTCGGAGTTATGAGGTTTAGTATTTATGAATTGCTAAAGTATCAATTTATTCTATACAATACAATCTTTAAGTGCAGAGTAAATTTCAATTGCATCCCATTGTACAAAGCTTATTTTCGCACTCCTAATCAGTTACCATGAAAAAAACGATTGCTTTAATACTGGTATTGCCCTTGTTGTTGGTAATCACTTCGCATACCAATAAAAAAATGGAAGAGGGCATGTTCCCACTTTCTGAAATGCGCAATATTAACTTGCAACAAATTGGCCTTAAAATGGCTCCTCAAGATTTGTACAACCCCAATGGCACCAGCTTAATTGATGCCATTGTACGCGTGGGTGGTTGTACCGGTTCATTTGTATCCAATGATGGTTTAATTGTAACAAACCACCACTGCGCATTTGGTTTTGTTACTGCCATTAGTACTCCGAAAGACAATTACATGAAGGAAGGTTTTTTAGCCAAAACCAAAAAAGAAGAACGCCTTGCCCAAGGGTTAGTATGCAAAATTACTGCAAGCTATGAAGATGTATCGGCAAAGGTATTGGCAGGTACAGAAAATATAGCTGACCCCAACGAACGTTTGCAAAAAATAGGAAACAATATCAAGAGTATTACCGGACGCGAAAACCGAAACAACCCTGGTTTGCAATGTGAAATTTCAGAAATGTTCACTGGTAGAACCTATGTTTTGTTTAGGTATCAATTGTTAAAAGATGTTCGTTTGGTATATGTGCCCGCACGCAGCATTGGCGAGTACGGTGGCGAGTTAGACAACTGGGTATGGCCTCGCCATTCGGGAGACTTCGCCTTTTTACGTGCCTATGTTGCACCTGATGGCAGTGCTGCTGAATACAGTGAAAAGAATGTACCCTACAAACCAGCTAAATTTTTAAAAGTAAATCCGAAAGGCGTAAAGGAAAATGATTTTGTGTTTGTATTGGGTTACCCTGGTAGAACCTACCGACACCAACCTGCTAAGTTTTTTCAATACCATGAAGAATTTTACTTAAAGTATATCAGTGAAATGTACGATTGGCAAATCAATAAAATGAATGAAATGAGTAAAGGCAATGACAGCCTTGAAATCAAATATGCTGGTAAAATTAAAAGTTTAGCCAATACCACTAAAAACTTTAAAGGCAAATTGCAAGGTTTCAGAAGATCGGGACTTACACAACAAAAATTTGCAGATGAAAAAGCATTGGAACAATTTATTGCTGCAGATGCCACACTGCGCAATAAATACAGCGATGTGATTCCGCGTATTAATGTATTGTATGATGAAATTATAACCAATGCACCCCGCAATTTGTGGTATGATTTTGTGTACTCTACAGTTCCTGCTTTACAATTTGCTGCTACCATTGATAATTATGCAGATGCTTATAACCAACTTTCATCCGACTCAGCAAAAAAAGAATTTATTGCCAAACAAAAACCACGTATGGAGCAAATGCTCAATCGGTATTTAGGCAGTTATGACAAGGAGTTTGAATTAGAAGCTTTGAAACTGATGCTTATACAAGCCCAACAACTCAATACACAAAACCGTATTCAAACCATTGATGCATTGCTTGCCAAAAAAACCAATTTGAATGCGTTTGCCGATATGTTGTATGCAAAATCATTGTTTACCCAGCCGTTAAAAATCAAAGCATTGTATGATAAGGACCTTACCAAACTGTTTAACTTAAAAGATCCGATGAAAACCTTTGCATCATCCTTGAACGCAGAGATGAATCCGGAGGATGAAAAGGACCGCAACCGCGAAAGTGAATTGAATTTGTTAATGGCGAAATACGTGGATGCAAAATCTATTTTTAAGCAAAAACAATTTATACCTGATGCAAACGGAACCTTGCGGTTTACTTATGGCTCAGTGAAAGGATACATGCCCAATGATGGTGAGTGGAACAAACCATTTACCACACTTACCGGTGTGATTGAAAAAGAAAGTGCCGAATATGAATTGTTAGCTGTAATTAAAGAATTACACCACGCGAGGGATTATGGCAATTTTATGCACCCTGATTTAAATGATTTGCCTGTAAATATTTTATATAATTTAGATACTACAGGAGGCAACAGTGGAAGCCCTGTAATGAATGCGTATGGCGAATTGATTGGCGTTAACTTTGACCGTGCATACACCGCAACCATTAATGATTATGCTTGGAATGAAACGTATAGCCGCAGCGTAGCCGTGGATATTCGGTATGTGTTGTGGGTATTGCAAAAAGTAGCAAAAGCCGATGCTCTGCTTAAGGAGATGAACATAGACGGGTGATTAGATTTCGAATGATTTCTCAATCCAACCACCCCCAATTACATCATTGCCTTCGTAAAACACGGCTGATTGTCCAGGTGCAATTGCTTTTACATCAGCATTAAACACCACTTTCATTCGGTTACCTTCTTGCATGATATTCGAATAAGTACCTGCATCTTTGTATCGGATTTTGGTAAGGGCCTCGGTTGGTTCGTTGAGTTGCGCATATTTGCCCATGTTTAGCCCCCGCACCCACATTCCTTTTTGGCTAAGTTCATGCTCCCTACCGAGCACCACCTCATTGGTTTCGGGTTTAATTTCGAGTACAAACATGGGTTCGCCCAAAGCTATTTCGAGTCCTTTGCGTTGCCCTACAGTATAAAATGGATATCCTCTATGTTTGCCCAAAACCTTACCCTCACGGGTTACAAAAGATCCACCTTCTACCCTTTCTTCCAACCCATTTACCCTGCGTTTAAGAAAACCACGGTAATCGTTATCGGGCACAAAACAAATTTCATAGCTCTCACTTTTTTTGGCTAGTTCTTCGTATCCCATATCAATGGCCATTTGGCGAATATGGGTTTTATGAAATTGGCCAAGAGGAAAACGTGTGCGCTCTAAACTAGTTTGGCTTAAACCCCAAAGCACATAAGATTGGTCTTTGTTTTCATCCAATCCTTTTGATACTACATAACGGTTGTTTTCATGCCGAACTTGCGCATAGTGGCCAGTTGCAATAAACTCACAATCTAGTTGATTTGCTCTTTTAAGTAATGCCTCCCATTTAATATGGGTATTGCAAAGCACGCAAGGGTTTGGGGTGCGACCTGCAATGTATTCTTCCACAAAATTGTCGATAACAAAATCACCAAACTCATCACGTATATCCAAAATCATGTGGTGAATGCCGTGCTTAACTGCAATGGTTCGGGCATCATTAATAGAATCGAGGCTACAGCATCCGGTTTCTTTTTTACTTCCACCAGCCGTGGCATAGTCCCAGGTTTTCATGGTAATACCTACCACTTCATAGCCTTCTTCTCTTAGCATTACAGCAGTAACGGTGCTGTCGAGGCCGCCACTCATGGCAACCAAAATTCTTCCTTTTTTACTCATTTTTTCAAAACATTTCAGGGTAAATAGCCCTGTTGATTGAACAATTATTAAGGAGACAAAGGTAGGTAAATTTGCCTACCTGCAATTATTTTTTTGGGTTTGCGATTTCGAATTGCACGATTTAATTTAGGGCTTGCGGACGGGAGAGTAAATAAAATAGAGTGTATTAATGTATTTTAAGGATATACATAATCAATATCCGCAATTATACTAGTGTAAGCTTCCCCGTTTTCTGGGCCAGTTAAAAGTATAATTTCAAACATACATATTTTCCAATAATTGAATTGGAGTTTTAAAACTTAAAGCTGCAT
>JALONP010000020.1 GCA_025454875.1 Bacteroidia bacterium | reverse complement strand
GTGTTTCTGTGAATTTTGAATGCTTCATAATTGTCATTTAAAGTTAATCATTATTTATTTAATCAACTTTTAAATGGCTAACTTTCGGGGAAGCTTACAGTTGGGTTAATACTTTCCTTGAAAGGTCTGGAATACGCGCAGATATTTCACCGAATCGCCTTTTCTCAGCCCTAAGACAATATAAGATAACAGGTTTCCACTTACCCCCAATTAATTGAAGCATTCCAGTTACAGGACATTTTAGTTCTTGTTTCGTTTCTATAGTTACCATTTTGTTACTACTATTTTAGAGTTACCTAAAGGTAACCTGTTACTTTTTAAAACCAGTATTAGTTACTTTGTGTAACAAATGTAAACATTAAATTTAAAAAAAATGATTTTAGTAACTGGAGCAACAGGACAATTTGGAAAGTCAGTAATTGATTTTCTTCTAAAAAAAGGCATTTCATCAACCAATATTGTTGCATTGGTGCGTGATGAAGAAAAAGCGGCTGCATTAAAGGATTATGGAGTGAATTTACGAACTGGTGATTACAACAATTACACCTCACTTGTAACTGCTTTTACAGGAATAGAAAAGCTGCTCTTTGTATCAGGAAGCGATATTGTGAAACGAAGCGGCCAACATCAAAATGTAGTGTTAGCAGCAAAAGAGGCAGGTGTAAAGCACATTGTTTACACAAGTTTTCTTGCAAAAGATGAAACCGAGAATTCTCCATTATGGATAGTTGCAGAATCGCACCTTAAAACAGAATCATGGCTTAGGGAAAGCGGATTGGATTACACTATTCTAAAGAATACACTTTATATGGATTTAGTGCCTGCTTTTCTTGGCGAAAGTGTGGTAGAAACCGGAGTAATTTATTTGCCAGCTGGTAACGGCAAAGTGGGAGCAGTTTTGCGTTCAGAAATGGCAGAAGCTACTGCCAATATATTATCTTCTGATAACCATGCTGGAAAAATTTACCAGTTTACAAGCAACGAAGCATTCTCGTATCATGAAGTTGCACAACATCTTTCTGACATAACAGGTAAAGCAATCAATTATATTTCTCCTACTGCCAACGAATATGCACAAACATTAACAGGATATGGTGTGCCTGCTGATTATATTGGCTTATTTACTGGTTTTGCTGTAGCTCAGGCTAATGGAGAACTAGAATTAGTTGGCTCTGACGTGGAGCAACTTTTGGGTCGTAAACCAACCTCAATCAAATCTTTCTTAAATCAAGTTTATTCAACTTCAAAATAAGAATATGAAATCTCTACAACCAATATTATTCATTTTGATGGTGAGTACTGTTACAAAGATTTACGCTCAAAACTTGCCTACGGGGAGTTCGTGGATTGTTACCCAAAACAAAAATGTAACAATACACACATACATGAGTCCTTCGTCTATGTTCGCTAATACAAGCCACATCATCGAATTAAAAGATGAACTGATTATTGTTGATGGGCAATTTTTTGCGCCATACGCATTTGAATTGAAGAAAATTACAGATTCATTAGCCAAACCGGTAACAAGGTTCTATATCAGTCACGATCACCCGGACCACTACATAGGTTTTGGAGATGCTTTTCCTAACGTAAAGGTATATGCATTGGCAGAAACAAAAGCATCAATTGAGCAAGTTGGCCAAGGAGTTCTCGAACAGCGTCAAGCACAATTTGGACCTATGATTGCTACCAAATTAAATAAACCTTCTGTGATTCAACAACCAGGTGAAGAAACAATTGGAAACGTAAAGTTTATCTTCGAAAAATCATTAAACAATGAATCGGTAGTTTCACTGGTAATCAAACTTCCTGAACTTGGTGTGTATATCGCTCAAGATATCGTTTACAACAAGATTCATCTTTTTGTAGAAGGTGATACCAAAGGATGGGAAAATGCCTTACATAAAATCATAAAAGAAAAGGCTTACACTATCGTATTGCCCGGACATGGAAAAGAGGGAACCATTGAACTTATAAATGCAAATCTCAACTACCTCGCCTTTGTTAATGAAACAATCTTGAAGTCGAAAAACAAGAATGAATTTAAGGCTGCAATCCTTAAAAAGTTTCCAGAGTATGGAGGGGAGCAGTTGATTGACATTTATCTGAACTATTATTTAAAGCCGAAAAATTGGGAGAACTAGCCATTAAATAGAAGTGACTAAGAAAGAAGTATGGTATTGCATCATACTTCTTTTTTTTAATCAAATAAGCAATAAGAATATTGCTGTATTTTACATTGTATAAAGTATTAAATTTGACTTCCACTGAAAATGAAGCTTAACTTAACTAAACAAAGCGAACAGCTAAAATGGGTTTGTTTCAAACAAGGAAATCGCACAAAAGGTGGATAGAATTTATAAACTGGGTGCCTAAGGCTATCGTGATTATGCTTCTATTTTAGTTACGTGCTATATAATAAGTTCAAACTTACTAAGCCAACAAGTAAAACCAATCATTAACTAACAACAAGATGAATACAGATTTGGCAAACCGATTAAGGGAAGTTTTACTGAGTGGCAAATGGATTGCAAATACCAATTTTAAAGAACAAATAACCCGTATAAGTTGGGAGCAAGCAATTACAAAGGTGCAAAACCTAAACACAATTGCCTTATTAACCTTCCATGTAAACTATTACCTAAAAGGATTGGTGCATGTATTTGAAGGCGGTACACTCGAAATTAAAGACAAGTACAGTTTTGATATGCCACCCATTGCTTCGGAAGCTGATTGGTTAACGTTGGTTAACGAATTTGTGAGCAATGCCGAAAAATTTATCCAACATGTAGAACAAATGGAGCCTAGCCAATTGGCGCAACCCTTTGTAAAGGCCGAATACGGAACCTATTTGCGAAATATTGAAGCACAAATAGAACACAGCTACTACCATTTGGGTCAAGTTTCGTTGATTCAAAAGTTAATACAGCAACAATCTTGATTGAGCGCAAGCAAACACGTATTCATTTTTCTTGTTTGCATATCTTGTAGGTTTCAGTTCTTCAACCTTTATTTGAATCCAGTAAAAGCGGCCTTTAGGGAATGCTAACCACAAAGAATAACAACGCAAATGCAAGACGTACTATTCAACTTTATATCACGATACATTACGCTTACCGAAGATGAAAAGCAAGCATTGCTAGCGCTTAACTTGTTTCACTCGTATAAGAAAGGAACCATCTTGCTAAGCGAAGGGCAGCATACAAACGAAAGTTATTTTGTATTAAAGGGATGCATTCGCACGTACTATACTATTGAAGGCGAAGAAAAAACAACCGCTTTTTATACCGAACTCGAAGGGGCAACACCGCATTGTGTATTCACCAAAGCAGCTTCAGAATATTATATCAGTTGTGTTGAAGACAGTATCTTATTGGTTTCCGATGCGGATGTATCGGTTGAAGTAAACCGTCAGTTTCCGAAGTTTGATATCATGTGTAAACTCTTGTCTGAAGAATTATTGGCCAAACAACAAATAGATTTTGATGCATTTAAAACATCGTCTCCTGAACAACGTTACTTAAACTTGCTTCAAAAGCGCCCTGATTTGGTGCAACGGGTGCCGCAACACCAGTTGGCAAGTTTTTTAGGCATTAAACCACAATCGCTAAGCAGGCTCAGAGCACGAATTGTTGAAAAAGGCAAAAGCTAAAATCAATAGCTACCATTCCTTTTTTCCTAGAGAAAAAGTAAGGCGGGTTCGGGGCGGCTAGCCCCAAGAGTACATCAAATAAGGTATGAATCCATTTTACCGATTAGGTAACGGAATACATAAAAGCCAATATCCATTTCTTAACTTAAGTGAACGCTTTAGGGGAGTAGCCCAATCTACTTTTGCAGCATCGTTTAACACTAAATAATGATATGCAAAAGAAAAAAGCACTCATGGGTCTTGTTTTGATAATGACAAGCACCCTCCAACTCAAGGCGCAATATGCCCAAACAGACAGCACGTACAAAAGGTGGTTTATTGGCAGTTCGTTATTTTTATTGGGAAATTTGGCTGCCACAAATAGCCCTAACTACGCGCAACTGAATATAGGTTATCGCATTACAGGCAAAGATGTACTCTCATTGGAACTGGCAACTTGGAAAACAGCTTGGCCAATTGGTATCAATCCGTTTTTTAACAAATCATACGGAAAACCAGAGGAAGCATTTCCAGGATACATTCGTGATTACGGGGTTGGAGTAGCTTACCAGCGGTTTTTATGGAAGGGCTTGTATGCACAAGTTCATGTATTTTCTTTTCTGCAAGATTTTGTCAATGACAAAGGCAAAAAAATTGACAATGGTTTTCAAATTTTCAATCAATACCGTGTGGGCTATCATATTAAACTCTTTAAGGACAAGCTGTTCATTCAACCGTCCTTTGCCATTACCCATCGTCCTTACCATACAAAAATGCCTGACGGATTTAAACAGCAGGATGATAAATGGTCTAAGTTTATGTTCAGTGAACCGGGGCTTCATTTTGGGTTTAATTTTTAAATTATGAATACACAAATGAAATTGGAAGACATCAAGGTTCATGTAAAAATAAAGCTCGCTGCGCTTTGGGTAAGTTTTATGTTGCTTTATACCTATGTAGATTACTTTAGTTTATACATGCCCAATCACTTGGAAGATATGATAAGGGGGAAAGTATTTGTATTTGATATCACACAAAGTTTTATCATGATTGCGCTTGGCTTGTCAGCCATTCCCATGTTGATGGTTTTTCTTTCAGTGGCTTTACCTGCCAATATCAATCGCCTTTTAAATCTGGTAGTAGCCATTATTCATATCCCTTATATGTTGTTTAACCTGGCAGGAGAGGTGTGGATACACATGGTATTTGCGGCCGTTGTAGAAGTAGTTTTGCTTTGCCTGATTATTTGGTATGCATGGAAATGGCCTCGTATATAAAGTAGGTTCGTAAAACAACGTTTTACCATGAAAAAAATTCTCATCATCAATGGGCATCCAGATAAAGAAAGTTTCAACTTTGCCCTTGCGCAATCATACAAAAAAGGAGCCCTTAAGTCAGGTGCAGCTATTCAGGAAATTCATATTGGCGAACTAGATTTTAATCCCAACCTGCAATTTGGGTATAGAAAGCGAACAGCACTTGAGCCCGATTTATTAGATGCCCAAGAAAAAGTAAAATGGGCTGAACATCTTGTTTGGATATACCCTGTTTGGTGGGATTCTGTTCCTGCCCTTATGAAAGGTTTTATCGATAGGGTTTTGCTCCCCAGTTTTGCATTTCAAAAAAGGGAAAATTCAGTTTGGTGGGATCAATTGCTCAAAAATAAATCTGCCAGAATCATTTCAACACTTGATCAGCCTGCTTGGTATTATTGGCTTGTGTACAGGCAGCCAAGTAATCATGCAATGAAAAAGTTAACGCTTGAGTTTTGTGGTTTATCGCCTGTTCGTGTAACAACCATTGGTCCGATGAGGCTTTCAAAAGAAGATTACAGGCAAAAATGGTTACGGAAAATTGAACAGTTGGGTGTTCAAAACAAATGATTGCTTTGATAGCCGATAAGTAGGAGAGGAGCAATACAACAGCATGATGTAAAGTTCTTAAATCAATGCATGATGAGGTTAACGCATTCCTAATCTTGCCAACTCTTTCCGAAAATCATATTGAATATCTTCATGCAGTTTCTGCAATTCTTTTTCGATGCGTTTGTGCTGAGCTGCATATAAATTAACTAAGGCTGTGCTATTATCAATGGCTATAGGTAAGCCTTCAAACTGCTTTAAAAAATGGAGCAATAGGGCAATTGTGGTTTCAGGCTTTCCAGCGTATTTGATGTGTTTATTTACAAACCGCAGGCATTTGCGAATGCTTTTTTTAACATAATACACGCTGCTGTAATTAATATCGGCAAATTGTGTTTCTACTTCTTGTTGGATGTTTAGAATATACTGTTGTTCATCACCCGACTCAAACAACAAATAGTGTAATAATTCTTTGTTTTCTTTTTTGTATTTACCCAAACGCAAGATCAGTTCTACCAACTGCGGTTGTGGCAAATATTGCAGTTCCTTTTTAAGTTGAGCCAACGAGGCTGTTTCCATTAGCGTAAAATGAGTTTACGAAAGATACTGCGTTGTGGCAATACTTGGGCCACAGTAGTATCACGCAAGGTTCCGTTTGCATTACTTCCAGTTAAGTAATAGTTGCCTTGCAAAACAAAACCAAAATCAACGCGGCCATTGTTGTTGGAAGTAAACGTGTACAGTGGCAGGCTTTTCTGCAAATCGGTATATGATATGTATAGGCTAACAGTAGCTTGGTTTATTTCATTTCCATTTACATCAAACACATCTACATACAATCTTCCGGTGGCATTGGAACTGTCGCTTGTGATAATGGTTTGAGTAGGGGTTGGGTTATCATCGTCATCGCTTTTGCGGCATGATGATGCAACTAAAGCAGTAATTAAAACAGCAATGTAAAAAGTGTATTTCATATTTAACTCAATAAAACTTTCCAAGCATCAACAGGCTTATTGGCTTCACATAACTGATGTGCAAGTTGGTGAATGGCTTTAGTAAATTGCACATCTTCGCGCGCATAGGTATTGTGAATATGTTGCAATTCTTTGTGCATGCGCTTAAACACTTCGATGCTATCTGCGTCAGGAACATGCTGCTCGTTGGCCAATATACCCAAATCGTTTCCGGTGAGTACCTTGCTTAAACGAATGGTCTCGGGTAATTCATCTACACCCATTCCTAAATTGCGGTTGGGTTTGGGTACTTCAAACAGTGCTTTGCTTGCGCGTACATAATAATCATATCCGGCACGTGCAACCACATCAATTTTTTCTTGATCAATTCCGCCAGTTGCGGTCATCACATCATCTGCAATATGCATCAACAACATTTCGCAAACAATCAAATTGCCTGCTCCTCCTTCTTCGCCAGTATAAATCACATCGCGTACCTTACACTCAAATTGCACAGGTGATTCCTTTACCCTAAATGGTTTTACAAGCTGCGATTCGAGGGCAGTGAATCCTGATTTTTCAAACTCATTCACCCCTTTAGGGTACTCACAGCTGGCCAAACTCATTTGTTGCACCATTGCATAATTCACCACATTGATTACAACTTCTCCTGTTTCCAATACGTTTTCAAGTGTATGCTTAATGGTATTATCCCTTACCCTGCGAGCAGGCGAAAAGATAAACGTGACAGGATTGCTCCCAAACACATTGAAAAAACTAAATGGACTCAAATTCGGATTGCCATTTTTATCCATGGTGCTTGCAAAACAAATAGGCCTAGGCGAAACAGCCGTAAGCAACATATTGTGAAACTCTGCAAGTGGTTTGTCTTTTGGTCCGATGGTTCGCATTTGGTTATTGGTTAATAAGAATGAGTTATTGGGCATTATCAAATCAGCAAATTGTCACATTTACACATCGTTACTCGGAAACACCTCAATCTCGCGCATTTCTTTTACAAACGCTCCGTAAGTTCCTAAGAATTTTGTGGCTTTCACTGTTCGATCGTCAATCCAGTGGTAATTACCTCCACGCGGTTTGCCAAAAATAATTCCGTGCCATTTAAAGCCATGCTCTTTGAGCCATTGCTCCGTGTAAGTACGGTGTTCTTCGAGCCTTGAGGTAAAAAAAGTAATGATATGCCCTTCATCGTACCATTTGTTTACATACTCTTTTGCATTTGGAATTTCTGCGCAGGTTAACATACGCTCTGGCTCTTCATTGGGAACATCTTCACAAATGGTTCCATCAATATCAATCAAATAGTTTTTGATATGTTCAGGTAATAACGGACTAGCATTTTTTCCGTTGGCATCTAAGTGCGGTTCTAATTTTACGTCCATTATTCAACAATTATTAAGTAGTAGTTTTTCTTTCCTTTTTGTGCAATGATGTATTTCCCATTAATCAAGTGGTCAGTATTTACAAGCGTTTCAGGATTATCTATTTTTTGCTTGTTTACCGCAACTCCTCCACCAGTAATCATTTTACGTGCTTCACCACGCGATGGGAATATTTGGGTTTTATCTGCAAGTAAATCCACAAGGTTGATTCCTGCATTCAAATCATGTAGTGTTACATGCGATTGTGGAACCCCATCAAATACATCTAAAAACGTGGCTTCATCTAATTGGGCCAAGGCATCGGCAGTGCTTGCGCCAAATAAAATAGCACTTGCTTCAATAGCTTTATTCAATTCGGTTTCGCCATGCACCCTAATGGTAATTTCGGTTGCCAGTGCTTTTTGCAATACACGTAAGTGTGGTGCGGCATTGTGTTCGGTTTCCAAGGCCTCAATTTCGGCTTTGGTTTTGAGGGTAAAAATCCGAATCCAACTTTTGACATCGTCATCACTTGCATTGAGCCAAAACTGATAAAATTTATAAGGAGATGTTTTTTGAGGATCGAGCCATACGGCACCACTTTCGGTTTTGCCAAACTTGGTTCCGTCACTTTTTTTAATCAATTGTGTGGTAAGTGCAAAAGCTTCCCCACCATCTTTCCTTCTAATAAGTTCAGTTCCCGTTACAATATTTCCCCATTGGTCGCTGCCACCCATTTGAATGCTGATGCCGTGATGTTTCCACAAATAGTAAAAGTCATAACCTTGCACCAATTGGTAGGTAAACTCCGTGAACGACATTCCAGACTCTCCTTCGAGGCGTTTTTTTACGCTGTCTTTCGCCATCATGTAGTTCACCGTAATATGTTTGCCTACATCGCGTATAAAGTTTAAAAACGAAAACCCTTTAAACCAATCGTAATTATTAACCATTACAGCACTGTTAGCACCACAGTTAAAGTCTAAAAATTTTTCCAACTGATTGTGCAATCCTGTTACGTTTTTGTTTAAGGTTTCTTCATCTAACAAATTGCGCTCTGCGCTTTTACCGCTAGGGTCACCCACCATTCCAGTTGCGCCTCCAACCAAAGCAAAAGGCTTGTGACCTGCACGTTGAAAATGGATTAACGTCATCACTTGCATCAAGTGGCCAACATGCATGGAGTCGGCTGTTGGGTCAAAACCAATGTATCCGCTGCACATACCTGCGTTTAATTTTTCTTCAGTTCCGGGCATCATATCTTGGAGCATGCCACGCCAGCGCATTTCTTCTACAAAATTCAGGTTACTCATGGTGCAAAAATAAGGTTTTGTTAGGTTGTGCCGATGCTTTTACCCAATGGATTATCCACGTGCAATCTACAGCTTGCGGTGAATCACCGAAGCCACTGGTTGGGCAGTTGGCATAATGGTTAGTTCATTGATGTTTACATGTGTTGGTCTCGAAACAGCAAACCAAATGGCCTCTGCAATATCTTGCGCCACCAAATTGTCAAATCCTTCGTATACTTTTTGGGCTCTTTCGGTATCGCCATGAAACCGCACAATGCTAAACTCGGTCTCTACTGCACCCGGATGAATGGCTGTTACCTTGATTTCATGAGGTGCCAAGTCAATGCGCATGGCTTTGTTTAAGGCATCAACAGCGTGTTTGGTAGCGCAATACACGTTGCCATTGGCATATACTTCTTTGCCGGCAATGGAACCAATATTGATTATATGGCCACTTTTACGTTCAACCATCAATGGGGTAATGGCTCGTGTCATGTAAAGCAATCCTTTAAGGTTGGTATCAATCATCACATCCCAATCGGCAATGTCTCCTTTATCAATTGTTGAAAGACCACTAGCCAAACCCGCATTGTTCACCAGTATATCAATTTTTTTCCAGTAGTCGGGGAGCTCTTTCACAACTGTTGCAACAGCTTCGGCATTGCGAACATCCACTACCGCTTGATGTATTTGAACGCCAAATTGTTGGGCCAATTCAGTAGCCAATGCGTTCAATTTTTCGCTTCTTCGGGCAATTAAAATCAGGTTGTATCCGTTTTGGGCAAATACCGTTGCGGTTGCAGCCCCAATTCCCGATGATGCACCTGTGATGCAAGCTATTTTCATAAATTCAATATTGTATTTTATTCGGGGTAAAAATAACAATGCTTATCCTTAATTATACCAGTAACACATAAATTATTGAAATGAAGCTTGCTTTACTTTTTTGTTACCTTTTGGTTCTGGAGAAAAAATAATGCGGATCTGGGGCGGCAAGCACCAAGGGTAGCTCAAACAGGGTATGAGTCAATTTTTCTTGTAAGGTAACGGATATAAATTAAAATAATTGAATATTTGACAAGCGTTGTTATTTTTACCATTGATTACCAACCATGAATTATACTATCGAAAAAAAAGACGAGTACTCGCTCATTAAAACAGATGCAACTACTCTAGATCAACAAACATGTGAATTGCTTCGAGCCAAAGTATTGCACGAAGTGGCCAGCAGCAGCAAATATGTAATTGTAAATGTACAAGAAGTTGAATCTTGCAATGCAGACGGTACACGCGAACTTATTAAGCTCGGAAAAGAGCTGTTGGAAAAGGATGGTTTGTTAATTGTTACATGTGCTGCCGACTCGCTCACACGCTTATTTACCAAAGCCGACATTACATTTATCCCAACAGATATTGAGGCCGTTGATTTTGTGTTTATGGACCAGCTTGAAAAGCAAGTGTTGAATATGGATGATAACAATTCGATGGAATGAGCATTGAACTAACCATACTGGGAAACAGTTCGGCAACACCTACGCTCAACAGGTTTCCTTCGGCCCAATATTTAAACATGCTTGATCACCATATGCTTATTGATTGTGGTGAGGGTACGCAAATGCAAATGCGTAGGTACAAAATCAAAAAATCCAAAATCAAACACGTATTTATTAGCCATGTTCACGGTGACCATATTTTAGGATTGCCCGGAATGATTTTTTCCATGAACCTGAACAGCAGGGAAGAGCCGTTGCATATTTATGGTCCGCAAAACGTTTTCGACTTGCTTGACCTCTTTATCAAAAGCTCCGATACACATTTACGTTTCGAAATTGTAAAACATATTACACAAGACCAACGCCCCGAAGTATTGCTCGAAAACACAGTGTTAAAAGTAACCTCTTTTCCACTTTACCACCGAGTGCCTACAACTGGATTTGTGTTTGAGGAACAAGCACGCTTGCGCAGAATCAATGTTGATGCTTGCGAAAAAGCGCATATTCCTTTTACCTATTATACCGATTTAAAGCGTGGGAAGGATTATGTGAGTGCGGATGGTAAAACAGTAATTGAAAACGAAAAACTAACCTATTATACGGGCGATCCGGTTGCATACGCCTATTGTTCAGATACCCAATATGACGAAAGGATTTTGCCACATATTAAAGGAGTGGATTTGTTGTACCACGAGTCTACTTTTTTACATGAAAAACTAGAGCGTGCCATCGAAACCATGCATACTACGGCCTTACAAGCAGGGATGATTGCCCAAAAAGCACAAGTTCGAAAGTTGCTTATTGGTCATTTTTCTTCGAGGTACGATGATTTGGATGTTTTGCTTCAAGAAGCCAAAACGCAATTTGAGCATACAGAAATTGCTGCCGAAGGCAAAACGTTTGTACTAGATTAATTTCTCATACACTTCAAACGAGTATCCATATTTGTTTTTTTCATCAGGTTCGTGGTGTTCTGTTTGAACACAACGCCAACCGCTTAGTTCAGGGAAAAAAGTATCTGCCTCAAATTGATGGTGAATGCGGGTAACATAAGCCCGTGTTACCAAATCCATGCTTTGCTGGTAAATGGTGCCACCTCCTGTAATAAATACTTCATCGGTAGGTAAAGTTATTGCATATTGAATGGCTTCTTGTAAGCTTGCTTTTACAATGCACCCGTCAATTTGTAAGCCTGCTTCACGTGATACAACAATATTGGTTCGGTTAGGCAATGGGCGTCCAATCGATTCATACGTTTTACGACCCATAATGATGGGATGCCCCGTTGTGGTTCGTTTAAAATAGGCTAAATCGGCTGGTAAATGGCATAACAACTGGTTTTGAAAACCAATTCCATTATGGGAGTCCATGGCAACAATTAACGAAACAATCATGCTGCAAAGTAGCTTGTTTTTTGTAAATTCGGCTTACAAAAGTGATTTAACCATGCGGTTGTTAAGCCCTAAAGCAGTTTTGGTTTTGAGTATTGCATTCGCCCTCTTGGCCACAGGATGCCAAAAAAGGTATTGGTACCGTATTAAATTGCGCTCTCAGCAAACCCATTCTGTTAAGGTACGCATTCTGAATTTGTCGCCACATATTTTGAATGGGGATTTCGAATTGGAGATGTTGAATGCATGCAATAAGCAGCTTCAAAAAGAAGGATTTCAAGTTTTGACTAAGGATTCTACACAATATCAATTTGAACTCGTGATGAAATTAGATACATTCAACGCTAATATCATCAAAGATGGTGTTAAATCAGATGCTTCTGGTGAAATTGAATATAAAGTGAAACCCATTAAAAGTGTAGGATTTATATTGCTTGAAACGCGCATGTGGGTTACAAAAAGCAATTCAACTAGATTTGATATTTGTGATGATTTATATTTTTTTGACCAACCTAGAAGAGACAGAAGACGAAGTAGGGGAGTAGTGCGCTTTATGATAAGAGTGGGAAATGATTATGGTATGCACTAATCCGCTTCAGATACCTCCCAAGCCATCACTGTTTTGTCGTCACTGCAAGTTACAAACTCAGTTGCCGAAAGCCAAAGCACTTTGTTAACCGATGTCATATGCCCATCGTTGCGGGCTTTATCAACTACTTTTAAAAGTTCATTAGTTGTGGCATCCCACAGTTTAATGGTTTTATCCATGCTTACGGTTACATACCAATTTTGGTTAGGCGAAAAAGCAATTTGGTTAATATGCAGGGTATGCGCTGGAATATCCAATTCAGGTTTTTGTGGGTCGTGCACATCCCAGTTTTTAAGCAAGGCATCTCGCCCACCTGAATACAATAAAGGAAGTGTTGGGTGGTATACTACAGTAAATACGGAGTTGGTATGCGCTTTCCATTCACCCTTTAACGCGAGTGTACCTGCATCAAACAAACGAATACAATGATCGCTGCTACCTGCAGCCATTTGTTTGAGCAATGGGTTGTAGGCTATGCTACGCACACTTTTATCACTGCATTTGTGTTTGCGAATCAGGTTTAAACTGAGATCCCACTCACATATCCAGCCATCGCCACCACCTGTTACCAAACTTTGGTTGAGCAGGCAAATATCAAACACCCCTAAAGTATGCGCTTCGATATTGCGTATTTCTTTTTTGGTCACCAAATCAATGAGGTGTAGATTTCCAGAAGCTGTTCCGCAAATCAATTGTGTCGAATTGTTAATCAACAACATGCTATATACAGGCCTATTTACCTGCACCAATACCACACCATCTCCTTGTTTTTCAGCATTCCATTCAACTACTAGGCCATCATCTGCTCCACTAAAAAATGTATGCGGGAACCTGCCTTTGGTTAAAGAAAATATGCTTCCTTTGTGTCCGCTGTAATGCGCAGTTTTTGTAACTTGAATTTTGCCCATGCCTTTAATTGAACGCACAAATGTAGGAGAACATTCGGAATTGGTTATATGGAAAATTACCGAAACCCGAACCGAAATGCAGGTGCGTTTGCCGGCATCATTTTCGGATAAAGGCGACCAAAGACATACACAGTTGCATTGGCTAGCAAGCCGTGTATTATTGGCTGCGTGTTTTCCCAACAGTCAAGTTATATTGCATAAGGATGAAAGAAACAAGCCGATGTTGGAAGTTGATGGTCTACCTTATTTTGTATCTATTTCGCATGCGCATCATTATGCTTGCGTATTGCTAAGTAAAACCCAAAAGGTGGGAGTAGATATTGAAAAGATAGATGAACGGGTAAACCGTGTACGCACCAAGTTTTTACGCCCCGATGAATACTTTTTTGGGGATACTGAATCTGCTATTTACCCAACCATTATTTGGTCGGCTAAAGAAAGTTTGTACAAACACTACGGTCTCAAAGAGCTCGATTTCAAAGCCCATTTGCGCATTTTGCCTTTTACTTATGATGATGCTGTCTTAGAAATAACAGGTGTGGTAAGCAAACCAACACCACACAACCAATTACTGGCAGTGCGGTGTTTTGATAATTGTGTGTTAACGTATACGGTCTAGTTATTTTTCGAAACAATCATTTCCTCAAGCTTGCCAGTTAGCGGATTGAGGTTGCATACAATATAATAAATCGCGTCTTCCTTCACATACAATCCAAATGTTTGGGTGTATCCATTATTGGCGTCTGATGCTTTGCGCAATACGCTGTTTTTAGATTGTGGAATATGAATGCGCATCAATGCATTAAGTTCAATGGCATTGTTCACTTCTTTGCTCGATGTGTCGGTTACGAAGGTTACGGGTTGTGTTGGAATCACAAAGGGAGTCATCTCATAACGCTGCAATGCTGTTAAGAGTGCAGCTTCTTGTTGAAACCACTCGTGGGTAGCTTGGGCTTTGGCAAATGCAACTGTTAACAAAGTTAACAGCAGTACAAGGGTGTGTTTAGTGTTTGTCATTGGTTTATAAATAACGGGTTTCAATAATATGGCGGTGATGCAACTCATGGCCTAAAGTCATATACAATAAAGCCCTTGCAGTAATTGGGTTTTTATTGGCAGTACCTACCAGGTCAAGTTGTTCAGGTGTAAAACTTTTAAACAGTTCAATAGTAGATGCACGTACCAACGAAAGTTCACGAACCAAGTCGTTCACGTTGCGTGTTTGGGCATTGGCTGCATAAGCTTGCTCATCAAACCCAGGTAATGGATTCTGATCACCACGTGCTGCGCACAAAGCCCTGTAGTTAAAAATACGTTCGGTATCAATAATATGTTGAAGTATTTGCAGTATGGTCCATTTTCCTTCAGCATAGCGTCCGTGTAACGTTTCGGCATCAAGTGAAGTTACCAGCTCCATGGTCTCGATGTAGGCAGTTGAAAGTTCTTCAAAAATCGATTCACCTTTTACGCGTGAAATATAGGTATCGAAATAAGGAGCGTATGTTCCAGGTTTCGGTTTGTCAATATGTTGAGTCATGTTGTTAAAATGAACGGTTAATGCCAAGTATCCACCTGTAGCGTATGTATTCTCCATCCACAAAAGGTGTATTGTTTAAAAACAAAGGTACATCAAATCGCAACGCAAATGGCTTAAAGGCATCATAATTTAACCATCGCTTAATGGTAAATACCATCCCCGCACCAGCACTTACCATTATGTTCGAGTTTACATCTCTTTTTTGCGTTAAGCCAAATTCGCCCTGCTTAAATGTGTTACCAATCATACCTGCATCGGCAAATAAATAAGAGTCGATATGAAAATACTTCTGCAATTTTTTGGGTTTAAAGTTGATGAACTTATCAAAATCAAGTTCAATATTCATCGATCCACCCAAGTTACCTGCATACAAATACACTTGTGTGTTTAATACATTGTCGGGAACAAGATAACCGGCATAACCCCTGATGTTTAATCCTCCACCTGCATGAAAATGGTTGGTATTATTTCCATAAGCTAACCAAGAAGTGGGCACAAATGCGCGCGATCGGATAAATTTATTTTCCATCATTTCTTCTGGGTTGGCACCTGCTAAAAACAACTGTGATTCGGGAGCAATATCATCGCCTGTAATTGCTTGCACAAAAAAGCGTGAGCGCAATTCAAATTTAGAAAGTTGGTGTTGGTTAATCCATTGCAAGTAAATACTTGAGTATGCATAATCCGATAAAAAGGATGCGCGAAGTCCTTGTTTGTATTCACCAAACCCTTTTGAATACGAATAACTCACCGTCATGTCAATATTTAACGTGTTGTTGCTTTCATTGGCATTCCATTGAGTAGGGTAGAGTAAATAATCCAAATTGGCAGCTCCGTTCCGCCTCAATCCTTTAAAATAAATTTCAGTTAAAAGGTTTGTGTTTGCACCAATCTTGCGCTCATTATCTACGCCAAATACCGCATAAATTAAACCATCTAAGTACCTTAAATCATACCTAAGGTACGTGTGCTTTCGAACAAAATCACGGTAATAAAATGTTGCATTCAGTGGATTGCTCGCCTTACCTGTGTAATCATTTAACAAGGTGGTATTAGCCCAAACGGTTGCCCTAAATACATCCTTTGTGTTCAGGTAATTTCCACTTAGGTTCAATCCAGCTTTGATTCCATCAATGCTATTGTACCAAATATCCGGACGCCAAGTTAAGGTATAATGCTTGCGATCGGGTGCATCCTTTTTAAAGTCATCAAAACTAAAATACACAGGAGCTTTGCTGCTATTATCCCGTTGGTCTATATCTGCTAGGCGATAAGTAGGGTCAATGATTACATTTTTGATTTCTGATTTTGCAGGCAATGTAATCACCGCTTCATATTCCGGATTCAGTTTACCCCAACCTCTCCAAACAGGTAGTACAGTTCTGTCTTTTTCTTTTTTAGCAAAATAGGTATTCGGTATGGTATATTTATAAATAGATGAGTCTTTTAATACAACCGTAAAGTCAATCGGCATTTGCATTTCACCATACCGCATAAATTCAATTTCATATTCACGCGCAGTTTCTTCTTTGGTTCCTTCTTTGTAAATTTTCTTTTCAAGTTCTACTTCGGTAATGCCGTAATCAATACGTTTGGTCGTTTCCAACCATTGGTCAAAAAACCAATTCAAATCAGCTTTAGTGTATTGTGTAATGGAGTTTCGAAAATCTTCGGTGTATGGATGGCACATTTTCCATTGGTTGAAATAATGTTGCATCGCCCCTAAAAACAAACTATCGCCAAGCACATATTGCAGGTTGTACAACATGGTTGCGGTTTTGTAATACACATGTCCGTAGCCGCCTCCGTGGTTTAGTGCCCCATCAAAATCATCACTATGTGTATTTAAAAACGCATCTTGGTTTTTAATCGCATCTCTTAAATACCCCCAGTACACCGTTTGGTCCATGCGGCTCATTGGGTTTGGATTTTGAGCAGTAGGTTTTACTTCTCCAAAAATGCGGGTCATGCTCCAGTTGGTTAAAAATTGGGTGAAACCTTCATCAAGACTTGCTCTGTAAGTCTCGTTAGTACCTACCATTCCAAAAAACCAATTATGGCCAACTTCGTGTGCAAGCAAACCATAATAACTTGGGCTCGATCCGCCATCCAATGTTAACATAGGGTATTCCATTCCATCGCGTGCGTCGGCAACAATCATTTTGGGGTATGCATATGCACCAATATCAGTTGAGTAAACATCGATTACCTTGGCGGTAAATGCAGCGGCATCTTGCCAACCACGTGCATGGGGTTCTTGAGCAAGTGCTATACACGAAACTGTTTCGCCATTTGCCAATGTGAGAGTTTGTTCACCAATCCTAAAAGTAGGGTCGGCTACCCAAGCAAAATCATGCGTATTGATGGATTTAAAATGCCATGTTTTTTTTGAACCATCAGGAGTAATTACAACAGAGGGCTTTTCATCCCAAGGTTTGTCTTTAAAATTTTTAATATCCAATTTGGCTCGTAAATCGGCTGGCAATACTGATTCTCTGTTTTGTAATTCGCCTGTGGCATCAACCACAAAATGATTGGGAAAGGTTAACTCCACATCATAACTCCCGTATTCGCCATAAAATTCTTTGCCTAAATGCTGGTCGGTTTCCCAACCAAATTTTCGATCATAAACGCAAATGCGCGGATACCAATGCACCCCATCATATTGTTTATTGCCCCAATTATCGGTAAAGGTTTTCATGCGCCTGCGTTGGTTGCCTCCAGCATCGAAATAGGTTTTAAATTTAATTTTAATCACAAGTGATGATTGCGGTAACAAAGGCTTTTGCAGGTCAACCCGCATAATGCTGTAATCTATCCAAGGAGTTGCTTTGTAACGAGTAGCAATTGGATCTACTACTGCCATGTTCCCAAATTCGTCTGTGTAACGTGGCATTGAACCACCGGCTTGAATAATTTCTACCGATTCAATTTCAGTGCCTTTGCCATTTGCTTCATAGGGACCAAACTGTTGCTTAAAGTTATTGGCAAGGTTCAGTTGTTCTAAATAACCGCCTTTAATAAATGCATTTTGGTAAAGGTGAAAGTAAAGGAACATTAGCGTATCAGGTGAGTTATTGTAATACGTAAGCTCCATCTCTGCATCAACAATATCCGTTTGGTCGTCAATGTTTGCTTTAATGCGGTAAGCCACATCTTGTTGCCAATATCCCTCAAAGGGTTTCCTGTTTTTCCAGTAATGCGGATTAGAGGCGTCACGATAGGGTTTGTTTTGAGCCAAAACTTTGTTGAGCCCTGTAGCTAGTATAATGGTGGTAATGATTAAAAAATAAGCAGGTTTTAAATACCGATTAGCCATGGTTGGTGATGTATTATTTTTGAGCGGTGCTTCAATTGTTCAAAGAAGAACAAAAATTAACGCACATCAAACTATTCGGTATTGATTTTTTAGCCTATTGCCCTATTTTGCATAAAAATAATACACATGAAAAAAATTACAACCATTGTATTCTCATTATTTGCAATCTCTTATGCTTATGGGCAAAAGGTTGTAAAAGAATCGGAGGTTCCGGCAGCTGTTATTAAAACGTACAATGTTCAAAATACCTTGAGCAAAGAATCTGATGTTTGGAAAGAGTATCCTGATAAATATACAGTTGACTGGATTCAAGATGCAGAGCATACATACACATTTGCATACACCAAAACCGGTGAATGGATTAACCGCGTGGAAACACTTCAAGCTTCCAAATTGCCTAATAATGTAAAAAAGGATTTGAACAAACGTTTTCCTGATTACCAAATTGATTCAGTTATTTCAGAAATTAGCAACGAAGGGAAATTTTATGTGGTAACGGTAAAACATGCCACACTGCCTGCAGCTACCGCCTATTATTTAATGTCGGGTCAATTTGTAAAATAACCCAGCACAAATGCATTCAGTCGCTCACTTTACCCAGTTGCTTGAGCAATTGGCGCCTCCATCGTTACAAGAATCATACGACAATGCCGGGCTTATTACTGGTACCCCCGAACAAGGTGTGACTGGTATTTTGGTAAGTCTTGATTGCACCGAAGAAGTCATAAATGAAGCAATTCAAAAGCAATGCAACCTTGTAATTGCGCATCATCCAATTGTGTTTAAAGGCTTGCGCAGGCTTAATGGAAACAATTATGTAGAGCGTACCATTATTAAGGCCATTAAGAACGATATTGCCATCTATGCCATCCATACCAATTTAGACTCAGTAAGGTTTGGGGTAAATCACCAAATTGCCGAACGTATTGGGTTGAAGCAGGTACAAATTTTGGCGCCAAGCGCTGGTCAATTAAATAAATTGGTTACGTATGTTCCGCAATCTCATTTACAAAATGTACAACAAGCTTTGTTTGATGCGGGTTGCGGGCATGTAGGTAACTATGATCATTGCAGTTTTTTGGTAAACGGAACCGGTACTTTTAGAGGCGGTTCACAAACAACACCATTTGTAGGCAAGCCAGGTGAAGATCATCAAGAAGGAGAGGTGAGGATTGAAACGGTTTTCCCTAAATGGTTGCAAAAAAAGGTGATAACAGCGCTTAAACAGAGTCATCCATATGAGGAAGTCGCCTATGATATTTACCAGCTTGAGCAAAATCATCAATTAGTAGGAGCAGGTATGATTGGCGAATTACCAGAGCCAATGCCCCAAGCCGATTTTTTGCAATTGCTGTATAAGCAAATGAATGTGAAGGTAATACGTTATACAAATGGTCCGGCAAGCATACGTAAGGTGGCCATTTGTGGCGGAGCCGGAAGTTTTTTGTTGGGCGCAGCTAAAGCGGCTAAAGCCGATGTATTTGTTACAGCCGATGTTAAGTACCACGAATTTTTTGATAGTGAGCAACAAACAATGATTGCAGATATTGGCCACTATGAAAGCGAATTTTTTACCAAACACCTGATTCGGGATGTTATTCTCGAAAAATTTCCTACATTTGCCGTCCTTTTATCGGAAACCAATACGAATCCAATTCAATATTTTTATCTATAACATATGGCAGTAGCAACTGAAATCAGCGTTGAGCAAAAATTAAAAGCCTTGTACAAATTGCAAGTAATTGACTCTAAAATAGACAAATTGCGTGCGGTACGTGGTGAGCTTCCAATGGAAGTAGCTGATTTGGAAGACGATATCGCTGGATTAAATACCCGTATCGAGAACTTCAAAAACGATATCAAAAACGCTGAAGAGGCAATTTCGAACAACAAAACGCGTATTCTTGACGCTAAGGCGCTTATCAAAAAATATGAGAAGCAGTTAGATAACGTGAAAAACAATAGGGAGTTTGATGCTTTGAACAAAGAAATTGAAATTCAAGGTCTTGAAGTGCAAGCTGCTGAAAAGCGTATCAAAAACAGCCAGTTTGATATCGAAAATAAAAAACAACAAGTGGAGTCGGTGCATGTTGAACTAGAGGGCCGCATGCAAGATTTGAAAAACAAGAAATCTGAGTTGGATATGATTGTTGAAGAAACCGACAAGGAAGAGAAGTTGCTGTTAAAAGGCAGAGATGAGGCTTCAACAGTAATTGAAGACCGCTTATTGGTATCTTACAATAAAATCAGAGGCAGTGTGAAAAATGGTATTGGAGTAGCGGTGATTGTTCGTGATAGCTGCGGTGGTTGTTTTGCAAAAATCCCACCTCAACGTCAATCTGATATTAAACAACGCAAGAAAATATTGGTATGCGAACATTGCGGTCGTGTACTTGTAGATAATGTTCTGGCCGAAGAAGTAAATATTTAATTGAAAAGAATAACCATTCTTTCAAGAAGTAAAAGAGTTGGAATTGCGTTAGCATTTCAACTCTTTTTGCTTTGTGTGCATGCGGAACAAACTGATTTTGCTTGGACAAGCAAGCAGTTACAAGCGATTGATTGCATTTACCAATATAAGTTGGATAAGGCAATGCAACTGTTGGCAAATGACGACCAAGTTGCAACGGTGTATTTAGCTCACATGGTGGATTATTACACATTGGTAGGTAACCAATCGTACGAAGATTTTAAGCGTAGATTACCCAATCAGCAAAAACACTTGCAGCGCATGCGTTCCATTCCGCAAACATCGCCCGTTGCTTTGTATACCCAAGCCGAAATTCATTTGCATTGGGCTGTTCTTAAGCTAATGCATGAGGAATACTTGGGCGGGGCAAAAGATTTACGAACCGCTTGGAACCTTATTCAAAAGAACCACCAACTTTTTCCCAACTATAAAGCCAACTTAAAAACATTGGGTTTTATCAATGCTGTTTTGGGAACATTACCTGACCAGTTTCATTGGATGTTGAAAATAGTTGGGATGCATGGAAACTATCAGCAAGGGTTTGCACAAATTGAGTCTTACCTTCAATCATGCCCTGTAACGCCAGCAACCAAACTTGATTGGCAAAGTGCACAATTTTACCACACGTTATTGCAGTTTTACTTTGGTAACCGATATAAAAGTTGGGAGTCGTGTGAAGCCTTTACCAACGATTATGCTACCAATCCGCTGCACTGTTATTTAAGGGGCTTTATTGCGGCCCGAACAGGTAATAATGATGAAGCAATTTTAGTTTTGAGTAAAGCCCCCAAAGGAAATGAGTACGGTGATTTTTTTGAACTTGATTACCAATTAGGACTTGCCAAATTAAACAGGCTTGATGAAGATGCAGCCATTGGGTTTAAAAAGTTTGTAACCTTTTACAAGGGTAAACTTCACAAACGAGATGCTTACCAAAAATTAGCTTGGATTTCATGGTTGGAAGGAGATACCCTGCATTATAAAGTATACAGGAAGATGGCAAATTCATATGGCACAGCAGATGATGAAGATAGGGCAGTGGATAAAGAGCAAGCAGTAGGTATTTTTCCATCAGCAGGTATTTTGCGTATGCGTTTGCTATTTGATGGAGGGTATTACAAAGCAGCAGAGGATGTGCTAAAACAAATTAACCCCAAGGTACTGCCAAGCATTTACCAACGAGGCGAATTTGCCTACAGGGCAGGCCGTTTGATGCAAGAATATGGTAAATATGCCAAAGCCTTAACGTACTTTTCGCAAGCAATTGAACAAACACAATCAACCAACTATGAATTTGCTCCCATGAGTTGCCTGCAAATGGGCAATGTGTATATTCAGTTAAGGTATTATGATTTGGCCAAATTGTATTTTGAGCAGGCATTAACGTATAAAAACTATGATGCCAAAGGATATGTGGCCCAACGTGTGCGAATGGGCATGGCATTGATTCCTTCTAATTGATTAAGTTGATAATTGTCCTATTTTTACATGCCCAGAACGGGCATTTTTGATAACTAAAACACAAACGTATGGTGATTAACTTTGAATACCTCGAAGCGAATAAAGACTCTTTTAGACAACAATTTTTAACAGCAAAACCGTTTTGCCTTGTTGCAGTTGATGGTTTTTTATTGACCGAAAAAGCAGAAGAGTTGTATAAAAGCATTCCAGAAATAGAAACCGAAAGCGCTGATTATGTATTTGCGAAGAACAAGTTTGAGAAGTCGAAATTTTGGACAATGGGAGGTATTTTCCAAGAGCTGTTTAACGATTTAACATCAAAGCGTTTCCAGGATTGGATTCAATTTGTAACAAACGAAGATGTGTTTATTGATGCCGATTTTTATGGAGGTGGAATTCACCAGGGCAAAAAAGGTAGTTTTTTGGATATGCATGCTGATTTTAACTACCACCCTCTAAAAGAAACGTGGTTCCGCAACCTGAATTTATTGCTTTATTTAAACAAAGACTGGAAACCTGAATACAAAGGTCACCTTCGTTTGGAGCACAGCGAAACAGGCGACAAAACGGAAGTGGAAGTACCATTTAACCGCTTTGTTGTGATGCACAGTCGTGGTTATACCTTGCATGGTTATGATCCTATCCAATTTCCTGAAGGTAAATACAGAACATCTATTGCCGCATATGCATTTTCACTACACGAACAACCTTTGGAAGCGAGCAGGACTACTGTTTGGCACGTTGAAAAAAATAACCCAATCAAGTACTTGCTTTCTAAAATTTGGGTACCTGCAGTACGGTTGAAAAGCAAGTTTACCAAAAGCAAAACGGCCAATCATTAAATGGTGGTTTTTGCCTGAGGCAATTAAACTTCTGGTAGTGAAGCAGCAAGCTAAAATCCGAAAAAAGGGTTTGCACCGCTTTTACATTTATGTATATTTGCCCCTCATTTGCCAGCGGAATAATTGGGAATTCATGTAGGTCAAGGCTCAAATAGCGAAATCAAAGATTTCGATTGTTTCGGGAGTAGACGCCAATGAAAATATGCCCAGATGGCGGAATTGTTCCGATAAACCAGTTAGCTTCGCTAACGTAGTTTATCGAGAATCCTCGAAACAGAGCGAAATCAAAGATTTCGATTGTTTCGGGAGTAGACGCCAATGAAAATATGCCCAGATGGCGGAATTGGTAGACGCGCTAGTCTCAAACACTAGTGGGAAACCGTGCCGGTTCGACCCCGGCTCTGGGTACAAAGCCTCAACGAAAGTTGGGGCTTTTTTATTCAACAAAAAGCCCCTTTTCCTGAAGGAAAAGAGGCTTTAGCATCATTATATTTTAGTTAAAGTGCTTCTGCAATTACTTCTTTTACTTCTGGCACCATGCGTTGCAACATGCCTTCAATTCCACGTTTTAATGTAACCGTAGATGAAGGGCAACCGCTACATGATCCTTTCATTTCTACTGTTACAACACCATTGTCAAACGATTTAAACGAAATCATTCCACCATCAACTTCAACAGCAGGCTTTACGTAGGTATCAAGCACATCAATAATTTTTGCAACGGTTACATTATCGGCACCCCAATCACCCATTGCGCTTTTTTCTGTTTTAAATAGGATAGGCTCTTTTGCATCTACATATGATTTCAAAAACTCGCGAACAATCGGAATGATATCTGCCCAATCTGCCCCTTCGGTTCGAGTAATGGTTACAAAATTATTCATGATAAATACACCATTCACAAAATTGAATTCATACAAATTTTTTGCTAAAGGAGATGGTCCTGCGCTGTCACGTGTTGGAAAATCAGCACTGTCATCAGGCAAAATCATTTTGTTAAAAACGAATTTCATCGTTTCAGGGTTTGGAGTTTCCTCCGCATATACATCAAGGTATTCTTTTACTTCAGTCATGGTTATTTAGAAATATTCTACAAAACTAACAAATTACTTGAACAAAGGTTTATGAATATCGTCACGGTTCGATGAACTCATCCAGACAGAGTAGGTTACAATTATTACGTCCCAATATCACAGTGAGTTTATCGAGCTGAGGCATGGGGACATAATTAAATCCTACTGGTTATATCTTTATTTCGACAGTTGTTTCAACCCGTTTAAATCATTCTTTATCAAGGCGATTTTTTTGCTCTTGCCCAACCTTTTAGCTGCTTTTCTCTTTGTATTGTTTGTTTAAAATCGCGATAGGATTCATGATAAACTAATGCAACTGGTCTTCTTGTATAAGTGTAACATTCTTCATTTCGCCTGTTACGATTTTGTATAAACTCCTTTAAAACTATAGGTTACATCAATGTAAAAGGATTTAACTGCACATTCTAAGATATAGATATAATGGAGTTTGAACATAATTAATTTCAATGTCTTACGTCTCCTTACCACTAAAATGGATTCATACCTTATTTGATTTACTCTTGGGGCTAGCCGCCCCAAACCCGCATTACTTTTTCTCTTTGAAAGAAAAAGTAATCAAAAAGTTCAAGCTACCGATGCTTTTGTTACAAACTACATCATTTATTTTCCCCGCAACCCAAGCCACTTCGTTCGTGGGTTGCTTATCGAAGCCCACCGCTAAAATAAACGCTTTGTTTGTCACACAAAACCATCTAAGGCAAAAGAATGGGAGTCCACCAATTGAGCGAAATCAACCCGAATTAGCCTGAGTGGCGTTGGGCATAGCAAAGAATGAGGGTTGATTTGGAATTGGTGGTCTGCTTTTCGGTTACCTTTTGCAGAACCAAAAGGTAACAAAAAGAAAAGTCAGGAAACCTAATGCTTGTTTTCTATAGTTTGAGTGTTACATGTGTGATTTCGAATATGCACTTAGCTTTATGACTAGGCATGTAAAATTGCAAAAGATAGTTGTCATTTCTTACGCTCTATAGTTCGATGAAAGCACCCTGACATCGGGGTTCGTACCCTTTAAGTATACTTATCACAATGGATTCATCAAACTTCGGCTGTGGCTTGTTCCTTTTTACTTCCTCTGTACATTTCAAACTTATGAAATTTACATTCCAGTTGGCTGTTCCAAACCACAATCCGCTTGCTTGCAGCCAAGCCAACCTTTTTCAGCGCCTCTTTGTTTGATGATAAAATCCAAGCATCATAGCCCGAGAATTTTTGTTTAAGTACATCACCTAGCATTTTATAAAAGGCGGCTGCTTCTCCAATATCAATACGCTCACCATAAGGTGGATTCATAATTAACGTGCCGCCATTGAGTGGCTCAGGTGGTGTTTGTTCTTCAAAACGCATATTGCTAAGTTGAAGCTCATTTTCAACTCCTGCTTTTCGCGCATTGCTACGTGCAATTTCAATTACTTTAAACACTGCATCATTACCAATAAGCGTTGCTTCACACGGCACAATTGCCTCCATTGCTTCTTGCTTAACCTGCTTCCACAGTTGCGGTTCAAAATCGCGCCACCCTTCAAATGCAAACCATTCACGCATATGGTTAGGTGGAATATTTTTGGCAAACATTGCAGCCTCTATTAAGATGGTACCGCTTCCACACATCGGATCCATAAATACACCTTTACCATTCCAACCACTGTGCAAAATTAATGCGGCCGCAGTTACTTCATTTAAAGGAGCCATATTACCTTCGGCACGGTATCCTCTTCGGTGCAGCGACTCTCCTGAACTATCCAACGATAGTGTGCATTGATGTTGGAAAATATGAAGATTTAACCTTAAATCTGGCCTAACCAAATCAACACTGGGTCTAACTCCATGTTTTGCCCTAAACTGATCCACAATGGCATCTTTGGTTTTTTGCGCCAAATACTGTGTGTGGTTAAATAAATGTGAATTCGCACTCGCTTCAATGGCTAATGTTCCATTCACATCCATATAATCTTCCCAGTTTAGTTGTTGTATGCCATTGTACAATTCCTGTTCATTTACAGCCTCAAATTTGTGAATTGGAACAAGTATTCTGAGTGCAGTACGTAAACACAAATTGGCTTTATACAATAATGCCTTATCACCTATAAAACTCACTGCACGCTTGTGTTGCTCTATTTGTGTTGCTCCCAATTGTTCAAGTTCTTTTGCCAATAAAGGTTCAAGTCCTTGCTGGGTTTTGGCAACCATATTTAATGTAGGTGTCGATTTCATTCTAGCAAGCGAAAGTAGTTATTCTGTTTTGATGTTCAATTTGTTTCGTTTAAATTCACTTATTAATTATAACCAATATGAAATACCATTTAGTTTATGCATTAGCCATTATCGCCATTGTGTGTAGCTGCTCTCAACCCAAAGATGTTGAAGCCCAAAAGGCATTGACTGCTTACACCCAATTTATTGACTCGATTGCAAAGGTGAATGAAACTTGGAAATTGTATCCAGACACACATTTTGTAGAGGTTCCTGTAGATATTAATGATCCATCTATCACTTTAACAGACACTATTATCACCACACCGGATAAAAAAGCCAAAAGCATTGTGCTCAGCGATTTTTTTGGAAACATCATTTCCAAGCAATATGAATCGCTACATGCCAATACCATTTCGAACTTACCGAAAATGGATGATGAGATGAAGAAACAATATGAACTGGCAAAGGCTAAGTATGACGGGCTGCAATAACTGTTTGATAGTAAACAGGCTTTTTCGGTTTACATAATATACCATTTTCCATTTGATGAAGCTTATATTCGCACCTCAATTGTTGGAATATGAATATACTACTCATTGGCTCTGGAGGACGCGAACATGCATTTGCATACAAACTAACCCAGAGCAAACAGTGCGATAAACTTTTTGTCATGCCGGGTAACGCTGGCACCAGTCAAGTTGCCATTAACGTTCCGCTTAACCCACTTGATTTTGCTTTGGTGGGTAAATTTTGCCTCGATAACGAAGTACAACTGATTGTGGTTGGCCCAGAAGAGCCGCTGGTTAAAGGTATGCGCGATTATTTTATGGCTGATGACCACCTTAAACGTATTCCATTTATTGGTCCTGATGAACAGGGAGCCCAGTTAGAAGGTAGCAAAGATTTCAGTAAGAATTTTATGCAGCGCTATCAGATTCCAACTGCTGCATACCGCACTTTTACCTTCGAAAATATTCATGAAGGGATTGATTATGTTAAGACCCATTCGTTGCCAGTTGTATTAAAAGCTGATGGGCTGGCAGCTGGAAAAGGAGTATTGATTTGCCAAACCAACGATGAAGCAGTTGCTGAGTTGGAAGCGATGATTAAAAACCAAAAGTTTGGAGCTGCAAGTTCGAAGGTGGTTGTGGAAGCATTTCTAAATGGAATCGAGCTATCTGTTTTTGTGCTAACAGATGGTAAGCATTACAAAATATTGCCAGCGGCCAAAGATTATAAACGTATTGGCGAAGGAGATACCGGTTTAAATACAGGCGGGATGGGAGCTGTTTCTCCAGTACCTTTTGCTGATGATGTTTTCATGAAAAAAGTAGAGGAGCGGATTGTAAAACCAACCATTTCAGGTTTGGTACAAGAAGGAATTAACTACGTGGGATTTGTTTTTATAGGGTTAATGAATGTGAATGGCGATCCTTGGGTAATTGAATACAATTGCCGCATGGGCGACCCTGAAACTGAAGTGGTATTACCTCGAATTGAAAGTGATTTTGTTGATTTAATGTTGGCTGCAGGAACGGGCAATTTGAATCAATTCGACCTCCAAATTTCTAATCAAACAGCAACCACTGTGATGCTTGTGAGTGAAGGTTACCCGGGTGATTATGCAAAAGGATATGCCATTACTGGTTTTGAGCATGTACACGATTCAATTGTTTTTCATGCTGGAACCAAAACCACTGATGACCAGCAAACGGTAACCAACGGGGGCAGGGTATTGGCCATTACCTCTATGGGTGGTTCCATAAAGGAGGCTGTAGCCAAAAGTTTTGCAAATGCCGAACGCATCCAATACCAAGGCAAATATTACCGTAGGGATATTGGCTATGAATTTACCTAAACCACCACTGACGCGAATCATTTCAAACCAGGATGTTTTAACTATATTTGCTGTTTCATCATTCATCCATCTTACATATGGAACATGAGACATATTTAGTATTAGCATATTATTATTATACCTCAATTGAGTATCCAGAGGTATTCACTGCAGAGCACCTCAAGTATTGTAAACAACTGGGGTTAAGAGGTCGTATTTACATTGCACACGAAGGGATAAATGGCACGATTAGCGGTCCGAAATCGGTATGCGAGCAGTATATGCACGACTTGAAGTCCAACCCATTATTTGCGGGAATAGAATTTAAAATAGACGAGCACAATGGCCATGCATTTAATCGAATGCATGTGCGAACAAAAACTGAAATTGTGCATTCAGGCTTACGCGACCCGAAAGTGATTGACCCAACACGCGAAACAGGAAAACATTTACGCGGAGAAGAATTTTTGGCATTAAAAGACCGTGAAGATGTTGTGATACTAGACGTGCGAAGCAATTACGAAACGCGATTGGGTAAGTTTAAAAATTCCGTTACACTCGATATTGAAAATTTTAGGGAATTTCCAGAGAAGATTGCGGAGCTTGAACAATACAAAAACAAAACAATCGTAACCTGTTGTACAGGCGGAATTAAGTGTGAAAAGGCCTCTGCACTTTTATTAAAAGAAGGATTTAAAGATGTGTATCAGTTGCACAATGGCATCATTGGGTATGCAAATGATACAGGAGGTAAAGATTTTGATGGGGTTCTGTACGTATTTGATGGCCGTGTTTCAGTGCCGGTTAACAAGGTAAATCCAACAGCAATAGCTGCTTGCGCACAATGTGGAACGCCAACCAACCGCAGTTTAAATTGTGCCAATGTAGATTGCAACGAACAGTTTAATATGTGCGAAAATTGTGCTGATGAAATGGAAGGCGCTTGCAGTGATGCGTGCAAAGTGGCTCCGGGTAAACGTGAGTACAATGGAACAGGGTATTATACCCGACCTGCAATTGACTAGAATAAATACCTAGCTTCCATTCTCCCTACATGGATGATGGGTTGCCCTTGCGACTGTCTTCCATCATAGTTAAGTGTAATTTGTAAATTGGTACCAAGGCGTTGTTGGTAATTGACATTCCAGAGCCTGTTTTCGCCAATGGTAAAGCCTTGTAGCATATCGTATCCCAATGGACTTGCAATATCACCATTAAACTGAACGGTATACGAACTCAACCGTGCGTTTAATACACCTTGTTTTCCAACATTGTATCTGAGTTCACCACCAATTTCCCTATTAGAGCCTCGTTGGTTGCCAAACTCTGCGCTGTTATTGCCCTCAAAGTAACCTGCTAACAGGGTTGCCCTTAAGTTACGTGTAGCCTGGTAAATAAGTTTTGGTTTGGTTTCATAAAACTGATACGCATAATTGTTTTGGGTAAAAAAATCAGATGAGTAATTTCGAGTGCCAAATGTATAGTTCCAAGTAATGCCCCATACTGCGTTTATGTTCCAGCGCGTGTTGATGCCTTGCTCTTGGCGGTTCCTGCTGTCAAATCCATTTGTTAAGAAACTTTTGCTGCGGTTGTCTAAGTAGTTTATGTCAAATCCAAATGTAGGATTGGTTCGGTTAAAGAACAAAGTGTTTCGAACCACAGAAGCAAGTGAGATGAGCGCGGTATCTGCAATATTGAGTAAAAATGGATTAATGAAATCAAGTGTATTTAAACCACTCGTTTTACGATCGAGTTTAACAGCGGTTTGATTGCTCCACCTTGCAATGAACTTCAATACACCCTTTCGGTTGTTCCAAACGATGGCCGGATTAATGTTCAATGTTTGGTTAAACTGGTTTGAGTTTGTTCGTACCAACGTATTGCTTGGTAAAAATACACGTATAAAGTTTGCCTGGTTTTTATCAGCAAATGATGCAAGTAAAAATTCGTTTAGTTGTTGCAATCCATCCCCATTAAAGTCGCGCCAAACATATACTCCTTGTCCTGCTGCCACTTCAATGTACTGAAAATCGCGCCTTAGCTCTTGGCCCGAACCAATTTGATAATACGTGTTGGCGGTAAACACCCTTTTTACAAAACTATAATCATATTCAATCCTGGAAGCAAGTGTTCTTTCTGGACTTAACTTAGTAAATGCAGTATCTTTCACTTCAAACTCTCTAAAGGTAGCATTAGCAGAGAGGCGGTTAAAGTTTTGCTGCACGAACTCAATATTTCCACTTACACTTTTTGCGATGGTGGCACTTTGGTAACGCTCGCTGATTGGCATAAAATCTTCACGGTGGGTGTAATTGCCGCCATACCGAAACCTGGTGCTGTCTTTTTGTGAAAAGTATGCACTATACTCTTGAAACAAAAAACTCCCTAACTGAAGCGAGTCTGTATTTTTTTTAAAATTACTTTGTTCCCTGTTATACCTTAACCCTGCAACAATATTGTATATTTCCCTACTGGCATCGGCCTTATACCTTGAAACTTGGTTACGCTGTTTCACAATGGCATTGTTGTCTTGTGTTTGAAGCCATTCTGCCTCCGCAATCAATCGGTTTTTACCTAATGTTGTTTGGGTTCCTGCCAATTGTTGGTATCCAGAAAAAAATTGGTCTTTTTGATAATACCCAAATTGGTAGTAAGTTTTCCCAATGCTTTGTTTTTGAAGATTAGCACGCACGGATACGATATGTTCTTGGAATCCGGTATCCTGATTATTGGTATTGGTAAGTTGCCGGTTCCAAATACGATCAAATTCAACATTACGGTAGCGTTCTACATACCGAAACTGCTTGTCAACAAATTCGTATTGTGTTTGGGTTACGATATGCCAATAATTGGAGCTGTGTTGCTCCAACTTGATGGTATTGTTCATGGCAACCCTAAATCCATAACCCAAATCGTTACCTTTATCCAAAGTCGAATACAGGTTTTTATCATTTCTACTTTGAGCAATTTCCACAGTAATATCCGTATTGCGAATGGCTAAAATATCAGCACCTACTGTGAGCATATGCATGCTCTTTGGGCTTATGAGCAATGTGACTGGAGCATGGTTACCTTGCCTAATGCCATTAATTGGCGCAACCCACTGAAAAACGCGGCCATTCGCTCCACTTTGTGCTTGGATATAATCACCATTTCCTTGCCCCACATTGTTAAATTGAACTTCATAAAATACACTGTCTTGGTTAGCTGCTGTGGCAAGTACAAAAATACCCGCAAATCCCAATGAGTCTATTTTGCGGTACAATATTTTAGAGGCAGAAAATGTGTTGGTGGCTTTTTCAGTTGGTGCAAAAGCTTCATTAACGCGATCGCCAACAGCTGCCAGTATGGCTTTATTACTATCGCTTAATTCTTGTAAAAAGGGTTGATTCTTACTGTCTTGTTCTGCAAAATAATTTAACCGCAGTTTGTACTTCTGGGTTTCATAAGCCAATTGCGAGTGAAAAACGGACCGTGCATAGTTTCGATCTGAATATTGAAACTCAACAACAATCCTGCTATACTGTGTAATGATGCGTTTGGGCATAAAGGTAAGTTCACCTGTATTGTAATCAATTACATAATCATTTTGCTCTCCTCGCTTAAGCCTTTCCCCATCTAAATACACAGCTTCTGTTCCTGAAATAACAATGATGTACAACTCGCCATTTACCCCACTTAAACGATAAGGTCCTTGGTTGCCTTCAATTCCATTTATGGTATTTCGCGCAAATCGTCCTCTCGAAAGGGCTCCATCAAAGTCAAACTTAAGCGTTCCTTTTTGCTGTATATCATACGCAGTGTTTAATTGAAGTCCGCGCGACTTTTTGAAATAATTCATGAAGTAACTGTTTTGCGGCTTCGCCATTTCAAAATCACCTACTGTAAGCTTGGTATTGTTTTTTGATAGTTGAATATATACCCGATCAAAATCTTGAAGTTGTTGTGTATTTCCTTCCGGTTGTATTGGGTTGTTATCATCGCTAATGGCTGCAAGTACATCAATATCATTATTGAGTTTACCTGCTAGTTGCAAATTAAGGTTAGAGTTTACCACAATATCTTGGTTATTGCCAAATGACAATCCACGTGATAAACTACCATTCATTTTTAAACCATCATTCGAAAACAACTGACTATTGTTGGTTTGAGTGTATAAAAATGGATTCCGATTTTCTTTAAACTCAGGTTGAATCAATTCAATGGACTTGTGTTGCAGTGGCTTACTTAAATCCAACAGCAGTACATTGTATTGAATAAAAAGTTGGGTACCCGAAGCAATGGTTTTAAAGTACAGTTTTTTACTAAGGTAATTCACTTCATAATCGTTACCTTCAATGAGTTTACCCTCAGGTGTTTTAATACTTAAACTTCCTCTGATTATTGGAAGCGAATCCAGTGTTAATGTATCTGTTGGATTGATGAGGGTTATGGTTTTGGTACGTGTATTGGGTGCTTGCTGCGCTGATAACAGGAGGGTGATGCTCATCAGAGAACAACATGCTAAAATCGATAATAACTTAGGCATGCTCCGTATGCTTTGGCAAACAAATGGTAAAGATGGTGCCAGCCGAAAGTGTAGTTGTAAATTCAATTGTTCCACCACCGCTTTCAATCATATTTTTAACAATTGGAAGACCAAGGCCCATTCCACTTATTTTGGTGCTAAAATAAGGCTTAAAAATTTGTGCTGCTTGCTCATTTGTCATCCCGGTACCGTTATCTTTAACGATAAACTCATAGTTTTCGGTATGTTCATTTGCCCAAATTTCAACCAAACCGGTTTCGTTTTCAGGTATTGATTGAATTGCATTTTTTAGAATATTACCAATGCTCCTGCTGAAATAGGAGCGATCAAAGTACAAGTCGTTTTGTGTATTGCAATGCAGCAGTAATTTTACGGTAGTATTAATGCTGTACAAATCCACCAATTCTTGTAATGTGGATTCAATATTTATCCATTCATTCACTGGGGCCGGCATTTTGGCAAATGACGAAAACTCGTTGGCCAATTCACTTAAAATATCAATCTGGTTAATTAGAAGTTCTGTAGTTTTATTGAGTTTGGCTTCTATTTGAGGGTCATTATTTTTATAAGCACGTTGTAAATGTTGGATGCTCAGTTTCATAGGCGTTAATGGATTTTTGATTTCGTGGGCCATTTGCCTTGCAATTTCTCTCCAAGCGCCTGCTCGTTCTGTTTCAGCTAGTTTTTGAGCACTTTCTTCTAGCTGTTCAATCATATTATTATACTGTTTTACAAGTTCACCAATTTCGTCATCTCTTTGCCAAACAATAGATTCATTTTGCCCTCCTAAAATGGTACGCGACAGTTTTTGTTGAATCAATGTTAAAGGATATGAAATGTTACGCGATACCAAATATGCAATAACTCCAATGATTAAAAAAAGCAGAACATACAGGTTGATGAATCCAACAACAACCGAGGATATCTCGGTGAGCAAATCTGCTTGTTTACTAAAATAAGGCAATTGAAGGTAGCCCAAAACTTCGCGGTTGCTTTTAAATACTGGAGCGTATGCTGCTTGAAAATTAAGTGTGGCTATGTCTTCGTACTGCGAGTATTGTGATTCTTTTAAAAGTGTTAAGTGGTAATAAGCAATGGGATTCATGAGTGATGCAATAATGCCTTCATCATATATTTTACTAATACTTGAAGCAACTACTTTGCCTTTCGGAGAGTATAAGGTGATATCTGTATCGTAGAAGTCTGCTATTTGGTTAATAAATGCATTTAATTCATTCGCATCCGAAAAATTATACTCTTTAATATTTTCATTTTCTACTGTAATCACTACGTTTCTCAGCTTTTTCATTAACCGCTCAGTTTGCCTATTATTGTATTTTTGGTTAATAAATGAAATGGTGAAATACGAGGTGAACAAAAGGGTAATAAATACAATGAAAATAATAGCTGTTTGAATACGCGTTCTGATGTAAAGCACTTCGGGTTTGTCAATCAACAATAACCTGTTAAAAACAACACGCAACTTGGGTATCCATAGAAGTTGAAGTAATTTCCAATCGCGCACAAATTGGGCATTTACACCAATGTATACAAATAGTATTAAGATTAACGCAATCGTACAAAATGTAAATATGAATGAGAATAGTCCTACCACTTGCAAAATGGAGTCACTAGGTTTGCTAATAACAATGGTTAAAGGTTGTTCATCTGTATACAATAAATGGTCGTATTCATTTTCAGTAAAGCGGTTAAAAGCATGGTGGGTTTCGCCCCAAGTATTTGCAATGCGATACGGATAATTGCCACTCTGAAAAACCAAGTTTTTATCTTTGTAAACAGCATAAGAATAATCTGTAAGGAGCCTTCTGTTTCGCCTATATCCATCAATCATTAATTCATCAAAACGGTTTTCGTCTTGAATTAATTTAGGCCTTAATAAAATGAATAGGTATCCGATGGGTTGTTTATAGTCGTATACAGTAAATTTGGCTAAATAACCTTTGATATCTGACTCGTTGCTTAATAGCCTAAATTTTTCATTGATGGTTTCTACCGATTTATTTTTGTAAAGTTGATTGACAAAAGAGAAGGAGTAACTGCTTTTTTCTTTAAAGAAATATCCTGACGAATCATAATCGAGCACACTTACTTCGAACTTGCTTAAATAGCCGGTAAAGTAAAGTTGACGAATACGTTTCTCAAATTGAGATTTAACAATGATGGGATTGGTAAAGTAATCTCTAACGTATGGATCCTGTTCAATTTTCTTTTCTACATTTTTTAAGAAGTAATCCGTTGTGATATCATTTTGGCTAACCAATTTTGATGCAAACAACTTTCTGTTTTCAATTTCTTTAGCAGTTGCCCAATAATGAATTGCAGTTGCGCTTATCAATGAAATAATAAATATGACTACAAAGTATTGTTGAAACCGATTGAGCTGAAGGCGCAAGGATTTAAAAACAAAAAATACCAATAAAGTGCTGATTGATAGTCCCCAAAGCGCATATTCTGTGAACTGCGATGCGATAACAATATACGCCACAACAAACAGTGTAAAGCCAACCCCAATTTCTTTTGCATTCAGCGATTGGCGTTTAATCATACGTACCCAATTACGCACTACAAAGTATACAATAAGCATCAAGGTAATGCAAATGATTAGCCCAACATAAGTGAATACATTGATGCTAAAAACATTGTTAATATCGAATGAAATTTGTGAGTCGATTGTTAAACTTTGGATAAAGAAGATAGCTAAGTGTGCAGCTATTAAAGCTATAATACCATGGCCAATGAATCTTAGTCTAAATTGTATTTTGCCAATTGTTTCATGAGGTTGTGTTCCACCAGTTCTTGATTCTAACAATACGAGGTACCACAGCACACATGATGTGTTTACCCATAAATCGCCTAAGGATGCAAACCAATTTGATGAGGCATAAATTAATGGGTCAAATAATTTGTACTCATACAAGAATGCAGGTAAATGGTAATAAATCATGATAAACCGCAATCCGATAATGGTTATCCAGAATCCGATTGTAGTTAACCACAAGGATGATTTAATATAGTATCGAGCAATCCAATGAATACAGCCAATAAGCAGCAGCATCAATAATGAAATTGTCGAACTGAGCCAAAGAGGTGTTTTGTCTGTAAATGAAAATAACTGCATTGCAAACACAAATTCACCCGAAATATTTTTAATGCTCACAAACGACTCAATAGGTTTCGTGATTACAATCCCATCTTTGATAAATCCGAGCTCTTTGGCAAAATCGTTCCGAATAAATTGGTTATTAAAAGCATATTTATGTTGAACCTTAAACAACAACAAGTTGGTATAACTGCCTTTACGCTGCTTGAACGTAAGGTAGTAACCATTTACGGTTTCAATACAGCTTGTGCCATATTTTATTCCCGATCCATCTCCATTCCAATCGTTGTCTGTCCATAGTATCAATGAGTCATTTTGGTAAATGAGCATGGATAAATGTTGGAGTTGAGCTTGTTCAATCAAGTCAATCCAGTTGCGCTGATAGTGTGCCGTATCATTTAGGTTTTGTAATAAATTTAAAGCAGCAATCTCTTTATCAATCACCACCTGCTGTACGCGGTTATACGCTTGTGCCATTTGCACTTCATTGTTCTGCAAATAGCGTTGTTCAAAACCAACTGCCAGAATCAGTATACTTAAAATACCTGCGAGCAGGTAAAGCGTGTAAACTGCCTTAAATGGTCTTGGAATCATTTTTTTATAAATAACGCTGGCTGTTGAGGTAGTTTTTTACGTAATCTTGAATCCCATCTTCAATGCTTGTAAAAGGTTTTGTATAACCCGCTTCGCGGAGTTTTTGCATGTTGGCTTCGGTAAAATATTGGTATGTATCTCTAATATCTTCAGGGATGTCGATATAGGTAATAGATGCTGGTTTACCCAAAGCGTTAAAGATGGCATGTGCTACGTCATTCCAAGTGCGAGCCTGCCCTGTACCTAAGTTGTATAGGCCCGAGTGGGTGCGGTTATGCATTAAATATATGCATACGTCTACAATGTCTTGCACATAAATAAAGTCGCGTTTTTGTTCCCCATCTGCATAATCTTCGCGATGTGAACGAAACAACTTAAGAGAATTGGTTTCTGCTATTTGCCGATGTGCGTGCATAATGACAGAAGCCATCCTACCTTTATGATATTCATTTGGTCCATACACATTAAAGAATTTGAGTCCTGCCCAAAAAAATGGTTTTTTTGTTTGTGCCGTGGCCCAACAATCGATTTCGTGCTTTGATCGCCCGTAAGGATTCATCGGGTTTAGTAGTCCCAACTTTGTTTCATCGTCATCATAGCCAAAGTGCCCGTCTCCATAGGTAGCTGCCGAAGAGGCATATACAATTGGCAATCCATACGCCACACAACAGTCCCAAAGCTGTTTTGTAAAATCGATGTTTAATTCCTTGAAAATGGCTTCGTCCTTTTCAGTGGTATCCGTGCGAGCGCCAATATGGAAGATAAACTGAACCTTGTTTTCATTTTGTTTAAGCCAATCAAAAAAAGCCTTACGCTCTACTTTTAAACTGTATCTTTTACCAACTAGGTTCTTATTGCGATTTGCCACCGTATCAAAATCATCAACCAAAACCAAATCATTAAAACCATCATGGTTTAACCTTGCTACTAAACAACTCCCGATAAAGCCTTCGGCTCCGGTAATTACAATCATTTTTTGAGATATTTTGCCCAAAAGTAATCAATAATCTCTATTTATTGGATGTGGTTTTGGCTTCTAAATTCAACAAACCGTTTATATTTGCGCCTTCATTTTGGAAGCGTGATTTTATGGAACATAAACCCAAACTTGTATACATAACCCGAAAGGAACATTTTAATGCCGCACATCGGCTGTACAATCCAAGCTGGACGGATGCAGAAAATGAGGCGTTTTTTGGTAAATGCGCCAACAAGAATTACCACGGGCATAACTTTGATTTATACGTAACCCTTAAAGGATACGCAGATCCCAATACAGGTATGGTTATGGATTTAAAGAAGCTGAAAACAGTTATTAAAACCTACGTGGTTGATAAACTTGATCATATGAATATCAATCAGGATGTTGATTTTATGAAGGGTCAGTTGGCATCAATTGAAAACATAGTGGTAGCGATTTGGAATCAATTGGAACCTCATATTGAGAACGGTCAACTGCATTGCATCAAATTGGTTGAAACTGAACGCAATTATGTCGAGTATTACGGAGAATAAACGAGTTTCATGACCTTTTCACAAACCGAAATTAAACTTTCGGTTTTTTTTTGCCCAAAAAACAACATTATTGCAAGCGTAACTAATGAATTTAATATGAAACGCGCATATGTTTTTCCCGGTCAAGGGGCACAATTTATAGGAATGGGTAAGGATTTATATGAATCCAATACTGCAATACAGGAATTATTTGAAAAGGCTAATACCATTCTTGGTTTTCGCCTAACAGATACAATGTTTGGGGGAACAGAAGATGAATTGAAACAAACCCGAATTACACAACCCGCCATTTTTTTGCATTCGGTAGCCAAAGTGTTCGCCTTAGGTGATGCGTTTCAGCCTGATATGGTTGCTGGGCATTCATTAGGGGAGTTTTCGGCATTGGTTGCCAACAAAACACTTTCGTTTGACGATGGACTTAAACTTGTTTACCAGCGGGCCATGGCCATGCAAAAAGCATGTGAGTTGCAGCCCTCAACGATGGCTGCTGTTTTGGGTTTAGATGATGCAAAGGTTGAAGAAATTTGTTTGGGCATAACCGATGGAGTAGTGGTTGCCGCTAATTACAATTGTCCAGGCCAATTGGTTATTTCTGGAAGTATTGATGCGGTTAATAAGGCCTGTGAATTGCTTAAAGCTGCCGGAGCCAAACGCGCTTTGGTATTGCAGGTAGGAGGAGCATTTCATTCGCCATTAATGGAACCAGCAAGGGTTGAACTTGAAAATGCCATTCACAATACCCAGTTTAATGCACCAATTTGCTCGGTTTATCAAAATGTAACCGCATCAGCAGTAACCGATGTAAATGCAATTAAACAAAACCTGATTGCTCAATTAACAGCTCCTGTAAAATGGACCCAAAGTGTGCAAGCAATGGTGGCAGACGGTGCTACGGATTTTATTGAGTGTGGACCTGGAAATGTACTGCAAGGGTTGGTAAAAAAAATTCACAAAGAGGCCAATACAGCTTCGGCATAAATTTAAAAAGCGCCACCAAATTGGTGGCGCTTTTTTTCGGACAATTATTTCTTATAAAAGCATTTTCAAGATACGATAGTGAGGGGGCACTATGCGAAATGCGTTTTAGCTATATCATAGCGGAAACCATTTAGAGAAATTTGGATAGCCGAGTTGTTTTAAGCATCCTCTAAAGAGGCAAACTCTTTGGCAAATCGCACTACCCGCTCATCAATGATGATATCTTTTTGCCTTATGGGTTCGCGTAATATCAATCCTTCCAAACTCCTGCACCTGCTTAAAGCAACATACAACTGACCATGGGCAAAAGCGCCTCCACCCATTTCTAAAATCATTTTATCAAACGTGAGCCCTTGGCTTTTGTGGATGGTAATTGCCCAAGCCAATTTAATTGGATATTGTTTAAACGTGCCAATCACTTCACTTTTTACACGCCTGTTTACCGCATCCCATCGGTACAATTTGTTCTCCCAAGTTTCCATTCGAACTTCTTCAATCTCTCCATTTGCAAGTTGTACTTCAATTTTATCGGTACTTAAAGAATGGATTTTTGCGATGGTGCCATTTACCCATTTGCCTGTGGCATGGTTTTTTATAAAAATAATTTGAGCACCTTCTTTTAGTACGAGCACTTGTTCAGTTGGGAGCTGTTTTAAACTAAATTCATTCTCAACAATTCCTTGATATACATATTCAACACTTTTCAGTTTGCTCAAATTAAACTCATTGATGCCAGATGCCGTATTGTTACGTGTGCATAAGGTTACATAAAAATCGGTAGCAGTTGGTTCATAATACCGATCAATACGGCTATTCAGTTTTTCCAAATCAGTATCACCCGCTTTATTGAGCCTAATGGTATCAAGTAACTGGATAAATGCCGGATCGCTTTGTCTAAATACTTTACGCAGTTCAATACATGCTAAATGCAATTGCTGAAAAACGCGGGCATCAAAAAAGTAGTGACTTTTGTAGTATTCTGTAAATAAATAGCGTTCTACTTCATTGTTTTGAACAACAGGTTCCAATTGAAACAAGTCGCCAAAAAAGATCACCTGCTTACCACCAAAAGGTTTGTTAACATCTCCTCCATTAATGCGCAAGGATTGGTCGATTGCGTCTATTAAATCAGCACGTAACATCGATACCTCATCAATAATAAGAGTATCGAGTTTATGCAGGATCTTGAACTTTTCAGTTGATTTGGCAAATCGGTGAATTTCTTCATCATCTTGCACAATAGGCCTAAACGGCAACCTGAAAAACGAATGAACAGTACTGCCTCCCACATTTATTGCAGCTATTCCGGTAGGAGCCAATACCACAACTTGCTTTTTGGTGTTTTTCACAAAATGCCTCAATAAGGTAGATTTACCAGTTCCCGCTTTACCAGTAATGAACAAACACTCATTGGTGTTTTCCATCACATCAAAACTGCGCTTAAAATGGGATGTGTTATAATCTATCGATGGATTATTAAGGTTTTGTGAGGGGTCTTGCATGTATGCGAATATCTTCCTTCTCTGTTGTAATTAATCCCAAAGTTTTAAACAAAAAAGCCAACCTTTTCAGGTTGGCTTTTAAACAGATTATTCCGAATCTTAGTAGCGGTACATTTCGGCTTTAAACGGACCTTCCGTTTTCACACCAATATATTCTGCCTGATCAGGACGTAATTTGGTGAGTTTAGCACCAATATGATCTAAATGCAAAGCAGCTACTTTTTCATCTAAATGTTTAGGCAATACGTATACTTTGTTTTCATAGTTTGCACTGTGGTTCCACAATTCAATTTGCGCCAATGTTTGGTTTGAGAATGAGTTACTCATTACAAACGATGGGTGACCCATAGCACAGCCTAAGTTTACCAAGCGACCCTCAGCCAATACAATGATTTCTTTTCCTTCAACTGTGTAAACATCAACCTGTGGCTTGATGGTATATTTTGAAGCACCATGGTTTTTGTTTAACCAAGCCATGTCAATTTCGTTGTCAAAGTGACCGATATTACATACGATTGACTTATCGCGCATTGCTTTAAAATGCGCTTCTGTAATAATGTTTACGTTACCTGTTGCCGTAACAAAAATATTAGCACGCGAACAAGCATCTTCCATTGTTACAACTTCAAATCCATCCATTGCAGCTTGCAATGCACAAATTGGGTCAATTTCTGTAACCAATACGCGGGCACCAGCTCCACGCAATGATTCAGCAGAGCCTTTTCCTACATCACCATATCCAGCAACTACAGCCACTTTACCAGCCATCATAATATCAGTTGCTCTGCGGATTGCATCTACCAGCGACTCTTTGCAACCGTATTTGTTGTCAAATTTTGATTTGGTAACCGAATCATTCACATTGATAGCAGGCATAACCAAAGTGCCTTTTTTCATGCGCTCATATAAGCGGTGAACACCAGTGGTTGTTTCTTCAGATAAACCTTTAATGTCTTTGGTTAATTCAGGGTAACGATCAAAAACCATATTGGTTAAATCACCTCCGTCATCCAAAATCATGTTCAATGATTTTCCACCTTCAAATGCTGAAAGTGTTTGCTCAATGCACCAATCAAATTCTTCCTCATTTTGGCCTTTCCAAGCGTAAACAGGAATTCCTGCAGCAGCAATTGCAGCAGCAGCGTGATCTTGGGTAGAGAAAATGTTACACGAACTCCAAGTAACTTCAGCTCCTAAAGCTTTTAATGTTTCGATAAGCACTGCAGTTTGAATGGTCATGTGCAAGCATCCGGCAATACGAGCTCCTTTTAAAGGTTGTTGAGGGCCATATTCTTTGCGAATAGCCATCAATCCCGGCATTTCAGCCTCTGCCAATCTAATTTCCTTGCGTCCCCACTCTGCAAGTGAGATGTCTTTTACCTTGTACGGTAAACGTGTGGTTGTTTGTGTCATATTTTGTTTATAGATATTATCGTATAAAAGGATTGCAAAAGTATTGTTTACGTTGCATTTAGCGAAATTTATTTTATAGATAAACAACTACCCTTACTTTTGTGTTTTAATGACAATAATGCAGTGGTTGTGCCTTGGCCTAATCATTGATTCTGTAGTCAAACATTATAAACAATAAACAAAATCAATATGCCATATCCAGAAATGCTTGTAGCTCCAATGCGGGCGCAATTAGAAGAAGTTGGATTCAAATCCTTAATGACACCTTCAGAGGTGGAAACAGCCCTTAATGATAAAAATGGAACCAAATTATTGGTGTTTAATTCTGTGTGCGGATGTGCAGCAGGAACGGCTCGTCCGGGTGTGATGAAAGCAGTAAAAGATGCAGCTAAGAAACCAGAATCGTTACTAACTGTTTTTGCAGGACAAGAAACCGAAGCAGTTGCTAAAGCACGCGAATTCACTGCGCCTTATCCTCCTTCATCTCCTAGTATTGCTTTGTACAAAAATGGAGAGTTGGTGCACTTTATTGAACGACACATGATTGAAGGCCGCAGCGCTGAAATGATTGCGGCTAACTTGCAAGCAGCCTTTGATGAATTTTGTTAATCAAAGACGACCTGTTTATAAAAAAAAGCAGCCAAAAGGCTGCTTTTTTTTATTTGTGCAATACCAATAATGGAATTTTAGTATGGTAGGCCATCTGTTTGCTTAAACTTCGGTGAAACAACCTATCAAAAAAGCTACGGTTGTGTTTTGCCAAAACCAGTAAATCCGTGGGGTGTTGGTCAATATGTGCATTGATTGCATCAGCTACTTCAGCTTTTTCTGATTGAACCAATTGAATTTGTTCACGTTTAATATGCGCTTTGTTTCGTACAAAAAAGTTATTAGCTGAATTAAAGTAACGGTCATAATCGGTTTTAACATGTAAAACAGCAATTGATGCATCATTCAGCTCTGCAAAAAACAACAAACGTGATAAGGCCGGAAATTCGGGCTCCGTATAATCACTAGCGTAAAGGATATGCTTAATTTCGGTGAATGCTGCGGTAGGTGGAATAACCAATACAGGTATTTCACTCCTGCTTACTGTGGTTGCCGCATTGCTTCCAATAAGTAATTCTTGAATACCACTAGCACCAATTGTACCCATAATAATCAAGTCGATAGGATTGCTTTTGCTGTAATTGATAATTTCATCATTTACAAAACCAGAAACATGATGCGTTTCGTAGGATACCTTAGCCGGTTCTAGTAATTGCTTAACACGTTGGTCGAAACCAGTAACGGCAATTTTATCCATTTCTTCAATCAAGGTTGCATACGCATCAGCCGGAAATGAAGTATCCAATACGGGGAAACTTTTAACATGCAACAAGTGAATTTTGGCCTTGGTTTGCATGGCAAACGAAACAGCGTACTTTAACGCGTTATCAGCTACAGTCGAAAAATCTGTTGGAACTAAAATATGGCTTATCATGGGTATTTAAATTTTGGTAAAACTATAAATAGCGTTTAAAGAAATTGTGAACGCTTAATCAAATATCGAAGGTTGCCGCTAAAATACAATGATTAAACTCACTGGCTCGTTTGGACTTAGGCTTTCATAATGGCCTCTTCATGTCGTTTGTTTGCTAATTGGCCGCAAGCTGCGTCTATATCTTTCCCCCTGCTGCGTCTGAGTGTGGCTGTTAACCCGTGATCCTCCAAGTAACGCTGAAATTTATACAGTTTGTTTCCTGAAGTATTTTGGAACTCCCCTCCGTCAATACTGTTGTATTCAATTAAATTGACTTTTGATGGAACATATGCTGAAAAAGCAAGCAGTTCTTCGGCATCTTGTATGGTATCGTTAAAGTCTTTAAAAACAATATACTCAAATGTTACGATATTGTTTGTTTTCGAGTAGTAATAAGCCAACGCTTCACCCAATACTTCCAATGTGTTGCTTTCATTAATTGGCATAATCTTACTGCGTTTTACATCATTGGCAGCATGCAATGATAAAGCCAGGTTGAACTTTACTTGATCATCGCCAAGTTTGCGTATCATCTTAGCAATGCCTGCTGTACTTACTGTTATTCGATCACTTGCCATATTTAAGCCATCCTCACCAGTAATTTTGGCTATAGCCCCAAGCACATTTTTATAGTTAAGGAGTGGTTCGCCCATTCCCATAAATACAATATTGGTAAGAGGGCGTTTGTAATAATGCTCAGCTTGGTTTTTAATAATAACAACCTCATCGTAAATTTCATCTGCATTTAAATTACGCTCTAAGTCTAATTTACCAGTAGCGCAAAACCTACAGCTTAAGCTGCATCCAACCTGCGATGATACGCAAGCTGTCATCCTTTTTTCAGTTGGAATAAGCACTCCTTCAACAATAGGTCCATCAAACAGTTTAAGGCTATTTTTAATTGTGCCATCATTGCTAATTTGTTTTTCATCAACCGTTACAGCTTTAATGATGTAATTAGACTCAAGTTTTTGACGCAACTCCTTGCTCAAGTTGCTCATTTCCGCAAAACTCCGGGCGCTTTTTTTCCAAAGCCATTCGTAAACCTGTTTCCCTCTAAATGCTTGTTCTCCCAAAGAAACAAACTGCGTTTTTAATTCTTCGAGTGATAGGGAACGTATATCGATTAGGTTAGGCATGATAAAGGCAAAGATAACCGAATGCATGGCAGTGGCAAAAATCTGTATTAAATGGACTAGCTTTTTATATTTTTGCACCTCTTTTAAAAGCAACATACCAAATGGAATTGAACGATCAGGAATTATTGAGAAGGCAAAAACTACACGAAATTGAACAATTGGGTATCAATCCGTATCCGGCACAACTCTTCGAAGTGAACACTTCGGCAATGGATATATTAACCCACTACCATGCGGAGAAAATCGAATTCAAGAACATTTCGATTGCTGGCCGAATTATGAGTGTGCGTGATATGGGAAAGGCTGCTTTTTGTGTAATTCAAGACAGTTCGGGCAAAATTCAATTATATATCAGACGTGATGATATTTGCAAAGGGGAGGACAAAACCTTGTATGATATCCTTTTCAAAAAACTACTTGATATTGGTGATATTATTGGGGTGAAAGGGTTTGTGTTTACAACCAAAACAGGTGAAACATCCATTCACGTTGAGTCGCTTCAGTTGTTATCAAAGGCACTCAAACCATTGCCAATTGTAAAAGAAAAAGATGGCGAAACCTTTGATGCAGTAACCAATCCAGAGTTTAGGTACAGGCAACGGTATGTTGATTTAATCATTAATCCTGCAGTAAAAGATACGTTTGTTAAACGTACACGGTTAATGAATACGATTCGTAATTTTTACAACGAAAAAGGTTATTTGGAAGTTGACACGCCCGTTCTACAAGCTATTCCGGGCGGAGCGGCAGCTAGGCCATTTGTTACGCACCACAATACACTTGATATTCCGATGTATTTGCGAATAGCAAATGAGTTGTATTTAAAGCGTTTGATTGTAGGTGGATTTGATGGAGTGTATGAGTTTTCTCGCAATTTTAGAAACGAAGGTATGGACCGTACCCATAATCCTGAGTTTACTGTAATGGAACTCTATGTGGCTTACAAAGATTACAATTGGATGATGGATTTAACCGAAGAATTGATGGAAAAAATTGCCATCGAATTGCATGGCACAACCGAAGTGCAAGTCGGAGATAAAATCATCGACTTCAAACGTCCGTTTAAGCGCATATCGATGTATGACGCCATTGCCCAATATACTGGAATTGATGTAAGCAATATGGATGAGGCTGGCCTTAGAGCAGTATGCAAGCAGTTGCATATTGAAGTTGCCGACTCGAGTGGCAAGGGGAAACTGATTGACGAAATCTTTGGAGCTAAATGTGAACCTCATTTTGTTCAGCCAACATTTATAACCGATTACCCTATAGAGATGAGTCCTTTAACCAAAAAGCATAGGAATCATGAAGGGTTGGTTGAGCGTTTTGAGCTAATGGTAAATGGAAAAGAGTTGGCAAATGCGTACTCAGAATTAAATGATCCTATTGACCAACGGGCTCGTTTTGAGGAGCAAGTTCAATTAATGGAAAGGGGCGATGACGAGGCCATGTTTATTGATCATGACTTTTTGCGTGCGTTGGAATACGGCATGCCACCAACAGCAGGCATTGGTATTGGAATAGATCGTTTGGTAATGATTATGACGAATAATCCTTCGATACAAGATGTGCTTTTCTTCCCTCAAATGAGGCCTGAAAGGACTGAGGGGCAAGAGCCTCATTTGTAGTTTACAAGGTTTGGTAAGGCATCCCGAAATTGTTTTTGAATTGTCTTAGGTGAATATGAGAACAGGTTAACTTCTTCGAAAGCAGTACAATCGTAGTAGTAACTTTATATTAACAAGGCCATTTTAAATACCTATTGCTTTTTAATGAAACAATTGTATTATTGAAGAAACCACAATTAAACCAGTAGCAGCAACACGAACCTATGTATGAAGGATACCATTAAAACAGTATTGGTAGATGATGTAGAGACCATGAGGATGGTTCTCAAAAAATTGCTTTCAACGTTTGATAAAATCAATGTAATTGGTGAAGCGTCAGATTTTGAACAAGCCTTACAATTAATTGATGATGAACGACCCGATTTGTTGTTCTTGGATGTTGATTTAAATGGAATCACTTCGATTGATTTGTTAGGTAAAATCAACTATAAACCAATGGTTATTTTTATAACCTCTCATAGCGATTTTGCCATCAAAGCATTTGAGCTAAACGCTATCGATTATTTATTGAAACCCATCAGCCTCGATAGGTTAACCCGGGCAATAGAAAAGGTTACCAATAAATGGGAAAACAACGAAACATGGGATGAGGAAGACGTAAACGTTAAATTCACTCCCGAACATATTATCCTATTAAATTTTGATAGTAAATTATCGTTCGTAAACGTGTCCGAAATTAATTACATTGAAGCCTACGGCAATTACACTAAAGTATATTTAAAAGATGGCCGATTAAGTGTGACATATAACTCAATCAAAAATTGGGACACACGTTTACCTGATGAGCTCTTTATTCAAATTCACCGGTCAACTATTATTAATTTGAGCAATGTTTCGCGAATTGAGAAATGGGCAAACGATACAGGTCGTTTGTACTTGAACAATGTGAACAAACCATTTGAAATAAGCAGAAGTTACTTTTTTCAAATCAAGAAAAAGTACAAGATGTAATCATTAGGGTTGGTGGTGTTTGTAACGCGCCACAATTCCCAAAGGGAGTTTTGATTGTTTGATTGTAGGTAAATACACCTCTGCAACTTCCGATGTTTCGTTAACATGCTTAAAGTGCGATTTCACTAAATTTTCTGTTATTAGGGCACTCATGCCTAATGAGTACATGTTGAGAACCAAAAAGTGGTTTTGAGGATCAAGCAACAAAGCTACTTCAGCTAGCAGTTCATTTAAATGTTCTTCAAGCTTCCATCTTTCTCCATTTGCTCCAATACCATAAGCTGGGGGATCAAGGATGATTCCATTGTACAATTTTCCGCGTTTTACTTCCCGCTTTACAAATTTAAGCGCATCTTCAACAACCCATCGTATATCTGTTAATCCGCTCGATTCCATGTTTTCGCGTGACCAACTGATGACTTGTTTAATAGAATCAACATGTGTTACATCAGCACCAGCAGCTTTCGCAGCTAATGAAGCACCACCTGTATAAGCAAATAAGTTCAGCACTTTAGGAGTGTGTTTGTTAGACATTGCTTCACATTCATCGATGATGAAATCCCAGTTTAGCGCTTGCTCCGGAAAAATTCCAATATGTTTAAATGAGGTGAGCGAAAGGTTAAACTGTAGCTTATATTTTCGGTATGCATATTCCATCTGCCATTTATCGCCAACGGGTTTATGTTTTCGCCACTCACCACTGTGACTTCCTTTTTGAATAAAGGTAACATCAGCGGTTTGTTGCCATTCTTTTTCGCTCAACTCTTTGTCCCAAAGCGCCTGTGGCTCTGGCCTGCGCGTAACAATGGATCCAAACTGCTCCAGTTTTTCGCCATTACCCGCGTCTATTAGCCTGTAGCTTTTCCAATGAAGGGGTGTGAACAAAGGCAATTGGGCTAATTTTGGTTCAATTTCTTTTTTCATAATAGAAGATGCAAATGTAAGCGATATGTATAATTTATGTTTGTAATATTGCTATTCAAACTGTAATTTCACCGCTTGTAAATCTAAAAACATGAGTAAACCAGTAATTAATACCATTATTGTTGAAGACGATGCAGCGTCAGTTGCGTTGTTAACAGAGTTTCTGAAGAGTTTCCCTTTGATTAACATTATTGGTAAAGCATCAAGGTATAAAGAGGCAGCTGATTTGATAGGAACCCTTTCAACTGAAATCGACTTACTCATTCTAGATATTGATTTAGAGGGAGCCAATTCACTCGATTTAATCAAATTACTTCGTGAAAAGCCTAAAACCGATATTTTATTCGTGACTTCATTTACTGAGTTTGCGGTTAAAGCATTTGAATACAATACAATCGATTATATTGTAAAGCCTATTAGTTTTGAGCGTTTAAGCAAAGCATTGAGCCGTATTGGGTCAGTAGATGAATCAACTGCTTCAGGAGCTAAACAAGAAGTAGTGAAAGATGTAAATCGCCTTGCATTCAGCAATATGATTTTGATGAACATTAACAATGAAATGAAATTCATTAAAATCAGTGATATCAATTTTATTGAAGCAAAAGGAAATTATACCAACGTAGCCTTGCAAGACGGTACCAAGTTTGTAACATACGGACTCATTAAAGTATGGGAAGATAAACTTCCCCTAGAAGATTTCTTCCGTATTCACAGATCAACAATTGTGAATTTGCACAATGTACTCAAAATAGAGAAGGGGACCTATGATACCGGTATACTGTATTTAAAAGGAGAAAGTAATCCATTTGAAGTAAGCCGCAATTACTTCTCCATTATCAAAAATAAATTTAAACTTACGTCTACATTGTAGCATGTCTGACCAATCTGTATCCAAAGCATCTATTGATTATACGTTGCTTTCGCAGTTTGCACACGATACCCGCGGCCCATTTAATGGGTTGTTGGGTTTCTCCGAATTGCTCATCAAACAGTTTGACCAATTATCAGCTGCTCAACAGTTGGATTATTTGAGTATAATCAATCAACAAGCAATTCGCTCATACGTGCATACGCAAACATTCATTGCATGGGTAAAGTGCATTTCTAATAACCTCAAAATACTACCTGTAACTGTTGATTCAGGGGAATTCATGGCTGCTTTGCTAAAATTAATCCAACCTGAAATGAGTACGAAGGAAATTGATTTGCAAACGCAAATCATGGCTAAAACAACCACGTCTGATCTAAGCGTATTGCCACTGGCTATTGCCAATTTACTTAACCATTGTTTGAAATATGCAACTGCTGGTATCCAAATCAATCTTGATTTACTAAACAATGAGGGTAAAGCTCAATTGATTGCTTCGTGTACAAACCCAGAAACAAAGGCGATGGTGCAGCCCGAGGTAAAGCGTTGGTTGGATTCTGCAAGCCAAAATCCAGTTATTCAATTGTTTTATGTTGTGTTAAATGCCCATCAAGCCACAATCACAATGGATGACGATGAGCGCACCTTTTTTAAATTAATATGGTAAGCACCACATACACAGCTACAACCTCTGCTGTTGGTATTTGATTTTGAAACCTTCGGAATAGGTTTATTTTTGCACTTCTTAAATAATATACATTCATGAGAGTAATCCAGTTTAGAGAAGCCCTTCGCGAGGCGATGACAGAGGAAATGAAACGCGATGAGCAAATATTTTTGATGGGCGAAGAAGTTGCTGAATACAATGGTGCGTATAAAGTAAGTCAAGGAATGCTTGACGAATTTGGACCTAAACGCATTATTGATACTCCCATTGCAGAGCTTGGTTTTGCAGGCATAGCTGTTGGAGCAGCAATGAATGGATTGCGTCCGATTGTTGAATTTATGACGTTCAATTTCTCACTTGTTGCAATTGATCAAGTGATTAATGCTGCTGCTAAAATGTACCAAATGAGCGGTGGGCAGTTTAATATTCCTATGGTGTTTAGAGGGCCAACTGGTTCTGCTGGTCAGTTGGGTGCACAACACTCACAAGCGTTCGAAAATTGGTATGCCAACTGCCCTGGCTTAAAAGTGGTGGTGCCCTCAAATCCAGCTGATGCAAAGGGGTTACTCAAATCAGCTATCCGTGATAATGATCCAGTTATTTTTATGGAGAGTGAGCAAATGTATGGTGATAAGGGAGAAGTTCCAGAAGAAGAATATCTGATACCAATTGGAAAGGCTGCTGTTAAGCGCGAGGGAACAGACGTAACTATTGTGTCATTCGGTAAAATTATGAAAGTAGCTTTGGCAACTGCAGAGGCCTTAGCAGCAGAAGGAATCTCATGTGAGGTAATAGATTTGATGACCGTAAGGCCAATTGACTATGATACCATTATTCAATCAGTGCAAAAAACAAACAGGTTGGTTATTGTTGAAGAGGCTTGGCCATTAGCGTCAATCTCTACTGAAATATCTTATATGGTACAGAAAAAAGCATTCGATTATTTAGATGCGCCAATTCATCGGATTTGCACGGCTGATGCTCCACTAGGTTATGCGCCAACATTTGTGCAGGAGTTCTTGCCAAACGTAGAAAGAACAACTAAAGCTATAAAAGCGGTTTTATACAAAGCATAAAAAAATCCCATTCGAAAGAATGGGATTTTTTTTAAGGATTTTGTGTGAGTGGTATATACAATTTGCGTATGCGTTTTAATGGACCACTGCAATAACTTTCGTGGCAATTCACGCATTTTTGAATCACCAGATTGAAATGTTTGGCTTGTTCCTTCGGATGTTTAAACAAAGCTTGATAGGCTTCTTGAAACAAGCGCGCGTTTTCATAAAAGGTCGGTTCTAAAACAGAAGGGTCCGTAGGTTCAACCAAATAAAACCGAATAAACGGATATTTTGTAGAGTCCAATTGTTCATAACGTAAAATGGCAGCTTTCATGCTATCAGCATTTGCAGCCATTTGCCGCATCATTAATGCCATTGGCTTAGCATTGTTAGGATCCATCACCGTTTCTTGCGAACAACTGGCATCTGCCGAGTCTGCAACCGTTTGTTGGGTTGATGTTGTGTTGCTGTTTTTTGGTTCACATCCAATAAGGGTGAAACTACCCACAACCAATAATGCCCAAATAAATTTAAATTGGTTCATATGATCGTCTGTCAATCAAAACGAGTTTAGCATTATTTTAAGATGACGCCAGACGCTTCAAATACCAATTCTTTTTTTGCAGCGGTAATGGCGTCAATTTCAGCTTGAGTTTTTCCGGCATCTTTTGCGTATTCCTTTAAGTCAGCAATTGATGTTTCTTCTACTTTAGCAACACCTTCAACAATTGCCGTTTTCCCAGCAGCATCTTTCGGTACAAAAAAACCATAATCTTTAAAAGTTACACGCATGCTTCCATCTGCAGTTTTTAAATCCATCCAGCAACCCTTTTTCTGGCAAACAGCCTCAACAGGAGCTTCTAATTTAACGTTTAATGATGTTTGATCTCCCATTGCAGTTGCAAGTTCTGTAATTGGCAATGCGCTATCAGCTGTAATTTTTGCTCCAAAATAAGTTTCAGTTCCGGCTGTAGCACTGCTATCAGCTGCAGTTCCGGCTTGTGTGTTGTTGGTGGTGTTTCCGCATGCTGCTAAGTAAAGAACAGCCGCAATCATTGCAATTTTTTTCATGATATTTTTTTCTAATTAAGCCCTGCAAGTTAGCTATTTACCATAAATCCCACTCGGTGGGAGTATTTTTTTTAGAAAAAAAAATGATGGGAAATGAAATTGTTTATATTTGCTACTTCAAAATGGTACCGTGGCCGAGAGGCTAGGCAGAGCTCTGCAAAAGCTCGTACAGCAGTTCGAATCTGCTCGGTACCTCGTCTAAAGCGCAGCTCTTAAGGATTTCCTTAAGGGCTGTTTTGTTTAGTTCCAACTCCGATCTTCTGGGGCATCGGCCATATAAGAAAATCGAGGGTCCATATGTTTCACAATGTTTCGCCACATTTGATCCAAATCATCATCAAATAGCAATTCAGTTGAGGGTTTATGGTATACCCACCATGCTTTTTGTTCAATTTCTTCTTCCAATTGTGAGGCGCCCCAGCCCGAATAGCCCGAAAAAAACTTAAAGGAATAGGGTTCCGCAATTCCCTGTTCAATCAAGTCATCGATTAATTCAATATCACCTCCCCAATAAATGCCGTTGGCAATTTCTTGTGCACCTGTTAAGTCGGGACCAACTGTATGAATAAAGTGCAACGTATTAGGTTCTACAGGGCCGCCAAAAAACAGTGGAAAGTTGTGTTTAAGCATACCCGGAATCACATCGTTGGTTGTTAAATCAATCAACCTGTTCACTACAAAACCTACAGAACCATCTGAGTTGTGATCACTTACCAATACCACGGAACGCCTAAAGTGGTAATCATTTAGATAGGGTTCACTTATGAGGATATTGCCCTTCCGGGGTGGTGCAAAATGCGCGTTAATATTTGTTATGGGTATACTCATAGTTTTTTTCTAAATGCAATTTACGATTCGCTGTGTTTTGATATTCACGATTCTTCCACAATTGCTCATTATTGTGTTTCAATTGCCTTATTTTGCCATCTAAAGTTACAGTTCAGTATGAGTTTAACGAATGAGCAGCTTGCTGCATTGCGTGTAGATTATGCACTCGCATCCTTTGAAGAGTCGAATGCGTTGCCAAATCCATTTGATCAGTTTAAAACATGGTTTGAAGAGGCCATCAAGGCTCAGGTAAATGAACCAAATGCAATGACGCTCGCTACTGTTAAACCCGATGGAACACCATCGGCCCGCATCGTTTTGTTAAAGGGAATAGAAGGAAATGCATTTACTTTTTATACCAACCAGCAAAGTGCCAAGGCCAACCAAATGCATGTTAAACCCAATATTGCCCTTGTTTTTTGCTGGCTCGAACTGCAAAGGCAGGTGCGTATCGAAGGTGTGGTTTCAAAAATAAATGATGCTGATGCAGCTGCATATTTTAATAGCAGGCCACGTAAAAGCCAATTGGGAGCTTGGGCCTCTCCACAAAGTAATATTTTAGCCAGTAGAGCTGAGCTCGAAGCACGTTATGCAGAAGCGGAAAAAGAGTTTGAAGATAAACCTGTAACCAAACCACCCCATTGGGGAGGATATGCCGTGGAACCTCACTATATCGAGTTTTGGCAAGGCCGCCAAAGTCGCCTTCACGATCGGTTGGCTTATACCCTTGAGCAAGGTGTTTGGAAAATTTCTCGGTTGGCTCCATAATAATACTCAACCTTTTTCGTTAAACGTACGTCTGTATACTGAAACATACAGTTGGTGGATTAAATCTTTAATTCGATTTTAATCTATTAGATTTAGACTATATTCGCTCAGTAAACCGCTGCCCATGATTACTAACTCAATGCAAAATATTACGCTCTCTTTTTTGTCGTCATTATTGATCGTAATTTTTGGTATCCCCTCCATTATTACTGTTGCCAAGCTCAAAGGGTTGTATGATAAACCCGATCACCGCAAGCTACACGCCAACCGTATTCCAAGGTTAGGAGGTTTGGCTATTGTTGCGGCCTTTTCAATTGCGGTGAGTTTATGGGGCATACCGATGGAGAATGTAAGGCTACAATTTTTACAAGCAGCACTTATCATTTTGTTTTTCTCAGGGTTAAAAGATGATATCATCGTGCTTTCACCAATTAAAAAACTCATGAGCCAATTGTTTGCAGCAGGCTTGGTGGTATTTGGTGAGCATATTCGCATTACCAGTTTTTATGGAATTTTTAATATTTATGAGTTGCCCCTTTGGGTAAGTTACGTTGTTTCTATTTTCACCATCATTGTAATAACCAATGCATTTAACCTAATTGATGGTGTTGATGGACTTGCTGGAGGAATAGGCTTTATCGTATCCATCACACTTGGTTTATGGTTTAACTTCATTGACCAAGCAGGTTGGTCGGTTATTGCGTTCGGATTAGCAGGTGCTTTGCTTGGTTTTTTGGTATTTAATTTTAATCCAGCCAAAATATTTATGGGCGATGCGGGCTCGCTTTCCACGGGGTTTTTGCTTGCGGTAATGTCGATTGTATTTATTGAATTCAACAACCCACAGGTTCAAAACTATTATAAAATTGAAACAGCCCCTGTAATTGCCATCGCCATTTTGATTATTCCATTATTTGATACGCTACGTGTTTTTGTGTTGCGAGCACTTAAAAAACAATCACCTTTTAAAGCCGACAGAAACCATATCCACCATTTATTGCTTAAATCGGGTTTAGGCCATAAGGAAGTAGCCTTTGTATTGTACATTACCAATATTGTGTTTGTGTTGTTGGCGTTTTTAATCAAAGACAGCTCAATTATGACCATGCTTGTGATTGTTGCTTCTCTTGCGTTGGTCTTGTCGCAGATTCCGGTTTACATTATCCGCCACCGCATTGCCGATATGGAAGCAGATGGAGAAATTAACTTAGGCAAAGAAATGCAGTCGATACAGCCGCATCAACCTCAACCTAAAAATTAAGGATTACCCAATTGGGTTAAATACTGCGCTAATTGTGTAAATGCTTTCGCTCTGTGGCTAATTGCATTTTTTTCGGCTAAGGTGAGTTCGGCTAAAGTTTGGTTCATGCCTTTTGGAACAAATACCGGATCGTAACCAAATCCGTTTTCGCCTCTTTCTGTTTGAATAAGATGACCTTCGAGCTTACCTTCAAAAAATACATGCTCATTGGGCAATTGCAATGAAATAACTGTAACAAAAGCTGCTTCTCTATTTGCTTGGTTTTGCATATTGGAAAGCAACAATGCAATATTGGCTTTATCAGAGCGCTGATTACCTGCATATCTTGCTGAGTGAATACCCGGAGCTCCGTTAAGCGATGGAACAACCAAGCCAGAGTCATCGGCAAAACAAGCTAACCCGTATTTACGCCAAACGTATTCACTTTTGAGTTGTGCGTTTTCAAAAAAACTGTTACCCGTTTCGGGTATATCTTCATTGCAACCTATATCGGTTAGTGTTTTGATAACAAATGAGGAACCAACCAATGCTTGGATTTCGGTAGCTTTGTTTTGGTTGTGGGTAGCAAATACCAATGGCATACTCATAAGATGCGTAGAAAAGGCTTGAGGTTATTCCAAAGCGCGTGTTTATCAGTTGGGTTAAGTACATAGTGGCTTGCAGGATGCACTTTCATCCATTGGCATCCATGCAAACTGGTAACTCCATATAACGACATTGATTTAGCCGCATCCACTTGGCCCCATATTACGCATAAACAGCCAGTAAATTGTTGCCCAATTTTTTCGAGGGTAACGCTTTGTTGGTTATGGGTAAAAATTTGAGCAATATCATCTTGGGCATATTTCATTGCGTTGGCAATAAGGTTGTCGATAAGGGTTTTAGTTTCTTCAGAATGAGCGTGTTCAAATACAAAAACCACCTGTTTTTTATTCAATCCTTCAAAATTGATTTTACCGTTATTTTCCGTTTCTTTGACGCCTTTCTGAGTAGGCTCTTCAATGAAGATAAGTTCGTCATAGAGGTCTATTATTGAATAAATATCATTAACCATTGTTACGCATGCAAAATACATCTGCAATATCAATAAAAATCACCAAAACAAACCATAGCCGGATTGAACAATGTGATTTTAATAATATACAGTTCGGTACCATTTTCGCTGACCACATGTTTAGAGTAGATTGTACTGATGGGCAGTGGCATGATCCTCAAATTTTGCCTTATGGCGAAATTAGTCTATCACCATCTTTATCGGCTTTGCATTATGGGCAATCCATTTTTGAAGGGATGAAGGCATTTAAAGATACTCAAGGAGCACCGCAATTGTTTAGGCCTGCTGATAATTGGAAACGATTGAACCAATCGGCACAGCGTATGGCTATGCCAACCATTCCTTACGATTTATTTATGCAAGGACTGGGCACCTTGGTAAGCATTGACCAAAACTGGATTCCAACCAAAGAAGGAAGTGCATTGTATGTGCGTCCGTTTATGTTTGCTACAGACGATTTTGTAGGAGTTCGTCCGTCAAGGCACTTTTCATTTATTATTTTTTGTTGCCCTGTTAACAGTTATTACCCAAAGCCTATTCATGTTAAAGTAGAGCAAAAGTATGTGCGTGCATTTGATGGAGGCATTGGAACCGCTAAGGCTGCAGGTAATTATGGATTATCAATGTTGCCTACATTGGAAGCACAACAGCAAGGGTTCGACCAAATTATATGGACCGATGGTGCGGAGCATCAGTACGTAGAAGAGTCGGGTACTACCAATTTATTTTTCGTGGTTGGCGATACGGTGTTGACTCCTGCGCTTGATGGAACCATATTGGAAGGTGTAACCCGCGATTCATGCATTCAATTGTTACGCAGCAAAGGCATTGAGGTGCAAGAGCGCAAAATAAGCATACAAGAACTTGCAGACGCGCATCAGAAGGGTTTGCTGAATGATGCTTTTGGAACTGGAACAGCAGCTTTAATTGCCAAAATTGCTTCCATCACAAATAACGGAAACCGAATGGAATTGCCGCCAGTTGAACAGCGTAAAATTTCCAATTTATTGTATTCAGAATTAGAGCAAATTCGAACTTCAAAAATACCTGACCCATTTGGATGGGTGGTGAAGGTTTGATAAGTTATTGTTTTTGTTGTACCCCCAACGCATGTTTAACTACAAAGAAACACTTAACAAGGTGCTGGTTGCACAAAACCAGTTTAATACCTCTGCTGAGTTAAATGATTGGACAGCAACCAATGGTACCCGAACGTTTGCCAACAACAGTTTGCAATACAGTACCACCAACAGCACTGCCAGTGTAAGCCGTAACTTTACCACACAAACCAGTAAAACGTATAGGTTAACCTTTACTGTTGATGTAGGCAATGCAGGCACTATTGGCCTTGCCATATTGGGTTATAATGGCACAGCCATTGTAAGTGGCAGCATTGGGCAAAGCGGAGTGCAACAATTGGATTTTGTAGCCAACAGTACAAGCACCACCCTAAGGGTAACCATTAATACTGGCAGCGGTACCCGTACCCTTTATTTAGACAATATAAAACTGGAAGAAATAACCGGTGATTTGGCAGGGTATCGGTTTGGGTTCAATGGTAAAGAGAACGATGATGAGACTTATGGAACAGGAAATGAATATGATTATGGTTTTAGGATTTACAATCCAAGGTTAGGGAAGTTTTTAAGTACTGACCCACTAGAAAAAGAATATCCATTTTACACTCCATATCAGTTTGCAAGTAATACTCCTATTATGGCAGTGGATGTTGACGGCTTGGAAAGTCAAACAGCAATTGATGGCACCAAACGCGAAGGGCCTTTTAATATGAATGTGATTAATAAAGAAATTCAAACAAACAGAAATAATCAACAACAGGCAGCGATGAAGAAGGATGCATTGATTAAAGATATAGCAAGGCGCAATTCTGCTACTAATAATACTGAACAGCCAGTTATTAAATTGTCATCAAGTGTTGAGGCGGGGCTTATTGCAGGATTACAGATAAAAGTATTAGGTGTAGGTGTTGGGGGTACTGCTGGAGTTAGCCAACCTTTAATATCTTCAACAATTTCTGAGCAAGGTGGAGAAAATGAAGTCGGGGGAGAACCGAAATTTAATGGATCTTATGCATATGGAATTGCACAAATGGGTACGAGTATAGATACTAAAGGAACGGCAACAGTTGACGGTTCGTTAAGTGTTGTTAATGGGTCAGCATCAACAGATGCGTCTTCGTCTACTGAAATTGAATTATTTTCTATAACAGCGGGTACTTTTGTAACTGGAAATATTAGCTTATCAATTGATTTGTCTTCAATGGGATCAAGACAGGCAATGCCAAGTCCAAATATTACTGGTTTTGCTCCAACGGATAATACTAGCGTTTCTAAAAATGCAGGTAGCTATTCATTACCCGCCACTCAACAAATAATTAAAGAACTACAGTAGTTATGATATTACCTATATGCTTATTAGTTTCTGCATTAATTGGGGTATGCCGCAGTTGGCTTTTCCACAAGTTGAAGTTTGCCTTAAAAGGTGAAAGTACTAATTTTAGAAAGTATTTAAGTGTCGATTTTGGAAATATAAACCATTTGTTCATTCCATATTTAAAGACTGATAGTCATAGAGAGATAGTTCAAAGAATAAATACACTCACTACATTATTATACGGTGTAGGACTACTTTGTATTACTCTATTTATTACAAGATTTTTTTGAGTTCACCCCGCTCCCGCGCGAGTCCTCTCCTCCCGCTACCGCGCGAGTCCTCTCGCGTGGTTAAATAGAACAGCAAAAAAACACAAAGCCCAACTGAAAATAAAGCTTGGTTGGGCTTTGTAGTTTATTTACTAAAGAGTTCGATAACTTTAACAGCAGAGAGAATAAACGCTAAAACAGAACCAGTTTTAACGGTGAAGTCCCAAATCTTTTTGGATCTATCTATAAATCGTTGATGCTTTTGCCAAGCTTCAAAATAAGCCCATTGTATACCGTATTGTTCAAAATCAACAATGGTATGCTGTTTAATATCAGGGTTAATCCCCCCCGCTGCCGCGCGAGTCCTCTCGCGTGGTATTCGATAGTTTAGTTTTTCTCATGTTCCCCCGTTCTTGTATGCATCTTGCTCGTATATGTATTGAACGTGGTGTGTTGGAATTGAAAATAAGTTAGTTTTGAAGATAAGTGCCACACTAACGAGACGTTCGGGTGAACGGAGAATGTAATGGTTTGGTTTTTAGCCCACGCATTGCAAATGCGCGGGAACGGGGTTTACTTCGTAAGTTTTGCAGTAGTGAACTGGGTAGATGTTTTTACTAGGAATGAATATAAAGACATTGTATTGGATTCAATTCGATTTGCAATACAACAAAAGTCAATGCAGGTATTTGCTTGGTGTATTATGAGTAATCATGTTCACTTGGTTTTTAGCGTTACACCTCCTTTCAAGCCAGAAGCAGTGTTGGGTGATATCAAGCGATTTAGCAGTAGAAAGCTCATTGAAACAATTACCAATCATCCGGGGGAAAGTAGAAAAGAATGGATGTTACAGCAATTCAGGGAAGCAGGACAGAAAACGTCCAATACGACATCTTTCCAATTTTGGAGGCATGATAACCATCCAATAGAATTATGGAGTTCGGAAGCAATTAAGGAGAAAATAAACTACATACATTGCAATCCGGTGGAAGCTGGATATGTTTCTTATCCCAATGACTATTTATACAGCAGTGCTTTAGATTATGCGGGAGAGACAGGTTTACTTAGAGGAGTTGATGTTCTTGATATAATGTATGATTGGAAAGTGATCAGATAATTTAGGAAACCACGCGAGAGGACTCGCGCGGTAGCGGTGGCGCTTTATTATTTACTAGTTGCGTATGAAAAAGCAGGAGAACAAGTACTACCTGATTTAAAACAATACTTTCCTAATCGCATTCCAACTTCAAAAGAATTTGGGTGTAATTAAAATGGAGAATGGGGGGCAGAAGAAAGGTATATTCTCCCCCTGTTCGCGCGAGCATCTTGCTCGTGCGCTAACTTAATTACCCCGTTCGCGCTAATATCTTGTTAGTGTGATTTTAGAACGGCAATAAATGTTGAGCAGGTCATATTCAAAATTACTTTAAATGCTAAAGTATTAGCTAAGTTGAACTTCGTTTCGCGAGGCAGTGAATTGATTTTAAAGCACTTTAATATAAAATAAGCACAAAGTTTGATTTAACTACTGAACCGTCACTTTTGGGTAGATACTGCTAGCGAACGTATATCTTTCGTCTTAAATTTCTATAAAGGCTTACAAGTATAAATTTCAAACCAAATTTTTCCCCATGATTATTTAATTCTGAGATTTGAAAATACAATTTCCAATTGTAAAACCGACCGTTTTTTGGAACCTGATACCTTCCATTAATTCTTGTAGTTGCACCTCCCCATAAAAATTTGAAGCAATATTGTAATGAATCAGAGCTCATTGATATATCGCAATTTTCTTGATTCAAATCAGCTCTTTCAAAACCTTGCAAAGAGAGTTTATAAGAGCAATTATGGTCATCAATAAATATACTGCTTGGTTTTAAGAAGAATTTCATCCATTTAGAATTGTTTTTTATTAGGTTATCAATGAAGTTGTTTCCTAACTTAACCAATTGCGCTCCTTCAATTAAGGATGGTTCAATCGTGTTTTCAATAACAACATTTAAATCATAACTATTAACCCATTTGCTTATTGATGTGATTGAATCATGTTCCTTATTTATATACCATTCATCATTTGGAAATAATACAATAGGCTTAGTATTAAGTTTTTCTTGGATGAAATTATATATAAAATCAATTTTATTTACTTCATCATTCATGTAAAAGTTTTCCTGATGGCAGAACCAAACAAAACTAGCGAACGGGATTGTATATCGAGGTTTAAATATTAATACCTGTCTTTCTATTTCTTTTAATTTTTGTGCGGCAAATTTTTTTCGGGTTTCATTATCTTCTATGTTTCCTGCCCAATTGGCATAGGAGAATTGAGTTAACAAAACATCTATCTTCTCTGAGTTTGTCTTCAATATTATGTTCGATATCTGTTTATCATCTTCCAAAACACAATCGTTGATATTTAATACTGTGTATTCCCCTACTTTAGCACACATCCATGAGTCTCCGTCAGAATGCGGTAAATTGAGGATTTTAAAAGAAGGGGTCAGTTCATACCAGTTCTTTCTCAATTCTATACAGTCTTTAAATCCTAATGTTCTACAAAAATTTATTACTTTTTTATCTTTAGTTTCTTGAAAAAGAATTGTAATGTTTTTCCTTATTTCCAAAGGAATACTTTTGAGATTGGGTGGACTAAAATGGTCCGGGTGTTCGTGTGAAAACCAGATATGTGTTATGCCGCTAAAGTCTGAATACTTAAACCTAGTTGGTTCTATCAAGCGGCAGCCTTCATGAAACGCAGTTCCTTCAATCCACGGATCACAAATAAGTTTTATGTTTTCATGGCAAAGAATATACGATGCGTGATTTATAAATTTTATTTTAGTCATAGTTCTCTATTTTATGTTTGCTAACTTCTGGGTAGTATTATTGCTGCAACAACTCAATTTTGAGACATTCCGTTATTGACGGCTGACAAAGGATTCAGCAAACTTGCAGATATGAGTATTGCCCTGTATCAGGAATAAGCTATAAGAAGTTTTAATTACAGAATGCCTCGGGTAGTCAAGACTTTTTTATTCAACCTACGCTTCCATGCAAGTCCTTTCGTATGGTATTCTCTTACCACATTTTTCTATGTTTTCATCCTGCTTATTAAATACGTATGCGCAGAATGGATAAGTTCACAGATTTTACAGGAGTTTACTTTGTACGTTTTGCGCTTTTAACGCCATACATCAAGAATTGTGAAGGAGCGGGGAGGAGTAGCGGTTATGATCTTAGTGCGTAATAACAACTTTCTGCGTAGTAACACCACCAGTTGTTTCCACGATTAAAAAATAAATTCCATCAGCTATGTTCGCTGTATTCATTAGTGCTTCATTAGTGGTTAGTACTGGTTTTCCATTTATGGTGTACAAGGTTACACTTAGCAATGTTGTATTGATTTGTAAATGGAGTGAAGTATTTACAGGGTTAGGATAAATATGCACTTGAGGCAACTGCTGTTCGGCTATTGAAGTTGAAGGAGAAACTGTAACCTGATTGGACATAATATTGCAAACGCCAGGCGAAGCAACTGCTTTGTATACACCACTTGCAAACCTAGGGCTATTGGTAAAAGTTAAATCCAATGTTGGATTCCCCAAAGGAGTGTCGTTATACAAGAGTTGAAACTGAACGCCTTCGGGAATATTTTGAGTAACTATGGTGAGCTGACTATCACTCGCGAGTGTTAAAGTTAATGTGCCATTGATAAAAGGACCTTGTGTAACTGTAAATCCCGATACAGGACCATCTTGGAAATAGCCATCTCCAACAACTGTGTAAGTGTAAATCGCATCTGGAAAATCAGACGGCCTTGATACTGTTATGCTACTATTTGTGATGCTGAAGCTGGTATCAGTCGCGCTTATGGGCTTTTTTTCAAAGTCTTTTCCTTCTCCATCTAAATCTACAAACCAAGCAATTTTGTGAAATACGCCAGAAGGAATTATCGTTTTTGAAGTGTTGCCACAAGATTGCAAATTACCTGTAATGGGGCTTATGCCTTGGGTATTAAAATCGTTATTGAGTTCATACAAATCTTCAATTTCGAAAGTGGTTAATGACCTATTGTATAAGAATATATCTTGAATGCAACCATAAGTTGATAATGTTGAAGTGCCCGATCGGCCACCTACGCTTACATTGGTTCCAGCAAAACCGACTTGTTCTGTTTGAGGCATCGAAAACTGGTCGAGTACCACTCCATCTAAGTAGAGTATTATTTTATACTCTGATGCGAGTGTATATTCCCTAACTGCGGTTATCATATGCCATGATCCAAAAAAATCCTCGGCCTTTTTCATCACAATTCGTGATACGCCAAGATAAGAAGATGAGGTGTTTTTATACCCATATTGTGCCGAAATTTCTCCTAGGCTTCCTTTTAAAAACCTAAGGTAAATGCTATTTGAACCGCCTTCAAAAATATTAGCATAGGTATTGGGCAACGAATCCAATTTTACCCACGCAGAAATGGTGTAGGTTTGGGTGTTAATTGCACTTACATTTCCTGTCATAATAGAATTTTGCGTACCATTAAAAAAGGTTGAAGAGTCATTGCTCCTTTTTAAACCAGGCTTTAGCGCTACGCTCGTTGCTGTTAAATGATTGTCATTTCCACTTCTATCTACTCCTGTTCCATTAAGGGGATAGTAAGCAACCAAGCCAGTGGTTGGATAATTTTGAGCTTGGGTAAAAAGTGCAAGTCCGATTGCAATAGTTGTAAAAAGTTTTTTCATTGGTTGTTGTGATCAATTACGGGTGTAAGATGCAGCGCAGTTTCCCATAGCAGATGTATTAATTTATAAATGGTAAATTTTAGTTCACAAACAGTGCGCAGCAACTAAAATTAAATGCCCTTGCATACATACACCGAGTACCCTGAGCACAATCAAGCCCTATATACTAATTGTACAGATGTGTATTTAATTGTTGTTGTTTTTTTACACCAGTTGTGCAGTAGCAATGGGTACCTGAGCGCAAACGCGTGCTGCCGATACACCATCGTACTCCATAATTAACCATGATGGAAAGTGTTCAATTTGCTGGTGCTGTTCCCATACACTCCAGTTAAAGGTTATGGGCAATACGGCATACCTACGTTGTTGGTGCGGCAACTTTAATCGGTTGAGTAGTTCGTACTTAAAAGGGGGCTCGGCCTCTTGCACATACCGCATTTGCGGTTTGATTTTGGCTTGCAGGTAATAGTCGATGGCCGCTAATTGCACCATGTGTGGGTGCTGCGCATAATGTGTGGTAACCAACTCGGTTAATGCATCGTATACTTGGTACAAGGTATGCTTGTGAAAATGGTAGCGTACATGAAACAAATGCCCCAATGCATGCAAAAATTCAAATATACCAATATGTTGGGCTGCAAACCGCAAGGTATTTAGTGCACGTTTTTTATTCCAATACAGTTCGAGTGCTTCTTCAAGAATACCCAATGCCCTAAGTTCCGATTCGCTTAAGTAGTTGCTTTTAATAAGCTGATAGGGTGGAGCCGGGTCAAATACATACCCATGCTGCTCGTGTTTTTGCCTCACAGGTGTGCCACGCAAAAACTTTAAAAAACCCAATTGCAACTCGGGAGGGTAAAGTGCAAATACAGATTCGATGCTGTGTTTAATATCATCCCACCTATCTAGCGGCAAGCCAATAATTAAATCAAGGTGCATTTCAATCACATTATTGAGTTGCTTGATAACGCCACTTGTTTTATCAAAATTTTGCTTGCGGCTTACTTGCAAGTTTGCTTGTTGGTTTACGGTTTGGATGCCTATTTCAAATCGGAATACACCTGGGGGTACTTCTTGCTGAATAAATGCTACAATATCGGGGTGCACAATATCAGCCGTAATTTCAAATTGAAATACTTGCCCGGGTTTTCGGTGTTGTAAGATGAACCGAAAAATATCGATGGTAAAATCCTTTTTAACATTAAACGTTCGGTCTAAGAACTTAATGGTTCGACCGTGTTGCATTAAATACAGCAAGTTTTGTTTGATGGTATCAATGGGTAAGTAGCGCACTTTGTTATCCAAACTTGCCAAACAAAATTCGCATTTGTAAGGACACCCGCGTGACGTTTCGATATAACATACTTTGTTGTAAAGAGCATCAGGCGCATCAAATGCGTATGGGTTTATGCCTGCTAATTCATTTACGTCAAACGTAACTTGTTGTGCATCGCACACCAGTTGGCCATCTTTTTTATAAGCCAAGTTGGGAATCCCTTCGATGGTTGGGTATTGCGCTACAAATTGGCCAAAGGGAATTTCGCCTTCTCCAATAATAATATAATCTACTTCAGGTAAGGTTAAAAATGTTTCGTAGTCATAACTTACTTCAGGGCCACCCAATAAGATTTTGATTTCGGGATTAATTTGTTTGAGTGCTCTAGCAACAGCAAGTGTTTGGGTAATATTCCATATATAGCAGCTAAAGGCCACAACATTGTACTGCGCACATTTTTGTGCAATGGCTTCTGGATTTTCTTTAATGGTAAATTCGGTCCATTCTAAACCCTCCTTGTGTTTGTTAAGGCTATACAACAACCGTATGGCAAGGTTGAGGTGAATGTATTTAGCGTTTAAAGTGGTGAGGAGGATGTTCATACTATGGCGCAAAATACAAAAACAACTTCAACTATTGTTTTGAATCTAGTCGTTTACATAAAAGCCATCTGTTTAATTCCTGTGTCAGTTACCTGCGTTTTTTAAAACCGCTCTTTCCTTTATTGCGGCTTGCGTTATTGCGGTTGCGGTTGTCTTTGTTTACGCGTTGTGGGTTGTTGTTTGGCTTTTTTGCAGGTGTTTGTTTGGTTTTTGGTTTGGTTTGTTCTGATGAAGATTGAGCCGTGAGTTGGTAAAGGGTATCCATCTCTGCTTGGGTCAAATCTCGCCAATCACCAACTTGTAAGCCTTTCAAACCAATATTCATGATGCGGATTCGTTCAAGCTTTACCACCTCGTATCCAAAGTACTCGCACATTCTGCGTATTTGTCTGTTGAGTCCTTGAACCAATACAATGCGAAACACGGTAGGACTCTCGAGTGTGATTTTACATTTTTTAGTTGTAACGCCCAATATTGGAACTCCACTAGCCATTGCTTGTACTACCTCGTTGGTTAGTGGTTTATTTACCGTTACGACATACTCTTTTTCGTGGTTATTACCAGCGCGCAAAATTTTGTTAACGATATCGCCATTGTTGGTTAAGAAAATGAGTCCTTGTGAGTCTTTGTCTAAACGGCCAATGGGGAATATACGTTTGCTATGGTTCACAAACTGCACAATATTATCGCGTACACCTTCTTCGGTTGTGGATGTAATTCCGGGAGGTTTGTTTAAGGCAATAAAAATAGTTTCGTCACCTTGCCTAGGTTCAAGTTGATGTCCATTTACACGAACACGGTCACCAATATTTACTTGATCACCAATTGCAGCTTTACGTCCGTTAATGGTTACCAATCCATGTTCAATAAACCGATCTGCCTCACGCCTTGAGCAGAGGCCACTTTCGCTGATAAATTTATTAAGACGCATAAGGTAAGTTGAATGATCGCAAACTAATCAATTTGGTTGAGTTTTGAATGAGAGCGATGATGAACCAGCCATCACCATTTTGATTTGATGGGATAATACCTGCTAAACTTTAATGCGGCTACTTATATATGGTTATGGTATTTTTATAAGGTTATTTGTTTTTTTCTTTGTTAAAAAGGTTGTTGAGAATCTGTTTTATCAATCATACCATTAAGTTGTGAATGACGGATTTTTGTATGTGAGAGAGGGAAAACCCTCATGTTAATTTAATATGCTGGACGTATACTTGCACTTAAATTTATTAAAAAATCATGAAGCTAAATTTACTCCATCCTATTTTGGTCAGTTCACGCGTTTTGCCAAAGGGGATTTATCTATCACTTTTATGTTTGCTTTTGGTATTTGCTGGCCAAGCACAAGTTTCTATTTTGGAAGGCGACACAGCCTATATCTGTCAAAGTGGAAATACAAGCCAAAACTTATCAGTTACCGCACAACCAGGTTATACGTATAAATGGTATAACGTAAATAACCCGGTTTGGTATCAGGTTGGTTCTTTTTTTGGTAATTCGAATACCAGTTATCCATCGATGGCATTTAAAGGCAATGTCCCGTACGTTGCCATGAAGGATACCATTAGTTCCAATATTATTGTGTCAAGGTATAATGGAGTAGATTGGGAACAAGTTGGGGCTTCTCTTCCATTTGGGGTTGATCAGAAAATTGCGATTAAAGGAGATACAATCTTTGTTGCATTTGGTGATTTAACAGATCCTAATGGAAGAAACTCGGTGTATAAGTATAATGGAACAAGCTGGGTTAAGGTAGGAAATTCAGTTGGAGGGACCAACGTAAGTTCAAATTTAAATTTTGCCTCTCGGAGTTTGGTTATTAACGGTGGCGTTCCTTACGTATCATTTGTTGAGGGCGATAGCAGCAGCAGAATTGTAACATACAAGTTTGATGGAAGCGCTTGGGTTCCTGTAGGTAATGCATTTGGCCCTACCAATTCCTTAGTGCCTACCTTGAGTTTTAATTTAGATACTGCTTACGTAGTAACCACTAATACCAACAATTTTAGCACAGAAGTATTTAAGTTTGATGGAACCAGTTGGGTCCAAGTAGGATCGGGAGTGGGTGTAGGATATAATAGTACTACATACAAACCTACAATCAGTTTCAATGGCAATACGCCCTATATTGCATTTACAGATGCAAGCTCGAGCAATGAGAATGTGGTTTATACATTTAATGGCACAAGCTGGGTAAAGGTTGGAAATTCATTTGGTACTTTTGGTGTACCTGATATAAAATTTAGCAATGGAATAGGTTATGTATTAATTAGAAATGTGCCATTTAATGGTTACAGTTATTCAGTATTCACATATAACGGAACAAGTTGGGTAAAATTTGACAGTTCATTTGGAGGTCAATTTGGTGGCGAACACAGTTTCGTGTTTGATGCATCAGGTAATCCTAATGCCATATTTAAAGAAGGCAGCCCAAGCGTACTATCTGTATATAAATTCGGTCCACAAATTGTAAGTGATACAAATACATTCACTGCAAGCACAGCTGGTAAATATGTAGTGGAGGAAATGACATCAAGTGGAACTTTCTCCTATGATACAATTAGTGTATTGAATGCCCCATCCATTACCGCCAATATCACAGCAACAGCGGTGGGTTGTTTAGATGGCAATTTGAATTTAACAGTAAATGGCGGTGCCGCTCCTTACAGCTACTTGTGGAGTAGTGGCCAAACCACTCAAAATTTAATTAGTGTTGGTGTCGGTTATTACACTGTTGAAATTACGGATAGTTTTGATTGTACTGCAAGTGCTCAAAAAGTACTTAAAGCAAGAAAACCAACTGCCGACAATTTTATTGCACAAGATGATACAGCGTTGATTTGTATGACCAACCCTGCGGTGCTAAGTGTGAATCCTGTTTCAGGGTCCACTTATCAATGGTACAAAGTTGATTCTACAAATTGGCAACAAATAGGAAATTCAATTGGAGGCTTTCCCACACAAACCCCTTCATTATTCGTGAACGATAGTACGCCTTTTGTAGCATTTAGTAATGGCAACGAAAACTATAGGAATTCGGTTTATTTTTATAATGGTTTAAATTGGCAACAATTGGGTAATGCTTTTGGTAGCAACAGCGATTATGGTCAGTCACTTGTGTTTAATAATGGTACACCTTATGTTGCATGCAATAGCTTTGCTAATTCAGGGATGGCCGTCTATAAATTTGATGGTACAAACTGGACTCAATTAGGTGGTTTCTTTGGAAATAGTGGAGGGGTAGCACGTTTAAGTTTTGATGGAAACACTCCGTATGTAGCATTTATAGACCAAAGTAATAGCAACAAAGTTTCTGTATTCAAATTTGATGGAACAACCTGGAGTCAAGTAGGTTCATCATTTGGAGGGAGTTGGTCATCTAGTCACAATTTAGGGTTTAACGGAGGTATTCCATATGTTGTGATGTCGGATCCGAGTTTTAATTACAAAACTACCGTATACGCATTTGATGGTGCAAATTGGTCAATTGTAGGGGCGGCTTTTGGGGCGGATTATTCTTTTTCACAAAGTTTAGCCTTTAATGCAGGGGTACCTTATGTTGCATTTGCCGATAATTCAAATAATTCACGATTGGTTGTTTACAGTTTTAATGGTTCTAGTTGGGTACCATTTGGTGGAGGAGTATTTGGTGGTACAGGGAATTCATATGTAAGTTTGAGATTTAATGGAGGCTTACCTTACGTAGCATCAAGTGAAGGAGGGAACGACAACCTATCAGTAGTGCACAAATACGATGGAACTGCCTGGGTTAAAGTAGGTGATTATTTTGGCAGTGAGGGCAGTTATTACCAAACAATAGCTTTTAGCGGAGCAACTCCGTATGTATCCTATATAGGTAGTGGTAGTCAGGTTTATGTATACAGATTAGGTGATGCTTACATGAGCGATTTAGAAACATTTAGTGCAAACACAACAGGAACCTATGTAGCAATACAAACGGAAGCGAGTGGTTGTTTAAAATCGGATACTGTTACAGTAATTCAACAAAGCATACAGCCACCTGTTGCAACCGCAATTGCAACAAGTACTTCGTGCAGCAACGCGAGTACAGGGGCAATTAATTTAACGGTTACCTTAGGCGCAGCTCCTTATTCTTATACATGGAGCAACAGTGCAACATCAGAAGATATTTCAAATCTAAGCATTGGAACATATTCGGTAACAGTAATCGATTCTATAGGTTGCTCGGCAACTGCATTAACCAACATTACCGAAACACCAATAGCTCAAGCAACGCTTATAGCTCAAGGCGATTCGGCATTTGCTTGTGGTACAAGTCCAGCCAATATGAGTGTATTCGCAATACCAGGTTACCAATACCAGTGGATAGAACTTGATTCGCTTAAATTACAGCAATTAGGAGATCCACTTGGAGGCAATTACTCTTATGACCAGAGTGTGAAAGTGAACAACGGTGTTCCATATGTAGCGCTTTCAGATGGGAATAGTGACTACCAAACATCTGTTTACATGCACGATGGGAATAACTGGGTAAAACTAGGTAGTTCGTTTGGTAACGATGATTCCTATTCGCAAAAATTATCTTTTAATAATAATGTACCTTATGTTGCTTTTGTAGATGGAGATAGTTATGAGGTAATGGTCTATTCTTTTAACGGTACTGACTGGGTTCAATTAGGTGGAGCATTTGGTGATGATGTGAGCACAGTAAGTTTAGATTTTAAAGTAAATACACCTTATGTAGCATTTAATGATGGTAACAATGATTACCAAACCACTGTTTACATGTACAATGGTTCAGCTTGGGTTCAAGTTGGTACCTCATTTGGAGGAGATAATTCAAGGTATCAAAATTTAAGTATCAGCGACACTACAATTTATGTTTCATTTACAGACCCTGATAACGATGAACAAGTTTCTGTATTCACGTTCAATGGTTCAGCATGGGTTCAAGTTGGTAGTGAGTTTGGTAGTCCATATTCTGAGCGTTTGTCTTTAGCAGTTAACAATGGTATTCCTTTTGTTGCCTTTACTGATGGGAATTCATATGCAAATGTTGTATATAAATTTGATAGTACTGACTGGGTACAGGTAGGTTCTGATTTTGGAGAAAGTGGAGTGAGAGAGAAAAGCTTAAGCTTTAAAGATACCATTCCTTACCTCGCATTTATTGATGGAAATGACTATGTGTTAATGCTTTACCAATTTGATGGAACGAATTGGAAAAAGGTAAGTGGTCCGAAAACTGGTGAATCATATGGTGCAAGTTTAACTTTTGATGGAGAGATTGCGTATGTTGCATTTTCTGATGAAGAAAATTTCGATGGTCAAACTTTTGTATACAATTTTGCTCCTTCCATCGTTAGTACTTCAACAACATTGGCAACAAACCGTGAAGGGAACTATGTTGTAAGAACAAACGATCCTGCTGGATGTAGATTGGCTGATACGGTTTATGTAAAACAAAAGAACAGCCCTGTTCCTCAAGTTGTGAGCACAATCACTCCTAGTTGTGTGAATATAAGTGCCGGAAGTATCAATTTAGCTGTATCCAATGGTACCTCACCGTATACTTACAGTTGGAGTACAGGTGCAACCACACAAAATGTAAGTCTTTTGCCAATTGGTTCTTATTCGGTTGTTGTAACCGATAGCATTGGTTGCTCAATGATGACTAAAGCCAAAGTAGAAGAAACACCAGCTGCTGCAGTTAATATTATTACACGAGGTGATGTCATAAGCCAATGCGGTGCAGATACCAACATGTTATCAGTTGTTCAAGTGCCTGGTTACGCTTACAAATGGTTCAAAGCTGATTCACTTGTTTGGCAACAAGTTGGTAGTTCATTTGGTGGTGAATATTCTGCCGTTCAGCGTTTGGTTTTTGATGGCAACACTCCATATGTAGCATTCAGAGATGCTGATGATGATGGAAGAATTTCAGTATATACGCTCACTTCAGGTGCATGGGTGCAAGTTGGAAGTAATTTTGGAGATGGTAACGAAACAGGTTGGATAGATGGTTTAACCTTAAGTTTACGTATCAATGAGGGCATTCCTTATGTAGCCTTTAGTGATTATGAAGATTACCAAATTTCCTTATATAAATTTGATGGAACAGATTGGGTTCAAGTAGGCGATAAGTTTGGTGATGAATCTCAATATCAAAGCCTAAGTTTTAATGGCAATACACCTTATGTAGCATTCGAAGATCAGAGTAATAATAGAAAATCAGTCGTATACTATTACAATGGTGCTGATTGGGAGCAGTTGGGAGATGCTTTTGGTGAATATTCTTGTCAGTACCAAAGTTTAGAAATACACAACGGAGTGCCTTATGTGGCTTTTGTTGATGGAGATGATGATCAAACTTACGTATACAAGTACAATGGAACCATTTGGGAACAAGTTGGTAGTTCATTTGGCGGAGAAGATGCTCGTTATCATAGTTTAGTGTTTGATAACAATACACCTTATGTTGCCATTGCAGAAGATGACAGTTACAATTCTGTATACCAATTTAATGGCACCAATTGGGTCAAAGTAGGCCCATCATTTGGTGGTTACTCTTACTTCACCAATTTAACATTTAAGAATGGTGTTCCATACGTGGCATTCTCTGATGAGAACCAAAATTATCAATCAACTGTTTATAGATTCAACGGAACAACGTGGGAACAAGTAGGAAGTTCATTCGGTGGAGAGTCGGCTTTCCAAAGCATTGCTTTTAATGGCGATGAGCTTTATTTAGCAGCTTATGCTGAAGATAATGACTATGAAACCACTGTGTACAAATTTAGTGCTGCCGAAATTGCTACAACAAATCAGGTTATTGTTCAAACCCCTGGCAGATATGTTGTAAAATCAACTGATCCTGATGGTTGTAGAGGTTTAGATACTGTTTTGGTTGTAAACTATTTATCTGCTGGAAACAATACAACGGGTGATGACCAAGTTATTTGTAATGGAAGCACGCCAACCGACTTCTTAGCAAACACTCCTGGTTTGGGCGATACAACTACATACAGTTACACTTGGTTAAGTTCAACCGTGAGTGCAATGAGTGGTTTTGCCCCAGCTAGTGGAGTTAATAATACTGCCACCTACACACCCGTTCCATTAACTGATACAATTTGGTACAAACGTATTGTTACTTCAAATGTGTGTCCTGCTGATACTTCTGATGCACTAGCCATTATGGTTACAGCTGATTCAGCCGGTACTTGGACTGGTGCTCAAAACTGGGTTTGGGCCAATCCTGCAAACTGGAGTTGTCCAAGCATTCCAACAGGAGTTTCAAGGGTAACCATTCCAAGCACTGCGAGTTACATGCCATCAGTTATTGATGCCCGTCAGGTATTGGATTTAACAGTTCAAAATGGAGCAACGTTAAGTTTCGGTAGCAATGCAACTGAGTTTACCGTATTTGGAAACGTTACAGTTGATGGAAACCTTTCAGCATTCAGTGGTAAGTTAATTCTTGCAGGAACAGCTCAACAAACCATACCTGGTGCATTTTACCGTAAATTGGAAGTCAATAACCCTGCAGGTGTGAATATGAATGGTTCGATAACAGTTGGAGATTCGCTCATATTAAAAAATGGTATAGTTTCCCTTGGGTCTAATAATTTAACGCTTGCTTGGCAAGGCTATGCATCAAAGGGTTCTCCTGCAAGCTATGTGTCAACAAATGGAACCGGTAAATTTAGGTCTGACAATGTGGGTGGTTACGGAAAATCAGATACTGTATATATTCCAGTTGGTAACAGTACCTTCAACCCAGTAAGCATTATTGATAACAATAACAATAGCAATTATGAGTTCAGGGTAATTGATAGCGTAACTTCAAATTATAGTGGGTACAACCCAATTGATACAGCCTATACCAATGGTGCTGTGAACAGAACATGGGTAATAGAGCAATCAAATGGAGGAGCTAATTCTGCTTCAATATCTTTTGGATGGACTGCCGCAAACGAGTTGCCTTTCTTCAATCGCAATAACTCATTTGTTTCTTACTTTAATACCAATGATACGGATTGGGTAACTTCACCAGGAACGGTTGCAAGTGGTTCAAGCATATTTTACCAAACAATCACTGGCGTTACAACAAACAATGTGTTTACCATCGGAAGTGGAACTGGAGTTGGGGTACCTGTTACCTTATTAAGTTTTGCAGCAACCAAACAGCGAAATGATGTAAACGTTACATGGGCAACCGCTACCGAAGTTAACAACGATTATTTCGAATTGGAGCGCAGTGTTGATGGCAGAACATTTGAGGTAATTGCTAAGGTTAAAGGAAACGGAACAACTAATCTCCAAACCAATTATCAGTACTTGGATACCAAGGTTGCTAAAATAAAACGTCCTACACCAAATGTCTTTTATCGTTTGGTTCAAGTGGATTTCGATGGTACTAAAACCATAAGTAGAACGGTGGTGATAAACATAGATGAACAAGCAGGTAGCCAAAAGCTAACGGCTTCTATCTCGCCAAATCCATTTGCTGATATTACCAATGTATTCATATCTTCATCAGTAGCAGAGCGAGCGATCTTGAAAGTAACTGATGCGCAGGGTAGGTTGGTATTTGAAAAACAAGTTGAATTACAGCAAGGGCAAAACCAACTAATCATTGATGAATTAGGTACGGCACGATCTGGAATTTATTTTGTAAATATTGTAACAAGTAACGAATCGGTGGTTCAACGCATCGCTAAAGAATAATACATCGGTTTCAGCTATCGATGACAAAAAGCGGGAATAAGGAAACTTGTTCCCGCTTTTTGTTTATTAAACCATTCTCATCAATTCATTGGATTACGAATTGGATTTACCTAAACAGTGGTTTACTGTATTTATTAAATATCTAATTTTTAAAAGGGGGCTCATGCGAATCGATAGGGCTTGCTTCATCCATGCACAAAGCCGTTGTTTAGTGATAGCTTTATTCCTATTCCCCTGTTGTAAAACACTGAATCCAACCACCAAAAGTATCCGTTTGTAAAAGAAAAAAGACCAATTCTTTTGGGTATAGTAAGTCTAGCCTAAAAGGTATTGGGTAAACTCAAGTTGATTCAAATAGCTAAACTCTTGGTGGTAAGCTATTCAATTATGCAATAATGGTGTTCTTACAAGCTTCCAAAATAGCTTCGGCTTTAGCTTGGGTATTCGACTCGCTGTAAACTCGAAGCACAGGTTCGGTTCCACTTGCCCGTATCATTACCCATTCCTTCGTTTGAGATTCTGAAGGTAGGCCATTCTGTGTTAAGTGAAATTTAAAACCATCAAGGTCTTCAACTTTTTCAATGGTATAGTTTCCAAAGGTTTTGTAAGCGCCCGACTTGCAATTGGCCAATACTTTTTGTTTCAGTTCTTCTGTAATGTGAAGATCAATGCGCCCCATAGCAAATTTACCTACTACATCATATACTTCTTGAATCAAATCATCCAACGATTTTCCAGTTTTGGCCATAAACTCCCAAAGGGTAAGTCCAATCCAAATACCATCTCGTTCAGGTATAAATCCTTTGATGGCAATGCCGCCACTCTCTTCTCCGCCTACCAACACATTTTCGGTAACCATTTTTTCGCAGATATACTTAAATCCAATTTTGGTAATCTCGATTTCCAATCCATAGGCTTTGGCCAAGTCGGTAATTTTTGAGGTAGCACTAAAGGTGGTAATCACTTTACCACTAAGGCCTTTGTATTTATGTAAATAGTGCACCAATAACAAAATGATATGGTGCGAGTCTACAAATTCTCCTTTTTTATTGTAAAGACCAATTCGGTCTGCATCTCCATCAGTAACCAATCCGCAATCGATATCCTCACTCTCTTTAATCAATTCACTAAATTCACTTAGGTTCTTATGTATGGGCTCTGGAGCTTGTCCATCAAATCCCGGATTTTCTTCACAATGCAATAGTGTGATATCCGGAAACAACCTGCGCATGGCGTTTTGTCCAGCACCATACATGGCATCGTAAGCAAACTCCATCCCGCTGTTTTGAATTGTTTGCAAATCAAATTTGCTTTCTACTTCGTTTACGTAAAGCGTTTCCAAATCAACATAGTTAATCATTCCTTTACCATGCAATGATTCAACGGACTCAAGTGGCATGTTAAACGCTTCTGGAATTTGTTGTTCAACTGCATCAATTACGGCTGGGCTACTCGGGCCACCATAATGTGCTTTCAATTTGTAACCATTGTAAGCAGGCGGGTTGTGACTTGCAGTAATAATAACACCAAGAGCCGCACCATATTTTACGGCACCTAAACTTACCATTGGAGTGCTCACAAAACCTTTGGCCAAACTTACCTTAATACCATTGGCACACATCACTTGTGCAACAGTTTCAGCAAACAATTCACCTGCAAAGCGGCAATCGTGACCCAACACTATATGCAAATTATTAGCGTGTTGTTGTTTGAGGTATTCGGCCGTTCCTTGGGCTACACGCTTCACGTTGTCTACAGTAAATTCTGCCGCAATAATGCCGCGCCAGCCATCGGTTCCAAATTTTATTTGATACATAAGTTTAATCTATTCAATAGAAAAGACGTAAAGAAAATACTTACGTCTTTTAAATTATCTACTTAAAAGGTTTCACATTACTTTATACAAAAGCATTGATACCTGTTATATCCATACCTGTAATAAGTAAGTGAATATCGTGCGTTCCTTCGTAAGTAACCACACTTTCCAAGTTCATCATATGGCGCATAATTGGATACTCGCCTGTAATGCCCATGCCACCTAGCATTTGGCGCGCATTGCGTGCCACGTTTAATGCTAAATCTACGTTATTGCGTTTGGCCATGCTAATTTGAGCAGGAGTGGCTCTGCCTTCATTCATCAAAACACCTAACCTCCATGTAAGCAATTGTGCTTTGGTAATTTCCGTTAGCATTTCGGCCAATTTTTTCTGTTGCAATTGAAAGCCACCAATTGGTCTTCCAAATTGCTCACGCTCCATCGAATAACGCAAAGCCGTATCATAACAATCCATAGCTGCACCCAAAGCGCCCCAGCTAATGCCATAACGTGCGCTGTTTAAACAAGTAAGAGGGCCTTTTAACCCTTCAACACCTGGTAAAATATTTTCTTTTGGAACTTTTACATCGTTAAAAACCAACTCACCTGTTGCACTTGCACGTAAACTCCATTTGTTATGGGTTTCAGGTGTGCTAAAACCCTCCATGCCGCGCTCCACAATAATCCCTTTTATTTTGCCTTCCTCATTTTTTGCCCACACCACAGCTACATCGGCAAAAGGTGAGTTCGAAATCCACATTTTGGCGCCATTTAATATCACATGTTTGCCATCGCCCGCATCTTTAAAATTGGTTGTCATGCCCGCAGGGTTCGATCCGTGGTTAGGTTCAGTTAATCCAAAGCAACCCAGCCATTCGCCTTTAGCAAGCTTTGGCAAGTATTTGTGTTTTTGCTCTTCGCTTCCAAATTTATAAATCGGGTACATTACCAAGCTCCCTTGCACCGATGCAGTAGAGCGTACACCAGAGTCACAACGCTCCAATTCTTGCATCATAATTCCATAGGTAATATAATCCATCCCTCCGCAACCGTATTCAATTGGTAACTGAGGGCCAAAGCAGCCCAAATCTCCAAGTTGTTTCACAATATGGTAAGGGAAAACGGCTTTTTGCGCTACATCTTCAATAATGGGCGACAGCTCTTTTTTTACATAATCGCGAACCATGCTGCGAACCATTTTTTGTTCTTCAGTCAGTAACTCATCAGCTAGGTAATAATCAGGATGATTGTACTGATCGGGCTTATTGGCTTTGTGAAATTGTTCGTTGGTTGGAGTGGCTTTTGCGCTGCTCATATTTTTTGGTTTTAATAGTGTTGCGAAAGTAGGTTATTTGTTGTGTTTTTGAAAAAGTTGGTTGTAAGTTATTATTGATTTAGACCTTGTATATCCGAGGCATTTACCAATAACCTTGCTTCCCTAAAGTATAATACCGAATCTATATGCAATATACAACAACACTAACAGGCTTACAGTTTTTCGGATACCATGGCGTTTATCCGCAAGAGCAAGTTTTAGGTGCAGTGTTTGAAGTTGATATTTTGGTAACCCGTACGCTCAACATTCCAATTTCTGCATTAGAAGAGGCTACCAACTACGAAATTTTGTACAATCTTGCCAAGCAAACCATGGCAGAGCGCGAAGAACTCATCGAGGTGGTTGCCCAAAAATTATTGAGCCGCATTCTTACCATCTTTAGCCAAAGCAGGGTGGAGGTTACCATTCACAAACCCAATCCCGCAGGTCTATTTAAAAGTGGTAAAGCAAGTGTAACCATCATTCACCAAGTATAAATATTGGGTGCAATTGGGCGTTGCCGCAACCCGATAAATCGGGTCGCGGCCGCGCTTTCCATTACAAGTACGCTGCCGCTGCGCGGCATGCGGGCTTTTCATTGCAAGCGCTAACGCATGCCTCTGCATACCATTACAATGGTGTTGTATTTATTCTTAGATGATTGACAATCAAAATATTATGTTCCAATTAATAATTTGTAGTTTATATTAACACCACTTTAATGCAATTCAAACCTATAATTAAGATTAGAACCCGTTTTAGTCTTGTTATACACAAAATCAATTTTACTTGTTTATTATAGTCCAGTACAAAAATATTGTAAACATTTTCTATTCGTTTTGCAGGAATAGTCATTAAGTCGGTTTTACTACATGCGCTCCTGAAGATCAATTAATTTGAATTCAAATGATTACACTTTTGTTATGTAAATTGTTCTGGCGTACTCAATACCTTCCATTTCTTCTTTATAATATACTTTCAAATTAAGATCCTCACTCAACAATGGAATGAATTGGGCTGATTCAATCGTTTTTACAAAATTATCATAATTCAATGGAAATAAGTAGAAAGAAGGAGGAGTGATGTAAAGTGATTTTTTTAAATAATCGGTTTTCAGAACCTTTACATTGGTTTTAGTTTTCGAATATGATAATGGGATTACAAGAAGAACAACAAGATTTTGCCCCTTTATTATCTCTTGAATTGTAAGCTTCCCCGTTTTCTGGGCCAGTTAAAAGTATAATTTCAAACATACATATTTTCCAATAATTGAATTGGAGTTTTAAAACTTAAAGCTGCA